>NZ_JBIWPA010000009.1:0-240070 GCF_044768035.1 Kitasatospora sp. NPDC101176
GAGGATCACCGGCCGTTCGAACTCGCCCGCGACCTCGCGGAAGACGTGCACCGACTCGGCCTCCAGCGCGTCCAGGTGGGACAACGCGAAGGGGTCCTCCGGAGTCCGCTCGGGGTCGCCGGTCTCGGCGGGGCCGCGCGTCGCGGTGGTCATGCCAGGCCCCTCTCGGTCAGGAAGGCGTGCAGTTCGGCGGCGGACTCGGCCACCTCGCGGCCCCGGGTCTGGATCCGTAGCTCCGGGTCCTGCGGTGCCTCGTACGGGTCGTCGACGCCGGTGAGGCCGGAGAGTTCGCCGGCGGCCTGCTTGGCGTAGAGGCCCTTGACGTCGCGTTCGGCGCAGAGCTCGACGGGGGTGGCGACGTGGATCTCCAGGAACTCGGTGCCGGCGGCGGCGTGGCGCTCGCGCACGGCGGCCCGGGAGTCGGCGAAGGGCGCGATCACCGGGGCGAGCACCTTCACGCCGTTGGCGGCGAGCTTCTCGGCGACGAAGCCGATCCGGGTCACGTTGGTGTGGCGGTCCTCGCGGGAGAAGCCCAGGCCCTTGGAGAGGAACTCGCGGATCTCGTCGCCGTCGAGGACCTCCACCCGGTGGCCCTCGGCGCGCAGCCGCCCGGCCAGGGCGAAGGCGAGCGTGGTCTTGCCCGCGCTCGGCAGCCCGGTCAGCCACACGGTGGCGCCGCGCTCGCAGGGGCCGGCCGCGCCGGCCGCCTCCGCGGCTGCGGCCGCGGCGGCCGGGGTGTGAACTGTGGTCACGGTGATGCTCTCCTGGGGCGAGTTGACGGCAGGTCAGGTCTGGACGCCGGCGCACTTCCGCAAGAACCAGGCCTCCCGGACCGCCGGCTGAACGGAACCACCGCGGACACCCCGGCGGACGGCGCCGCCGTCCGCCGGGGTGGCGGGACCTCTCAGGTGGTGGCGAACTCGACCAGGGTCCGGCCGAGGACGTCCATGTCGATCCGGTGCCAGGAGCCCGGCAGTTCGAGGGCCCGGCCGTTGGGCACGGCGGCCGCGGTC
Organism: Kitasatospora sp. NPDC101176; assembly: GCF_044768035.1. Classification (NCBI taxonomy): domain Bacteria; kingdom Bacillati; phylum Actinomycetota; class Actinomycetes; order Kitasatosporales; family Streptomycetaceae; genus Kitasatospora; species Kitasatospora sp. NPDC101176. The sequence goes on from NZ_JBIWPA010000009.1 coordinate 1,014, forward strand.
GCCCGGGCCGCCGCGCGGAGCCAGGCACTGGTGCCGGAGCTGTTGAGGACGAGGGTCTCCGTCCGGTACCCGGCCAGCCGGTCGGCGGGGATGCTGCAGTCGCCGCAGATCGTGGTGTCGTAGACGAGGGTGTGGGCGTTCGCCTCGTTCATCGCCCAGATCGGGCCCTGCCGCCATTCGGCGACGGTGTCGGGGGTCAGGCCGAGGAACGCACCGAGGTAGTACTCGACGGCCTCGTCCCGGCGCCCCTCCTCCAGGGTGACCCGGAGCGTCTTGGCGAAGTTCCAGACCGGCTTGGGGAATCCGTCGACCCGGTAGAACGGTTCGTGCAGGGCCAGCTTGGTGATCGGCGCGCCGGCGAGGGCGGCCTCGATCGCCAGGTTCGCGCCGGAGGACCCGGCGAAGACCACGGCGGAGCCGCCGGCCTCCTCGATCACCGCCCTGAGGTCCTCGATCTCCCGCTCGACGGCGTACTCGGCGGCGTCGCCGCTCTCGCCGCGCCCGCGCCGGTCGTAGACATAGGTGGTGCAGTGCGGCGCCAGCTCGGGGACGAGGGCGTCGAAGATGGTGTGATCGCGGAACGAACCGTTGAGCAGCACGATCGGCGGGCCCTCGCCGGCCTTCTCATAGGCGATCGTCGTGCCGTCCCGGGAAACGACCTTGCGCATCACGCACTCCTCATGCCGAACGGAGGTGTTCTCACCTCGCCGTTGTCGGCATCCTTGGACGCGGCGGTGGACCGCCGGTCGAGGCCCGGTCGCGGGTGGGGAGCGCGCTCAGGAGAGCCAGCCGGCCTCCGTGGCGATCCGGACGGCATCGATCCGGTTGCGGGCGTTGAGCTTCACCACGACGGTCGTCAGGTAGTTGCGCACGGTGCCGATCGACAGGTGCAGCTTGGCCGCTATCTCCCGGGGCTCGTCGCCCAGCGAGGCCATCCGCAGCACCTCTATCTCCCGTTCGGAGAGCGGGTTCTCGCCGATGTCCCAGGCGCTCATCGCGAGTTGGGGGTTGATCACCCGGCGGCCCGCGGCCACCTCCCGGACGGCCTGCGCCAGCCCTTCGGCCGGGGAGTCCTTGAGCAGGAACCCGGAGACGCGCGCGGACATCGCCCGGCGCAGGTAGCCGGGCCGGCCCAGTCCGGTCATGATCAGCGTGCGGCACTCCGGTAGCTGGTCGTGCAGGATCTCGGCCGCGGTGAGGCCGTCCATGCCGGGGAGGTCGACGTCCATGATCGCCACGTCGGGCCGGGACTTCAGTGCGGTGGGGACGATGAGGTCGCCGCGGTCCACCACGGCGACGACTTCCAGGTCGGGCTCCAGTTCGAGCAGCGTGACCAGGGCTCCCCGCACCATGTGCATGTCCTCGGCCAGGAGAATTCTGAGCCGCCGATTGTCCACCTATCCCCCTTTAATTGTGCTGATTCCCCAAAGTGTGAATGAGATTGTCAGGTCGTGGCATCCGCCTGCTGCACGATGACCGGTGAACCGTCCGACGCCGACAGGCCGAATTCCTGGAACACCTGCGGGCGGTCGGACGGATCGGGAGTGCCCAGGTGGCCGCGGTAGCCGCGGGCGACCAGCCGGACGTCGGCGAGGGCCTGGCGGGACACGTCGAGCACGGTGGTCAGTTCCTCCCTCGCCGGCTCCGGTGACTGCGGGAGCAGCCGGTGGATGAGTGCGCACTTCATCGTGACCTCGGACAGGCTCGACCCGAGCACCTCGTGCAGCTCGCGTTCCACGATCAGGCGCTCGCGGGCGACGGCCAGCTGCGCTAGCGCGCCCCTGGCCTCGTGCAGCTCGGTGACCAGCCAGTAGAGCGCGCTGAACCCGTAGAAAACCAGGCCCGCGACCAGTGAGGAGTCGGCCAGGTAGACGGTTTCGGACAACGGTTCGCCGGCCGCGACCGCCGCGGGCACGAGGACCGCGATCGCGGCCGCGTACAACGGGACCCGCAGCCGGCCCGGCACGGTGATCAGCAGCGATCCGGCGAGGCAGCCCGCCATCGAGCCCCAGGGGGCGTCGAGCCAGAGCAACGGGGCGTAGGTGGCCGCGGCGAGCAGCGCCAGGGTGAGCGTCCGGATGCGTACCGACCAGGTCCGCGAGCGGCGCAGCGAGTGGAACGCGTGGAGCGCCACGACACCGGCGAAACAGCCGAGGAAGGCGAGCATCGCGGGGCCGGACCGGGCCTGGCCCGCCGCGTTGATCACGGTGATCAGCGCGTAGCCGGCCAGCACGGCGACCAGCATGCCCCGGGCCATCCGCGGGGCCCAGGGGCTGGCGGCCATCGCCGGGTCCTCGGGCCGGGCCTCGGTGTGCCGGTCGTCGTCCCGGGCGGTGGCCGGGGCGTGCGCGAGGACCTCGAACCAGCCGTCGCCGGTGGGCCCGCCGGTGAGGTCGCCGCCGACGCCGCGCAGCCGGGTCGCCAGGTTGGCGAGCCCGCTGCCGCCCCCCGGCATGGTGTCGAGCCGCTCCTCGCCGACGCCGTCGTTGCGGATCCGCAGCGACACCGTCCCGCCCTCGCGGGTGGCGGTGACGCTGCAGTGCTGGGCCTTGCTGTGCCGCAGGGCGTTGGTGACGGCCTCGCGCAGCACGATGGCCAGCGCGGTGTCCACCTCGCGGGGCAGCGGGCCGCAGGTGAGGTCGGTGTCGGTGGTGATCTGCGCGGCGGTGAGGACGGAGACCGCGGACTCCGTCTCGGCGGCCAGCGACATGTCCCGGTAGCCGGTCGCGACCAGGCGCACGTCGGCGAGGGCCTCCCGGGCGATCCCGAGCACCTCGGCGACCTCGGACCTGGCCCGGTCGGGCGCGACCGGGACGAGCCGGTAGCCGAGCTCGGTCTTCAGGGTGATCGCCGACAGGCTGTAGCCGAGCAGGTCGTGCAGGTCCCCGGCCACCCGCAGCCGTTCCTGGACGACGGCCAGGCCGGCCAGCGCGCGCCGGGTGTTGCGGAGCTCGGTGACCAGGCCGGACAGCGAGCTGACGCCGTAGATGATGAGGCTGGCGAGCATCGTCGCGCCGGTGCCGTAGAGGGCGATGCCGGGCCCGGCGATCGCCACGACGGCGGGCACGATGGCCGCGGTGACCGCGGCGTACAGCAGCCAGCGGGCCCGGCCGGGCACGGCGAGCAGCACCGAGCCCGCGAGCAGTCCGGCCATCGCACCCCACGGGAGCCCCAGCCAGACCAGCGGCAGGTAGGTGACCGCGGCCTGCGCGGTGAGGGTGAGCACCCGGGTGCGGACCGGCCAGGTCCGGGGTCTTCGGGTGGAGTGGGCGAACTGGAGGCAGAGCACGGCACCCATGCCGACGGCCAGGACGGCCGTCCGTAACGGGTCGGGCCCCTGGTGGAGCACGTCCAGCACGGTGACCAGGGTGTGGCCGCCGAGCACCCCCAGGGTGACCAGCAGCGCCATGCGCTGCGCCCGCACGCCGGACTCGTGGTCGTGACCGTCGTCCTGGCCTTTGCCGTGGGGCGCGTCGAGCATCGGCGTCTGCCTCCCGGTTCGACCTACGGTGTTTGAGAGCACGGGGAGTTGACCCGAGTTCTCCTGAAAAACCGCGATGATCTTACCGACGAAGCATCAGCTTGTCATGGGCGACAATCCTCACTTATCCGACCGGATAGACCGGCGCACATCACCACGCTGGGGGATCTACCAGTTTTATATGAATGATCTTCCCGACTTCCATGGACGATCTTCCAGATCTACAGGAACAGCGGAATCGGGTTGAGATTCTCGTAGTGGGTCGGGGCGTCCAGCAGGCCCGTGCGGACCGGCACGTCGAACAACCTGCCCGGGGCGAACCGCGCCCAGAAGTGCCGCAGGCCCGGGACGACGACCTTCACGACCGGAATTCCGAGGTCCGGCCTCGTCTGGTCGAGCACCAGCACCTCCAGGCCGTGGCTGCGGGCCAGCGCGCAGAGGTGCTCCAGGTCCTCCCGGAGGTCGGTGCGCGGGGTGTACGCGTAGTCCGCCGGGGTCCTCGCGGGGCGCCCGGGATCGGGTGCGAGATACGGCTGAGAATCGACCTTCGCCTCGCGCCACCACTCGAGGAGGTGGGCCGGCAGCCCCGGGGTGTAGCCGTTGGTCACGGCGGGCAGCATCTGGCCCAGTTCGGTCACGGCGCGGCTCAGCGCGACGGCGGGGTCCAGGTGCGCGCCGAAGCCGAGCACGATGTCCTCGGCCGGCCCGTCGACCCGGCGGGAGACCGCGGCCATCACCGGGACGCCCAGGTCGGAGGTGAGGTCCAGCACCCAGAGCTCGCGGCCCAGTTCGCGGAAGCGCTCGGGCAGTGCGGCGACCCACGGGTCGCCGAAGGCGGTCGGGTCCACGGCCGCGTGACGGGTGCGGTTGTACCACCAGAGGGCGACGGCGTCGCGCTCGACCAGTTCGAGGAGGCCCTGCAGGGTGGCGTCCTCCAGGGTGCCGCCGGCGGCGTTCCCGTTGGAGTCGGCGAGGATCGAGGCCGGGGCGCCGTCGCCGTAGTACAGCATGGCGGTCGGCAGCAGCCGGTGCCTGCCCCCGGTGAGCGACCAGACCGGCGTCCACTCGATCTCGGCTTCCTCGTCGAAGCGTTCGGGCACGTGCTGGAAGGGGATGCCCGGGGCGTTCCACTCCGCGCGGTCCCGGTACTGCAGTTCGTCGAACAGCATGCAGGCGCCCGGGTGGACGGCGTCGGCCGCGAGGTCGCGGTAGCTGCCGAGGACGGTCGCCTCGTCGCCGGCCCGCGAGGCGCTGTAGCGCTCCACCGCCTCGCAGAGCCCGCTGACCCGGGCGTCCAGGTCGGTGCGGCCCTTGCCGCCGCTCTGCATCCGCAGCCCGGCGCGCATCGAGGCCAGGCCGGCCTCGGTCAGCGCCAGGTTGGGGCCGCTCTGGTAGCAGTGCAGGAAGGACGGGCTGCGCGGGTCGCGGACCACCCGCTCGACGATCCCGGTGACCGGATCGGCGAGGTGGCCGAAACGCTCCCACATCTGCTCGGCGGACAGCGCCCGGTGGCCGTTGCCGCCGGTGACGCCCTTCGGCCGAGAGGCCGGCCGGACCGGCTGCCAAGCCCGGTCGGCGATCAGACCGGGATCGCCGCAGTCCGGGCACTGCGGGCGCCGTGCGACGGGGTGGTGGGTGGCGCCGAGGACCAGCGTGTCCAGGGCCCAGAGCGCGTTCTGGCCGTCGTTGCGCACGCCGGCCAGCCATTTGACGGCCTCCAGCGCCGCCGTCTGGAGGCCGAGTTCGCGGGTCGCCGCGAGCGAGGCGTCCGGCAGCCGGACCGGGCCGGCCAGGCCCAGCGCGCGCCGCACGTGGCTCTCGCCGCGCCGGTGCGAGCGCAGTCGCACGGCCAGGCAGGACCAGCAGGGCCCGGCGCCCGGCCGGAAGACCGGGCCGACCAGGAGCTGCGCGCCGTACGGCTTGGCCGGCAGCCACGGCCGCCCGTCCGCGAGGCGGGCGGCGTTGAACTCGGCCAGGGCCGGGTCGAGGTAGTCGTCGCAGACGACCAGGGTGAACGGGGCCCCGGGGCCGCAGGTCAGGCCGGCCGCGCGGCAGGCCCGTTCGGCCGCGGCCGCGTCGGCCCCGCCGAGCGCGAGGACGGTGAGCGCGGCGTCCGTCGGGCCGCCGACCCCGGCGAGGTCCCAGTAGGCGCCGGCCGCGGCGTCCTGCCGGCCGGTGTGGAAGCCGACCAGGCCGGCCGCGCCGAGCCGGTCGAGCATGCGGTCGAGGTCGGCGGCGGGGATCTGCGCCGCCGCCCGGAGCTCGGTGAGGGTCCGTGAGCCGTCGAGCAGCGGGGCCACTTTCTGGATGGTGGATCCGGACAGTGCCGTGGTGCCGCGGGGGGAGACGAGGTAGACCGCCTCGCCCGGGACGATCTCGGCGCGCAGGTGGCGCCGGAATCCGATCGGCCGTTCGTCGGTGAGCACGGTGGCCGCTCTCTGCTACTGGGCCGAGTCGACGGTGACGATGAAACACCATCCGGTGACGACATCGGTGTTCTGGGTGGCGTAGTCGAGGTTCTCGATGACCAGGTCGTCGGTGCCCGCGGTGATCTGCATGGTGGTCGCCCTCCCGGTTCTGCCCCGCGGTCCGTCGCCGCGGTGAAGGAAGTCTCCAGCGATCCTCTAGCGAGACACCAGGCAGAGATTCACGTTCGCCGTGTGAATTCTTCATACCGGAGAGATGTGCAGCTCAGTGGGCAACTCCCGGCGCACTGTCCATGCTGGAGGGGAGACCGAAGGTTCGATGCCTGGAGGAACGAAATGTCCGAAGGCCCAAGAAGTCATGACCCCGCCAAATCCGGGCGCCGCCCCGGACCGCTGAGCATCGGGCTGCTCGGCTCGCTCTCCCTGCACCTCGACCGGACGCCGGTGACGATCAGCGCCCCCAAGCAGCGCCAGGTGCTGGCCATGCTCGCCCTGAACGCGGGCCGGGTCGTCACCGTACCAGCGCTCATCGAGGAACTGTGGGGGGACCGCCCCCCGCGCAGCCACGCCACCACCCTGCAGACCTACGTCCTGCAGCTGCGCAACGCGCTGGCGGCGGCGGACGCCGACCGCCCGGGCGTGCGGCAGATCCTGAGCACCCGTCACAGCGGCTACCTGCTGGAGGAAGGGGCCTGCGAGACGGACGTCGAGGGGTTCGAGCGCCGTGTGCGGGCCGGTCGGGCGGCCTCCGAGATGGGCGACCACCGCCGCGCCTCCGAGGAGCTGCGGCAGGCCCTGCACCTGTGGCGCGGGCCCGCCCTGGTGGACGTCCGCAAGGGCACCGTCCTGGAGATCGAGGCGGTGTCGCTGGAGGAGAGCCGGCTCGGTGCGCTCGAGCGGCGCATCGCCTCCGACCTCGCCCTCGGGCGCCACGCCGACCTGCTGGGCGAGTTGACCCGGGTGGTGGCCCGGAACCCGATGAACGAGAACCTCTGCGCCTACCTGATGATCGCCCTCTACCGGGCGGGCCGCGTCGGCCGCTCGCTGGAGGCCTTCCACCGCCTGCGGTCCGTGCTCAACCACGAACTGGGCGTGGAGCCCTGTCCGCGGCTGCAGCGCCTGCAGACGGCGATCCTGTCGGGCGACCCGGCGCTGGACGTCTGGTCGGTGTCGTGGTCCCCGGAGGAGTTCGCGGCGAGCCGGCTCGCCCGGGTCTGAGACCGCGCCGGCCGGGTGCGGCCGCCCGGCGCGAGGTGGAGGGGAGGGGCGGGAGGAGGGGCTCCCGGAGGGCTGCGCGAGGGCGACGGCAGGCTGCCGCCGCCCTCACGCACGTCCGGCCGCGGCCCGGCCCCCGCGGGTACTCCGGGCGGGCGCCGACCCGCGGCCGATCCGCCGCCGCGGGCCCCCGGCGCCCGCGGTGTGCAGCAGGATGGAGCGGCCGGGGCGGAAACCTTGTCGACGGGAGCGCACTGATGGTCGAGTCGTGGAGGTCCGGTCCGGCCGAGGTCCGGCCGGTCACCCTGGAGGCCGACGGACTGCCGGTCTCCGGACTGCTCGCCGAGCCGCCGGGAGGGCGGCCCCGGGCCGTGGTGGTCGCCCTGCACGGCGGTGGCATGAGCGCCGGCTACTTCGACTGCCGGGCGGTCGCCGGGCAGTCCCTGCTCGCCCTCGGCGCCGGGCTCGGCTGCACCGTGCTGGCGCTGGACCGCCCCGGCTACGGGGCCTCGGCCGCGCACCTGCCGGACGGGCAGGGCCTCGCCGAGCAGTCCGCGACGCTGCACCGGGTGCTGGCGGAGTTCGCCCGCCGGCACCCGGTCGGCGCCGGGTACTTCGTCGTGGCGCACTCCTACGGCGGGAAGCTGGCGCTGGCCGCCGCCGCCGACCCGGCCGGCCGCGACCTGCTCGGCCTGGACATCTCCGGCCTGGGCCACCGGCACGCCGTCGACCTGGAGCTGCTGCCCGGACCGGACCGCTCCGGCGAGTGGCGGCGGCACTGGGGGAGTACCCGGCACTACCCGACGGAGGCCTTCACGCTGGCCCGCGCCCTGGTCTCGCCGATGCCGCACCGCGAGTCCGCGGAGGTGCCGCGGTGGCCCGGGCTGCTGCCGGGGCTCGCCGCCCGGGTGCGGACACCGGTGCGGTTCACCTTCGCCGAGCAGGAGCAGTGGTGGCGGCACGACGAGGAGGCGGTGACCGAGCTGGCCGGCCTGTTCACCGGGACGACGGTCTGGGTGGACCGCCAGCCGGGCGCCGGGCACAACGTCAGCCTCGGCTGGGCGGCCCGCTCCTACCACCTGCGGGCGCTCGCGTTCCTGGACCAGTGCCTGCTGGCCGGGGCGGGCTGAGCGGCCGCCGGCGGGGGGAGGGCCGCCGCACCGGGAGGGCTACTGGTCGAGGAAGGCGAGGACGGCCAGGACCCGGCGGTTGTCCCCGTCGGTGGGCAGCAGCCCGAGCTTGGTGAAGATGTTGCTGATGTGCTTGGCGACGGCCTTCTCGGAGATGAACAGCCCCTGGGCGATGCCGGCGTTCGAGCGGCCCTGGGCGACCCACTCGAGCACCTCCCGCTCGCGCTCCGAGAGGCTGCCGACGCTCTCGTCGCGCTCCTTGCGGATCAGCAGCTGGGAGATGACCTCCGGGTCCATCGCGGTGCCGCCGTCGGCGACCCGGCGGATCGAGTCCAGGAACTGCGAGCCGTTGGTGACGCGGTCCTTGAGCATGTAGCCGACGCCGCGGCCGCCGCTGGCGAGCAGCTCGCGGGCGTAGAGCGGCTCGACGTACTGGGAGAGCAGCAGGATGGGCAGGTCCGGCATGGTGCGGCGGGCGGCGAGGACGGCGCGCAGGCCCTCGTCGGTGAAGTTCGGCGGCAGCCGGACGTCGACGACCGCGACGTCCGGCTGCTGCTCGGTGAGGGCGGCGAGGAGGTCCGCCCCGTTGTCCACGGCGGCCACCACCTCGTGCCCGTAGGCCTGGAGGAGGCGGATCAGACCGTCCCTCAGGAGGAAGTGGTCTTCGGCGAGGACAATACGCACGGAAGCTCCATCGTCACCATGGTCGGGCCGTTCACGGGGCTGTTCACGGCCAGGACCCCGTCGAAGGTGCTGAGCCGTCGCTCGATGCCGCGCAGGCCGGTGCCCCGGGTGGCGTCCGCTCCGCCGCGACCGCTGTCGGTCACGGTGATGCGCAGCATGCCGTGATCGTAACGGATGTCGATCCAGGCCCGGTCGGCGCCGGAGTGCTTGGCGACGTTGGTGAGGATCTCCGAGATCGCGAAGTAGGCGGCCGACTCGACCGGCATCTCCGGGCGGCCCTGCAGGTCGACGACGACCTCGGTCGGGACGGGGCAGACCATGGCCAGGGCGCGGACGGCGTCGGCGAGCCCGCGGTCGGCGAGCACCGGCGGGTGGATGCCGCGGACCAGGTTGCGGATCTCCTCCAGGGCCTTCGAGGAGGACTGGCGGGCCTCGATCAGCAGCGCCCGGACGGCCTCCGGGTTGGTCTCCAGCAGGTGTTCGGCGGCGTCCAGGGTCATGCCCATCGCGACCAGCCGGGCCTGGGCGCCGTCGTGCAGGTCGCGCTCGATCCGGCGGATCTCGGCCATCTGGGTGTCGACGGCGGTGCTGCGGGTGGTGGTGAGGTGCTCGATCCGGCTGGCCATCAGCTCCTGCTCGCTGGGCGCCAGCATGGAGTGGGTGTACAGGGCGTGCTTGCGGACCGCGCGGGGCGCCATCCACAGCGCCAGCGGCAGCTGCAGCGCCCCGAGGACGCCGGCCAGCACCGCGGTGGCCTGACCGTCGATCGGGATGAACTGGTACCAGAGGCCGTCCCACTCGGTCGACAGCGGGACGCCGAAGAAGGCCAGGAAGATCCCCCAGAAGCCGCTGAGCAGCACCGCGATCGGCATGAAGGCGAGGAAGCCGCCGGCGATCGGGTCGGTGAGCACCCAGGCGAACTCCCGCCGGGTCTGCGGGTCGCTCATGATCCAGCGGTAGCGGGCGACCGCCCCCGAGGCGCCCTCGGGCGCCGCGGGCAGACCGGCCGGCGGGCCGGGGATCCGCACGCCGGCCCAGGCCTCGGACAGGGCGCGCTGACGGGCGGCCAGCGAGCGGACGCCCTCCATGGCCCGCGGCACCAGGCCGAGGCCGGGGCCGACCAGGGAGATCGCGCCGGTGACGCCGAGCGACCGGCCGAAGGCCGCGACGGACATCCAGCAGAGGGACAACGCCCGCCGCAGACCGGTGAATCCGGCGGGGACGGAGAATCCCCTGATCTCGACCGCCGAGGGGCTTCCCCCGAGCTGCATCGTGCGGTCCATGACCCGCTCCTCTCTGGTGCCGTTCGCACTGCCCCGGCCGTGTGGCCGTGCGTCCATTCTGGCCGGGACGAGGGGGAGAAATCGGTAGTACTAACCCCCCTCTTGAGCGGCGCGAGGGGGAGGTTCCCCTACCTCGCGCCGCCTGCGCCCCCGGTCAGAAGCCGTCCGCGGCCGCCTCGGCGCCGGTTTCGGCCGCGACGAACAGCGACAGGGTGTCGGCCACGCAGACCGCGCTCGGCTGGCCCTCGACCTCCACCGTCATCCGGACCGCGGCCAGGTGGCCCATCGGGGTCTCGCGGACGCTGGTGACCTTGGCGCCGCCGCGCACCCGGGCGCCGACCGGGATCGGGCGGGCGAAGCGGACCTTGTCCAGGCCGAAGTTGACGCCCAGCTTGACGTCGTGGATCTCGAAGATCGCGCGCATCATCGCGGGCAGCAGGCCGAGCGTCATGTAGCCGTGGACGATCGTCCCGCCGAACGGGCCGGTGGCGGCGCGCTCCGGGTCCACGTGGATCCACTGGAGGTCGCCGGTGGCGCCCGCGAACCGGTCGACGCTGTCCTGGGTGACCTCGAGCCACTCGCTGTACCCGAGGTGCTCCCCGGTCGCCTCGGTGAATTCGGCCAGGCTGGCAAAGGATCTCATGCGGGTGATTCTGGGCGGCCGTCCACGGCGCCGACAAGGCGTTCGGGGCCCGCGGGGGCGTTCGGTCAGCGCGCCGTCAGCTGGCCGTCAGCGAGCGGGCGCGCAGGCCCCGGAAACGGCCGACGCCCGCCGGTGGTGGGGCACCGGGCGGGCGTCGGACGGTCGTGCGGGGCGGCTCAGCCGTAGCGCTTGAGCTCGTGGAAGAAGTCCGGGACGGTGTGCAGCCGCCCGCTCGCCAGGACGCGGTCGTAGACGTGCTTGGCGACGGCCATGTCGAGCACGCCGAGGCCGAACGGGGAGAACACCACCGGGCGGTCGGACGGCGGGGTGATGCCGCCGGTGAGCACGTCGTAGAGCGTGCCGGCGACGAAGTCGCGGTGGCCGACCTGCTGCTCGGCCAGGTGCGGCGACGTGCCCGCCTTCATGCAGTGCTCGATGTCGTCGACGACGTTCCACGAGTCGAGGACGATCTCCGCGGACAGGTCGCGCAGCGAGACGTGCAGCACCAGCGGGTTGTGCGAGAACCACTGCGGGTCCGTCACGTGCGGCTCGCCGGCCACGGTGGCGAAGACCACCAGGTCGCTGGAGCGGATCAGCTGCTCGGCCTTGTCGTGGACGGTGATCGCGACGTCCTCGCCCTCGGCCCGGCGCAGGTACTCCGAGAAGCCCCGGGCGTGCTCGGCGGACAGGTCGTGGACGCCGATCTCGGTGAAGTCGAAGCCGTTGGCCGCCAGGTAGGTGTGCACGTACCGGGCGATCAGGCCGACGCCGAAGAAGCCGACGCTGGTGGGGCGCTCGCCGCGGGCGTCGGCCAGCCGGGCCGCCGCGAGGGCCGCGGAGGCCGCGGTGCGGGCCGCGCTGATGATCGAGCTCTCCAGGCAGGCGAACGGGTAGCCGGTCTCGGCGTCGTTGAGGATCAGCACGGCCGAGGCGCGGGGCAGGCCGGCCGCCACGTTCTCCGGGAAGCTGGAGATCCACTTGATGCCGTGCACGCCGACCTCGCCCTTGACCGAGGCCGGCAGGGCGATGATCCGCGAGGACGGGCGGTCGGGGAAGCGCAGGAAGTACGAGTCCGGGTTGACCGTCTGGCCCTCGCCGTGCAGCCGGTACGCGGCCTCGACCGTGGCGACGACCTCGTCCTCGTGCCCGTTGAGGGCCTCGTGCACCTGGGCGCCGGAGACCACGGCGAAGGGAGGTACCTGATTCATGGGAACACTGCTCCTGGTCGAACGGTCGGAACGGGGGCGGAACGGTCGGAACGGGGCGGGCGGCCGAGCGGTCCGGCCGGGGCGCGCGGAGCGCCCCGGCCGGCGCTCAGCCGATCCGGGCCAGGCCCTTGGCGCGCTGCCGGGCCCGCCCGCGCGAGACCACCATCGGGTCCCAGTCCGGGCCGCGCTCGGGCAGCCGCGAGGCGTCGCCCAGCACGGACCCGGCGAGCACCTCGGGCAGCAGGCCGCGCCCGACGATCTGCGAGGCGGCGGCCATCCCGCAGGTGGCGACGGCGCCCAGGCCGCTGCCGTAGCGGACGCTCTGGCCCACCACGTACAGGCCCTCGACGTCGGTGCGGACGTCGGGGCGCTGGCCCACGCCGCCCCAGCTGGCCATGCCGTACGGGGTGCCGCCGGTGCCGCGGATGTAGCGCTCGTGGCTGAGCGGCGTGGCCGTCTCCAGGTGCGTGATCCGGTCCCGGAACGGGCCGACGACCTTCTCGGCGGTGGTCAGCATCAGCTCGGTGAGCTGCTGCTTGCGGGCGACGTAGGCGGCGTTGCGGCGGTACGGCTCGCCGTCCACCGGTCCGCCCCGGACGCCCCAGAACTCGTGGCCGGCCGGGCAGCCGGTCATCAGCTGGAAGTTGCTGTGGCCGGGCGGGCAGACCGCCGCCGCGCCCGGGTCCTTGAGGGAGGCGAAGGAGAAGGTGAGCTGCGGCACGGACTCCATCGAGCCGTCGCGCGCGTAGCGCTCCTGCATCGCCGCGTGCGCGGCCTCCATGTCGTCGCTGTCGTGCCACCAGATGTTCGCGTTGGGCAATCCCGGCAGCTCGGTGTCCAGCGCGACGTACACGGCGACGACGGCGCCGCGCATGGTCGCCGCGCGGGTCTTGGCGACCAGCTCGGCGGGGAAGGCCTCCTCGCCGCCGCACAGGTCGAGCACGGTGCGCCGGTAGTCCGCGTTGGAGATCACCAGCGGGGCGGAGATCCGCGTCCCGTCGGTGAGTTCGACGCCGGTGGCGCGCCCGTCCTCGATCAGGATGCGGCGCACCTCGCAGCGGGTGCGCAGCTCGCCGCCGGCGGACTCCAGTGCCTCGACGAACGCGGCCACCAGCACCTGGCCGCCGCCCTCCGGGTAGTAGGCGCCGCGCAGGTAGTGGTCCAGCATGGCGGCGTGCTCGGAGAAGGTGATGCCGTCCGGCATGGTGCCGTAGTTGCCGGCCTGCGCCGCGACGAGGGTGCGCCCCTTGGGGGAGAGACCGCAGTGGTCGAGGGCCTGGGCGAGCGTCCGGCGGGTCCACCGCATGGTCTGCGGGGACCGGCGGAACAGCTCCACCATCGAGGCGCCGTGCAGGCCGTCCCGGGTGGCGCCGGCCACCGCCTCGGCGAGGTCGACGAACCGGTCGATCCGGTCGGCCTCCTCCGGCAGTGCCTGGCGGAGCCGGTCCCGGTAGGCGTTCCAGCCGGCCGGCACGTCCACCGTGGCGGTGGGCGTGATGATCCGGTCGAACCCCTGCTCGTTGTCCATCGGGAGGAAGTTCACCCGGTCGCGGACGCCGAGGCCGGACAGGATCGCCGGGAACAGCCCGCCCGGGCCGCAGTCGCCCAGGTAGTGCGTGCCCACGTCGAACTCGTACTTGCGCCGGCGGCGGAACACGTGCGCGTTGCCGCCCGCGATGTCGTGCTGTTCGAGGACGAGCACGCTGCGCCCGTCCGCGGCCAGGTAGCCCGCGCTGACCAACCCGCCGAGACCGCTGCCGACGACGATCGCGTCGTAGTGGTCTCTGAGTCCCTCGGCCCCCCGCATGCGCGCCCCCATTCGCGTTGCTGCCATCAGAACGTGCCGCCGCCGTGGATCTCGAGGACCGAACCGCTGATGTACGCGGCGCGGTCGGACACCAGGAAGGAGACCAGGTCGGCCACCTCCTCGGGCTTGCCGGCCCGGCCGAGCGCGACGTTCTTCAGCATCCGCTCCACCGCCGCCTCGGACATGTCGCCGACCATGTCGGTGGCGATCAGGCCCGGGGCGACCACGTTGGCGCGCACGCCGCGCGGGCCGCACTCCTTGGCGAGGGACTTGGTGAAGCCGATGATCCCGGCCTTGGACGCGGCGTAGTTGGCCTGCCCGAGGTTGCCGTAGATGCCCGACACCGAGGACAGGTTGACGATCGACCCGCTGCGGCGCTTGCTCATCGCGAACGCGGCGGCGCGGCAGACGTGGTAGACGCCGTCGAGGTTGGTCCGCAGGACCTGGTTCCAGTCGTCCTCGGGCATGAGGATCACCGGGCGGTCCCGGGTGATGCCGGCCGAGGTGACGGCGGCGTCGACCGGGCCGAGCTCGCGCTCGGTGCGGCCGAACCAGTCGCGGACCTGCTCCGGGTCCGCGACGTCACAGGCCGTGGCCGTGATCCGGGTGCCGAACTCGCCGGCCTCCTTGGCCAGTTGCTCGGCCGCCTCGGCGTTCGAGCGGTAGCAGAAGGCGACGTCGTAGCCGTCCTGGGCCAGGCGCAGCACGATGGCCTTGCCGATGCCCCGGGACCCGCCGCTGACCAGCGCGATCACGCCTGTTCCCCGATCAGTCTGAGGACGGCGCAGCCCACGGCGCCGTCACGGTCGACGGCGGACACCAGGGCGATCCGGCCCCGGGCCGCCGGGTCGGCCTCGGCCACGCCGAGCACCGCCTGGATCTGGAAGGTCGCCGCGGCGGCACTGGTGTCGCCGATCAGCTCCATGGACGGGATCCGGCTCAGCGCCTCGGCCGGCAGCAGCGCGGCCAGCGCCTCGTGCTCGGCCCGGCCGGCCGCGGTGGGCGCGGCGCACGGCACGGCGGCCCACACCTCGTCGGCGGTGACGCCGGCGCGGTCCAGGGCGCGCCGGACGCAGGCGGTGACGGCGGCCGCCGGGTCGTCGTCGATGTCGACACGGGTCTCGACGGCCAGCACGGCGGCTATCGCCGGACGCTGGGCGGTGCCGGCGTGCTCGACCACGAACAGGCCGCAGCCCTCGCCGAGCAGCGGCGTGGAGTCGCCGGGGGCGACGGCGGTGTGCTCGATCCAGGCGTGCGCGGCCGAGAACTCCTCGGCGGAGCCGACCAGGTACTTGGTCGCCCGGCCCTGGCCCATCAGCCGGCGGGCGTAGCTGAGCGCCAGCAGACCGGAGACCCGGCCGCCGGCCACGGTGGTGTTGGGGCCCTTGAGGTCGTGCCGGATGGCGGTGGCGCCCGCGGCGTGGTTGAGGCTGCCGAAGGGGATCCGGCCGGCGTCGACGTGGAAGGGCAGCGCGTTGGTGTAGGACTGCTTGAGGAAGTTGGTGACGTTCTCCAGGCTGCCCATCGAGATGCCGAGGACCACACCGGTGCGGTCGTCGGTCTCCACCACCCGGTTGCCGTCGGCGTCCTGGAGCAGGCCGTCGGAGGCGACCAGGGTCAGGGCGGTGAGGCGGTCCATCTTGGCGGTGCCGCTCGGGCCGAGCAGGCCCTTGATGTCGAAGCCGGGCACCAGGCAGACGTCGGGCGAGGGCAGCGGGCCGAGGTCGGCGTCCGCCTTGACGGCGGTCTTGGCCCCGGCGCGCACGCCGGCCGCGAAGTCCTGGCGGGTCAGGCCGTACGGCGACACGGCCGACCAGCCGGTGATGACGAGCGTCTCCGGCGGCAGGGCCGCCGGGGTGGCTGCGCTTTCCAATGAACTCGTCATCTCAGACTCGCTCTCCGTACGTGCCAAGGATCAGGATGGCGTTGTTGCCGGCGAAGGCACTGGAGTTGTTCTCCACGATCCGGACCTCGGCGTCGACGGCCTGGTTGGGCACGACGTCCAGCGGGCAGTCCGGGTCGGTCTCCAGGTGGTTGATGGTCGGCGGGATGAACTGGTGCTCGATGGCGAGGCCGCAGGCGATCGCGCCGAGCGCGCTGGCCGCGCCCATCGAGTGGCCGAGCATCGACTTCACCGCGACGGTGCGCGGCGGGGCGTCGCCGTACACGTCGAGGATGGCCGCCGACTCGGTCTTGTCGTTGGCCTTGGTGCCGGTGCCGTGCGCGGAGATGAAGTCGATCTCGTCCCGTTCGACGCCGGCGTCGTCCAGCGCGAGCCGGATGCCGCGGGCGATGCCGTCCCGGTTGGGCGCGGTCGGGTGCGCGGCGTCGCAGCTGAGGCCGTAGCCGAGCACCTCGGCGTAGATGTGCGCGCCGCGGGCGAGGGCGGACTCCAGGCTCTCCAGGACGAGGATGCCCGCACCCTCGCCGGTCAGGATGCCCTGGCGGTTCCTGTCGAACGGGCGGACCACGTCCGGGGTGAGCGCGCCGAAGCGCTTGAACAGGGCGAAGGCCTTGCGGCAGACGGCGTCCGCGCCGCCGCACAGGGCGATGTCGACCTCGCCGGAGCGGATCGCGTCCAGGCCGTAGCCGATCGAGTAGTTGCCGGCCGCGCAGGCGGTGGTGATGGTGGTCGGCTCGACGTTCGGCATCCGCAGCTCGCGGGCGATGGCGGTGGTCAGCCGGCCGGCGTTGATCCGGCGGGACAGCACCGGGTCCATGGCCTCCGGGTCGCCGGCCGCGAGCTCCTGCTCGACCAGCACGCCGATGTCGTGGCCCTCGCCGTCGGTGGTGCCGACGCTGATGACGGCCTGGCGCTCGCCGAGGTCGGCCTCGGTGAGCCCGGCGTCCTCCACGGCCATCCGGGCGGCGGCGACGGCGAACTGC
Source organism: Kitasatospora sp. NPDC101176 (assembly GCF_044768035.1). Lineage (NCBI taxonomy): Bacteria > Bacillati > Actinomycetota > Actinomycetes > Kitasatosporales > Streptomycetaceae > Kitasatospora > Kitasatospora sp. NPDC101176. Next base: position 17,777 of record NZ_JBIWPA010000009.1, read on the forward strand.
CCGGCCCGGCCCACGTCCTCGAGCGGGACGTTGCGGATCCAGCGCTCCGGCTCGAAGTCCGGGACCTCGCAGGCGACGTTCTGGCCGAAGCCCTCGGTGTCGAAGCGGGTGATCGGCCGCGCACCGGAGCGCCCGGCCCGCAGCCCCGCGGTGTACTCCTCGACCCCCGTGCCGATGCTGGAGATCGCCCCGAGGCCGGTGAGGACGACCCTGCGGCGGTCGGCCGGCACGCCGCCCCGGGGTGCCGCTGGTGACTGTGCGGTGGACATGGGACTCCTTAAGCAGTGGGATGCCTGCGAGCGGGGGTTCCGGTGCCGGAACCCGCCCCGATCACCAGCCGGCGGCCGCCGCGGTCACCTGGTAGGTGGCCTCCACGTTGACCATCTTCGGCAGCTCGTTCATGTCGATGACGATGGAGTACTCCATCTCCAGCGCGCTCAGCACGTCGATCAGCTTGAGCGAGTCGGCGCCCAGCTCGTCGACGAACAGCGCGGTGTCGGCGAACTCGGTGTGCACGTCGATGTTCTCGGCGACGATCTCGCGGATCCGGGTGAGACGCTCCGGCGCAACCGTGGTCATGCTCGTTCCTCCGTCTGTCCATGGGCCCTGAAGTGGCTTCCGAGTAGGAACGTAGTCAGCCCCGATGACGGGTCGATGACGTCCAACTGACCGCTCACTGACGGGTCCTGTCGGGGGGTGGAAGGCCAGGTCGCAGGGGGTGCCGGGGGGCAAAACGACCGCCCGCCGCACCCTCGGGCCAGGGCCCTGGTGGGTGCGGCGGGCGGCGGTGGCGCGGCCGTTCGGACGCGCGGTGGCGGCGGGCCGGTCAGCCCTGCTGCTGCAGGCTGAGCGGTCGCATGTCGGTCCAGTTGGTCTCGATGTGGGCGACGGCGGTGGCCCGGTCGGTGGCCTCCAGGGCGACCGTCCAGCCCTCGGGCACCGCGGCGAAGGACGGCCACAGGGAGTGCTGCCCCTCCTCGTTGACGAGGACGAGGAAGGTGCCGTCTTCGCGGTCAAAGGGGTTCGCCATGACTGTTCTCCAGCTCTCGGGAAGGTCTCGGGATCTCGGGCGTGCCGGGTTGATTGGGCGTCAGGTGGTCGGGTCGGCGGCCAGGGCGGCGAGGGCGCGTTCGACGGCGGTGCCGATCGCCGCCGCCGGGGCGGGCTGCAGCATCTGCTGGTGTCCGCAGTCCACGTCGTGCGCGAAGACGGCGGAACCGACGTACGGCTCCCAGCCCTTGACCTTGAGGGCGCGTTCCTCCGGGGTGGGCCGGTCCTCGCCGCCGGCCGCGACGAAGAGCGTCATCGGGCAGCCGTCGAAGCGGGTGGGCGTGAACCGCTGGAACAGCTCCAGGTTGTTCCGCATGACGTCCAGCAGCCGTTCCAGCGTACCCGGTTCGAGCGCGGCGAGGGGGCCCCCGGTGCGGGCCAGGTGCGCGGCGACGTCCTGCGGGCTGAGCCGGTGCAGGCCGGTGGCGTCGACGCCGGCCTCGGCGAGGAAGTCGGCGAGGAACTCCGCGTCGCTCGGCCGGGCGTCCGGTGCGTCGTCCGGGTAGGCGTCCAGGTTGGCCAGGAACGCCACCCGCTCCCCGGCGGCCTGCAGCCGGACGGCCATCTCGTGGGCGACGACCCCGCCGTAGGACCAGCCGAGCAGGTGGTACGGCCCGTGCGGCTGGACGGCCCGGACCCTGGCCAGGTACTCCTCGGCGACGTCCCCCAGGTCGGTCGGCAGCGGGCCGTCCCCGGACAGACCGCGGGCCTGCAGCCCGTAGACCGGCTGGTCCGGGTCCAGGTGCTCGGCGAGCGCGGCGAACGGGATCGCGAAGCCGAGGCCGCCGTGCACGCAGAACAGCGGCGGGCGCCCGCCGGTCGCCCGGATCGGCAGGACGGGGCCGAGCAGGTCGACCGCGCCGCCCCCGGCGGCGCCGGCGGCCAGCGCCTCCAGGGTGCGGTGCTCGAAGACCGCGCCGAGGCTGATCGGCAACCCGGCCAGGGTGGCCGCGTTGACCAGCCGGATCGCCTTCAGGCTGTCCCCGCCGAGCGCGAAGAAGGAGTCGTCCGGGCCGACCGGGGCGATCCCGAGGACCTCCTCGACGGCCGCGCAGAGCAGCCGCTCCGGCCCGGTGCGGGGCACCTGCGGGGCGCGCGCCGCGGGGGCGGGGGCGGGCAGCGCCCTGACGTCCAGCTTGCCGTTGGCGTTCAGCGGCAGTTCGGGCAGCGCCGTGTAGGCGTCCGGGACCATGTAGCCGGGCAGCGAGCGGGCCAGGTGGCTGCGCAGCGCGGCCTGGTCCGGCTCCGGTCGGCCGTCGGCGGGCACCAGGTAGGCGACCAAGCGGCGCTGGCCGGCCGCGTCGGCGGGGGCCAGGACGGCGGCCCGGGCGACGTCCGGGTGGTCGGCCAGCAGCCGCTCGATCTCGCCGAGTTCGATCCGGTAGCCGCGGATCTTGACCTGCTGGTCGGCGCGGGCGACGTACTCGATCCGGCCGTTGCGGTCCCAGCGGACGAGGTCGCCGGTGCGGTACATCCGGGCGCCGCCCGGCTCGAAGGGGCAGGCGACGAAGCGGTCGGCGGTCAGCGCGGGCCGGTTCAGGTAGCCGCGGGCCAGGCCCGCGCCGGCCAGGTAGAGCTCGCCGACCACGCCGCGCGGCACCGGCCGCAGTGCCCCGTCCAGGACGTACGCGGTGGTGTCGCCGATCGGCAGTCCGATCGGCACGGTGCCGTCGGCCCGGCCGAGGTCCTGGCCGGTGGCGAAGGTGGTCACCTCGGTGGGGCCGTACACGTGGAACACGGTGGTGTCCGGCAGGGCGGCCCGCAGCCGGTCCAGGTGGTCGCGGGAGTGGGCCTCGCCGCCGGTCAGCAGCGCGCGCAGCGGGGCCAGGGCGCGCGGCCGGGTGTCGGCGAGGGTGTTGACGAACTGGGTGGTGAGGAAGGCGACGGTCACCCCGGCCCGGGCCGTGAACTCCTCCAGGGCCTGCGGGTCGGCCGGGCCGGGCGGGTGGATCGCCAGCCGGGCGCCGTGGGCGAGCGCGCCCCAGATCTCGAAGGTGGAGGCGTCGAAGGCGACCGGCGCGAAGTAGAGGAAGGTGTCCTGCGCGGTCGGCGCCAGTTCGGGCAGGCCCAGCACCAGGCGGACGGCGGCGCGGTGCGGGACGGCGACGCCCTTGGGCTTGCCGGTGGAGCCGGAGGTGTGGATGACGTACAGCAGGTCGTCGGGGTCGATCGGCACGGCGGGCACCGGGGTGCCGGGCAGGGCGGCCAGTTCGGCCGCGGTGGCCGGCTCGTCCAGGACCAGCCGGGTCACCCCCGCGGGCAGCTCGCGATCGGCCAGCGCGCGCTCGGTGAGCAGCAGCCGGACGCCGCCGTCGGTGAGCATGTCGCCGACCCGCTCGTCGGGGTGGGACGGGTCGATCGGCAGGTAGGCGGCGCCGGTGCGGGCGATCGCCAGCAGGGCGGTGACCACGGCCGGGCCGCGTTCCAGGCGCAGGGCCACCAGGTCGCCCCGGCGGGTGCCGCGGGCGGTCAGCAGACGGGCCAGCCGGTTGGCCCCGGCGTCCAGCTCCGCGTAGGTGGTGCGGCGCAGCTCGCCGGGGCGGCCGGGCTCGGCGTGGACCAGGGCGACCGCGTCCGGCGCGGCCGCGATCCGCTCGTCGACCAGGGCGGTGAGGGTGGTGCGCGGGGTGCCGGCCCGGTGGGTGCCGAGGGCGAGCAGCTCCGCCTCCTCCGCGGGCGCGAGCAGCTCCAGCCGGGAGAGCGGTTCGGCGGGCGCGGCGAGGGCGGCGGCGAGCAGCCGCAGGTAGGCCTCGGTGATCCGGCGGGCGGTGGCGCGCTCGAACAGGTCGGTGCGGTACTCGACGGCCAGCGCGAGCGCGCCGTCGGCCTGCTCGGTGAGCTGGAAGAAGAGGTCCCACTTGGCGGTCCGGACCGGGACGGGCTGCTCGGTGACGACGAGCTCCGGGTCGGCGGCGGGCGCCGGGGCGGGGCCGGCCTGCTGGAAGCCGAGCATCACCTGGAACAGCGGGTGGCGGGCCATCGAGCGCTCGGGGTTGAGCACTTCGACCAGTTTCTCGAAGGGCACGTCCTGGTGCTGGTGGGCGGCCAGGTCGTAGGCCCGGACCCGTTCGGCCAGCTCGCGCAGGCCCGGGTCGCCGGAGGTGTCGGTGCGCAGCACCAGGGTGTTGACGAACATGCCGACCAGGTCGTCGAGCCGTTCGTCGGTGCGGCCGGCGATCGGGCTGCCGAGCGGGATGTCGGTGCCCGCGCCGAGCCGGGTGAGCAGGGCGGCCAGTCCGGCCCGCAGCAGCATGAAGGGGCTGACGCCCCAGGCGGCGGCCAGTCGGTGCAGTTCCTCGACGAGCCGCGGCGGGACGGCGGTGCGCACGACGTCGCCGCGGTGGTCGGCCCGGGTGCCGCGCGGGTGGTCGTAGGGCAGCGCCAGCTCCTCCGGCAGGCCCTTCAGGGTCTCCGTCCAGTGGCCGAGCTGGCGGGAGAGTTCGCTCGCCGGGTCGGTCTCGGAGCCCAGCAGCTCGCGCTGCCACAGTGCGTAGTCGGCGTACTGGACGGGCAGCGGCGGCAGTTCGGCGGGGCGGCCGGAGCGGCGGGCGCGGTAGTACGCGGTGAGGTCGCGGGCGAGCGGGGCGAGCGACCAGCCGTCACCGGCGATGTGGTGCAGGACGAGGGTCAGCACGTGCTCGTCCGGGCCGAGGGCGAACAGCCGGGCGCGCAGCGGGAGTCCGTGCTCCAGGTCGAAGCCGCGGGCGGCCTCGGCGGCGAGCGCCTCCGGCAGTCCGGCCTCGGTGACCTCGGTGACCGGGAGCGGGACGACGGCCTCGGCCGGTGCGAGCACCCGCTGTTCGGCGGGTCCGGCACCGGCGCCGGATACGGGGGTGGAACCGGCGCCGGTGGTCTGGGGGGTCCCCTCAGGGGAGGCGGGCAGCTGCGGGAAGACGGTCCGCAGTGCCTCGTGGCGGGCCACCACGTCCTGCAGGGCGTCCTGCAGGGCGGCGGTGTCCAGCCGGCCGGTCAGCCGGATCGCCAGCGGGATGCCGTACAGCCCGCCGGGCGCGCCCAGGTGCTCGACGAACCAGAGCCGCTGCTGCGCGTGGGACAGCGGCAGCACCGCCGGGCGCGGGCCCGCGGTGAGCGGGGGCCGGCCGGGCGCGGCGGCGCCGAGCCGTTCGGCGAGGCGGGCGGGGGAGGGGGCCTCGAAGAGGTCCCGGACCTGGAGTTCGGCGCCGAGTTCGGCGCGGACCCGGTTGACGATCCGGGTGGCCAGCAGCGAGTGGCCGCCGAGGGTGAAGAAGTCGTCGTCGGCGCCGACCCGGTCGAGGCCGAGCACCTCGGCGAAGACGCCGCAGAGCAGCTCCTCCTCGCGGCCGCGCGGGGCGCGGGCCGAGGTGGCGTAGGCGGGCGCGGGCAGGGCGCGGCGGTCGAGCTTGCCGTTGGCCGTGAGCGGCAGCGCGGCGAGCGGGACGACGGCCGCCGGGACCATGTACTCGGGCAGCCGCTCGGCGGCGAACTCCCGCAGCCCGGCCGGGTCGGCGCCGTCGCGCAGCACCACGTAGCCGACCAGCCGCTGGTCGCCGGGCCGGTCCTCGCGGGCGACCACGGCGGCCTCGGCGACCGCCGGGTGCCGGCCGAGGACGGTGGCGATCTCGCCCAGCTCGATGCGGAAGCCGCGCAGCTGGACCTGTTCGTCGGCGCGGCCCAGGTACTCCAGGGTGCCGTCGGCGCGCCAGCGGCCGAGGTCGCCGGTGCGGTACATCCGGGTGCCGCCGGGCTCGAACGGGCAGGCGACGAACCGGGCCGCGGTGAGGTCGGGGCGGTTCAGGTAGCCGCGGGCCAGGCCCGGGCCGCTGATGTGGAGCTCGCCGGGCACCCCGGCGGGGACGGGCTGCAGGGCCCCGTCGAGCAGGTAGACCCGCAGGTCGGGGATGCCACGCCCGATCACGCTCCCGCCGCCGCCGGCCGCGGTCGCGGCGTCCAGCTCCTGGTGGGAGACGTGCACCGTGGTCTCGGTGATGCCGTACATGTTGACCAGACGGGGCGCGTCGTCGGGGTGGCGGGCGTACCAGTCGGCGAGCTTGCCGACGTCCAGGGCCTCGCCGCCGAACACCACGGTGCGCAGGGCGAGCGGGCGCGGGCGCTCGGCGTCGGCCCGGATCAGCTGGTAGAAGGCGGAGGGCGTCTGGTTGAGGACGGTCACCCGTTCCTCGGCGAGCAGGTCCAGGAAGGCGTCCGGGGAGCGCGACACGTCGTACGGGACGACGACCAGCCGGCCGCCGCGCAGCAGCGCGCCCCACAGCTCCCAGACGGTGAAGTCGAAGGCGATGGAGTGGAACAGGGTCCAGACGTCGCCGGGGCCGAAGCCGAACCAGCCGTCGGTGGACTCCAGCAGCCGCGCCACGTTCTGGTGCGGCACCACCACGCCCTTGGGGCGGCCGGTGGAGCCGGAGGTGTAGATGACGTAGGCCGGGTCGTCGGGGGTGGCCGCGGTCTCCGGCGCGGTGGCCGGGCGGGCGGCCAGGTCGGCCGCGGTCTCCGGGGCGTCCAGGTCGACGCGCGGCACGTCCGCGGCCTCGGGCAGCTCGGGCAGCACGCCCGTGGCGGTGAGCAGCAGGACGGGCCGGGCGTCGCCCAGGGTGTAGCCGATCCGGTCGGCCGGGTGGCCGGGCTCCAGCGGCAGGTAGGCCGCGCCGGCCTTGAGGACGGCGAGGACGGCGACGACCAGCTCGGCGCCGCGCGGCAGCGCGACGGCGACGAGGCTCCCGGGGCCGGCGCCGCGGGCGGCGATCAGGTGGGCGAGCCGGTTGGCCCGCTCGTCCAGCTCGCGGTAGCGCAGGGCGGTGCCGGGCGCGGTGACCGCGACGGCGTCGGGGGTGCGGGCGGCCTGCTCGGCGAACAGTTCCTGGACGGTGGCGCGCCGGGCGGGCTGCCGGGGCGCGGTGGCGGCGCCGCTCCACTCCTGGAGGATGCGGGCCAGTTCGGCGGGTTCGGGCGCGCCGAGCCGGGCGAGCGGGGTCCGCGGGTCGTCCGCGACCTGCTCCAGGACGCGGAGCAGCCGGTCCAGGACCTTCGCCGCGCAGGCCTCCGGGTCCTCGGCGAAGGCCGAGGCGCGGTAGGCGAGCTGGAGGTCCAGCCGCTCCCCGGGGAAGACGGTGAGGCTCAGCGGGTAGTGGGTGGCCGAGAGCATCCGGGCGGCGCTGACGGTGCCCCCGGACTCGCGGAACAGCGCGGCCTCGTCCAGCGGGTAGCTCTGGAAGGCGAGGACGGTGTCGAACAGCTCGCCCTGGACGCCGGAGGCGGCCTGCGCCTCGGCGAGCGGCAGGTGCTCGTGCGGCATCATCGCGAGCTGCTGGCCGGCCAGGGCGGTGAAGAGCTCGTCCGCCCGCTGGTCCGGGCGGAGGTCGGCGCGCACCGGCAGGGTGTTGGCGAACAGCCCGATCATCGCCTCGACGTCCGGGACCTCGGCCGGGCGGCCGGAGGTGACGGCGCCGAACACCACGTCCTCGCGGCCGGTGAGCCGGCCGAGCAGCAGTGCCCAGCAGCCCTGGACCACGGTGTTCAGGGTCAGGCCCTCGGTGCGGGCCCAGCCGGAGAGCGCCGCGGTGCGCTCCGGTGACAGGAACCGCCGGACGAAGGAGGGCAGTTCGGGCTCCCGCCCGGGAGCGGCCGCGGGCAGCGCCCGGACCGGCCCGTCGAGGCCGTCGAGCAGTCCGGCCCAGGCCGCCCGCGCGGCGTCCCGGTCGCGGCCGTTCAGCCAGGTCAGGAACGAGCGGTACGGCGCGGGCGCGGGCAGGGCGGCCGCGGTCGCGGCGTCGCCGAGCTGCATCAGCTCGCGGACGGCCAGCGGGAAGGACCAGCCGTCCATGACGATGTGGTGCACCGACCAGAGGAACCGGTGGTGCCCCTCGCCGAGCCGGATCAGGCTGAACCGCATCAGCGGCGGCCTGGCCAGGTCGAAGCGGCGCTGCCGGTCCTCGGCCGCCAGCCGCTGCGCCGCGGCCTCCCGCTCCCCCTCGGGCAGCCCGGTGAGGTCGTGCAGCCGCCACTCGGGCGCGACCTCGGTCTCCTTGAGGACGACCTGGACGGGCTCGCCGGTCTTGCGGTTGCGGAAGCAGGCCCGCAGGTTGGGGTGCCGGCGCAGCAGGGCCGCGGAGGCCTCGCGCAGCCGGGCGGCGAGCTGCTCGCCGTCACCGGCGTTCGGGCCGTCGATCTCGGCGACGAACTGGAGGGTGTACGGGTCGGGCGAGGCCTGGTCGTACGAGGACAGGAAGAGCAGTCCCTGCTGCAGGGGGGAGAGCGGAAGTACTTCGCTGATCTTCGACCCGGGTCTGGGGGCGGTCGTCACGAAAGTTCCTCATTCAACTCGAATTCCAGATCGGCCAGTTCCTCGTCGGACAGGGCGATCAGACTGCTTCCGGACTCCATCGGGGCGGTCTCGGCGGCGTCCTCCGCGAGCTCCTCGGCGACCTGTGCGAGGGCGGCCGCGGTCTTGTGCGTGAAGATGTCGCGGGTGGTGAGGGTGAGACCGGCCCGCCGGGCGCGGCTGACGACCTGGATGGAGCGGATGCTGTCGCCGCCGAGGGCGAAGAAGTCCTCGTCGATGCCGACCCGCCCGGTGCCGAGCACCTCGGCCAGGATCTCGGTGAGCACCTGCTCGCGCTCGTTGCGCGGGGCCCGGGCCTGCGCGAGCTCTCCCAGGTCGGGCTCGGGCAGGGCCTTGCGGTCGAGCTTGCCGTTCGGGGTGAGGGGCATGGCGTCCAGGACGAGCCAGGAGGCCGGGATCATGTAGCCGGGCAGCAGCTGGGAGAGCTCGGAGCGGACCTGGTCGGGGTCGACGCCGGGGCCGGTGAGGTAGCCGACGAGGCGGGGGTTGCCGGAGGCGTCGGGGAGGACGGCGACGGCGGCGTCGGCGACGGTGTCGAGGGTGCGGATGACGGCTTCGATCTCGCCGGTTTCGACGCGGCGGCCGCGGATCTTGACCTGGTGGTCGCGGCGTTCGATGAACTCGAGTTGGCCGTCGGGGCGTTGGATGACGCGGTCGCCGGTGCGGTACATGCGGGTGCCGGGGCCGGCGAAGGGGTCGGCCATGAAGGTGGCGGCGGTGCGGGCGGGGTCGTGGAGGTAGCCGCGGCCGACGCCGGCGCCGCCGATGTAGAGCTCGCCGGGGACGCCGACGGGGACGGGCTGGAGTTCGTCGCTGAGGACGTAGAGGCGGGTGTTGCGGACGGCGGTGCCGATGGGGACGCGGGCGGTGAGGGTGTCGCCGGTGCGGATGACGGCGTGGGTGACGTCGTCGGAGCACTCGGTGGGGCCGTAGGCGTTCATCATCGGGATGTGCGGGTGGCGCTCGTGCCAGCGTCGGCAGAGGTCGGCGGGCAGGGCCTCGCCGGTGACCATCAGCCAGCGCAGGTCCGGGAGTTCGGGGGCGTCGCCCTCGGTGTCCCAGGCGTCGAGGGCGGCGCGCAGGAGGGAGGGGACGACCTCCAGGACGGCGATCCGCTCGTCGCGGGCCATCCCGAACAGGGCGGTCGGGTCGGCGGCCATGTCGGTGCCGGAGACCCGCACCGTCCCGCCGACGACGAGCGGGGCCAGCATCTGCCAGACCGACACGTCGAAGGTGAGCGGCGCGTTCTGGACGACGCCCTCCCCGGCCGCCAGGTCGAGGTCGCCGACCTTGGCCCAGAGGTGGTTCATCATCCCGGAGCGCTGCACCATCGCGCCCTTGGGCTTCCCGGTGGAGCCGGAGGTGAACATCACGTAGGCGAGGTCCAGGCCGGTGCCCACGCACTCCGGCAGGGCCCCGGGCCCGGACTGCTCCAGCGGGAGGACGGTGACCGGCTCGCCCTGCACGGCGGCGGCGAACTCGGCGGCCTGCTCGCGGTACCCGGCGCCGACCAGCAGGTGGCGGGCGCCGCTGTCCTCGAGCAGCCCGGTGTTGCGGGCGGCCGGGGCGGTCGGGTCGAGCGGCAGGTAGGCGCCGCCCGCGCCGAGCACACCGAGCACGCCGGTGACGAAGGGGACGCCGGGCTCGGCGAACATCGCCACCACCGAACCGGTGGTGACCCCGGTCGCGGTCAGCTCGGCGGACAGTCCGCCGGCCGCCTCGACCAGCTCCCGGTAGCCCAGCGAGCCGGCGCCGTCGGTGACGGCCACCGCGTCGGGGGTGCTGGCGGCCACCGCGCGCACCCGCTCGACCACGCCGATGCTCTCCTCGGCGACCGTCGGGTCCCAGGCGCCGAGCAGCCCGCCCAGCTCGCCGGGGGTGGCGCGGCCGGTGAGGTCGGCCGGGGCGGTCACGTCGACCCGGGCGAGCGGCAGGTCGGGCCGCTCGGCGACGGTGCGCAGCAGGTGCTGGAAGACCGTCGCGACCCGCTCGACCTCGTCCCGGCCGAACAGGCCCGGGTGGTAGTCCAGTCGCAGGTGCAGGGTGTCGCCGGGGTGCACCACCATGCTCAGCGGGTGGTGCCGGGCGTCCCGGGCCTCGGCCCGGACGACGCGCGGGCCGTCGGCGACGCCGGTGTCGAGGCCGTTCTCGTCCAGCGGGAAGTTCTCGAACAGCACCACGGTGTCGAAGACCTCGCCGGACAGGCCGGCGGCCTGGTGGATCGCGGCGAGTCCGAGGTGCTCGTGGGGGAGTAGTGCGCTCTGCTGGTCCTGCACGGCGTGCAGCAGCTCGGCGAGGGTGTCGCCGGGGTGCAGCCGGGCCCGGACCGGGACGGTGGTGAGGAACATGCCGATCATCGACTCGACCTCGGGCACCTCGGCCGGGCGGCCGGAGGTGACGGCGCCGAACACCACGTCCTGGCGGCCGGTGAGCCGGCCGAGCAGCAGCGCCCAGCAGCCCTGGACCACGGTGTTGAGGGTCAGGCCCTCGGTGCGGGCCCAGCCGGAGAGCGCGGCGGTGAGGTCGGCGGGCACCTCGGCGAGCACCGCGTCGGGCAGCGCCGGGACGCGGGCCGGGTCGGCGGGGACGAGCAGGGTGGGCTCGTCGACGTCGGCCAGCACCCGGTGCCAGGCCTCCCGGGCCGCGGTGCGGTCCTGCGCGGTCAGCCAGGCCAGGTAGGAGCGGTACGGGGCCGGGTCGGGCAGCAGGGCGACGTCCGCGCCGGGTGCGCAGAGCGCGAAGAGCTCGCGGACCAGCAGCGGCATCGACCAGCCGTCGACCAGGATGTGGTGGCTGGTCCAGATGAACCGGTGCCGGCCCTCGCCGTGGGTGACCAGGGCGAAGCGCAGCAGCGGCGGGGCGGCGAGGTCGAAGCGGCGGGTGCGCTCGGCCTCGGTGATCCGGTCCAGCTCGGCAGCCCGGGAGGGCTCCGGCAGGTCGGTCAGGTCGGCGTCCAGCCAGGGGAGTTCGACGTGCTGCGGCACGACCTGGACCGGCTCGCCGGTGGCGCGGGCGCGGAAGGCGGCGCGCAGGTTGGGGTGCCGGTCGAGCAGGGCCTGTCCGGCGGCGCGCAGCGCCGCGGCGTCCAGCTCGCCCTCGATGTCGGCGACGATCTGCAGGGTGTAGACGTCGACGGCGTCCGCGTCCGGCCCGGAGCCGGCGGCGTCGTAGTCGGCGTGGAAGAGCATGCCCTGCTGGAGCGGGGTGAGCGGCAGCACGTCGGCGAGGGCGGTGCCGGTCTGTGCGAGCTCGGCCTCGAACTCCTCGATCTCCTCCTGGGCCAGGGCGACCAGCGGCAGGTCGGAGGGGGTGCGGCCGCCGGCGCCGGGGGCGGCGGCGTGCCGGGCGAGCAGTTCCAGGGCGCGGAACCAGGTGTCCGCGACGTCCCGGGCGTCCTCCTCGGCTACGGTCCGGCCGGCCCAGGACCAGTTGGCGATCAGGTGCGGGCCGTCGTGCCGGTCCTCGGTGGCCGGGGTGACGTCGAGCAGGTGCGGCAGCGGCATGCCGGGGTGGGCCCCGGTGCCGACCACCCCGTCGCCGCCGGCCGGCTCCCAGAGCCCGGCCTCGCGGGCGTCGAAGCGGCCCATGTAGTTGAAGCCGATCTGCGGCTTGTGGTGCCCGGCCAGGGCGCGGGCGGCGTGCGGGTTGAGGTAGCGCAGCAGGCCGTAGCCGACGCCGCGGTCGGGCAGCGCGCGCAGCTGCTCCTTGATCCGCTTGAGGGCGGTGGCGAGCGCGGGGCCGCCGGCCCAGACCTCGTCCCAGTCCAGCGTGCCCGGGTCCAGGCGCACCGGGAAGGCGCTGGTGAACCAGCCGACGGTGCGGGACAGGTCGAGGGTGTCGCTGAGCTGCTCGCGGCCGTGGCCCTCGAGTTCGATCAGGGTCTGCGCGTAGTCGGCGCGGCCGTGCCGGCGGCGCCAGTCGGCGACGGCGAGCGCGAGGCCGGTCAGCAGGACGTCGTTGACCTCGGCGTGGAACGCGGCCGGGACGTCGGTGAGCAGCGGGCCGGTGACCTCGGGGCCGAGCTCCAGGCGCAGGGTGCGCTGGGTGCCGTAGACGTCGGTCGCGGGGTCGAGCCGGTGGGTGCCGACCAGCGGGTCGGGGCCGGTCAGGGCCGACTGCCAGAGCGCGAGTTCGGACCCGCGGACCTGGGTGCGGGCCTGGGCGGCGAGCAGCTGCGACCACGCGCGGTAGGAGGTGCCGACCGGGTCGAGCGCGGGGGTGCGGCCCTCGGCCAGCGCCGCGCAGGCGGCGGCGAGGTCGGGCAGCAGGATCCGCCAGGACACCCCGTCGACGACCAGGTGGTGGGCGGAGATCACCAGCAGGGTGGTGTCGGCGCCGGGCGCCGCGCCGATCAGCACGGCCTGGATCATCACGGCCTCGGCGGGGTCGAGCCGGGCGCGGGCCGCGGAGGCCTGCCGCTCGGCGTGGCCGAGGGCGTCCTGCGGGTCCGTGCCGCCGTGCTCGGCGGTGGCGACCAGGCGCACGCCGGCGAGCGCGCCGGGGGCCAGTGCCTCGGTGTGCCACAGGCCGGGCGCGGGCTCGGTGGCGCGGGTGCGCAGCGCGTCGTGGTGGTCGACCAGGGCGTGCAGGGCCGTGTCGAGCAGGTCGGCGTCCAGCGTGGCGGGCACCCGCACGACGACGTGCTGGCTGTACTTGACGACCGGGCCGGTGAGGCTGTGCGTGTCGTCGTGCAACTGGGCCATGATCGGCGTCAGTTCGTACGGGCCGGTGCCGCCGGCGTCCTCGGCGGGCGCGGCCGCGGCCTGCGGCTCCGCCCCGCCGGCGATCCGGGCCAGGGCGGCCGCGGTCTTGTGGGTGAAGATGTCGCGGGTGGTGAAGCTCAGGCCGGCCTTGTGGGCGCGGCTGACGACCTGGATGGAGCGGATGCTGTCGCCGCCGAGGGCGAAGAAGTCCTCGTCGATGCCGACCCGCCCGGTGCCGAGCACCTCGGCGAGGATGTCGCAGAGGATCCGCTCGCGTTCGGTGCGCGGGCCGCGCAGGGTGTCCTGCTCGCCGAGCGCCGGCTTGGGCAGGGCCTTGCGGTCGAGCTTGCCGTTCGGGGTGAGGGGCATGGCGTCGAGGACGAGCCAGGAGGCCGGGATCATGTAGCCGGGCAGCAGCTGGGAGAGCTCGGAGCGGACCTGGTCGGGGTCGACGCCGGGGCCGGTGAGGTAGCCGACGAGGCGGGGGTTGCCGGAGGCGTCGGGGAGGACGGCGACGGCGGCGTCGGCGACGGTGTCGAGGGTGCGGATGACGGCTTCGATCTCGCCGGTTTCGACGCGGCGGCCGCGGATCTTGACCTGGTGGTCGCGGCGTTCGATGAACTCGAGTTGGCCGTCGGGGCGTTGGATGACGCGGTCGCCGGTGCGGTACATGCGGGTGCCGGGGCCGGCGTAGGGGTCGGCCATGAAGGTGGCGGCGGTGCGGGCGGGGTCGTGGAGGTAGCCGCGGCCGACGCCGGCGCCGCCGATGTAGAGCTCGCCGGGGACGCCGACGGGGACGGGCTGGAGTTCGTCGCTGAGGACGTAGAGGCGGGTGTTGCGGACGGCGGTGCCGATGGGGACGCGGGCGGTGAGGGTGTCGCCGGTGCGGATGACGGCGTGGGTGACGTCGTCGGAGCACTCGGTGGGGCCGTAGGCGTTCATCATCGGGATGTGCGGGTGGCGCTCGTGCCAGCGTCGGCAGAGGTCGGCGGGCAGGGCCTCGCCGGTGACCATCAGCCAGCGCAGGTCCGGGAGTTGCGGCGCGGTGCCGTCCACGTCCCAGGCGTCGAGGGCGGCGCGCAGGAGGGAGGGGACGACCTCCAGGACGGCGATCCGCTCGTCGCGGGCCATCCCGAACAGGGCGGTCGGGTCGGCGGCCATCTCGGTGCCGGAGACCCGCACCGTCCCGCCGACGACGAGCGGGGCCAGCATCTGCCAGACCGACACGTCGAAGGTGAGCGGCGCGTTCTGGACGACGCCCTCGCTCTCGGTGAGCGAGAGGTCGTCGACCTTGGCCCAGAGGTGGTTCATCATCCCGGAGCGCTGCACCATCGCGCCCTTGGGCTTCCCGGTGGAGCCGGAGGTGAACATCACGTAGGCGAGGTCCAGGCCCTGGCCGCGGGTCGGCAGGGCCGCACCGGCGATGCCGTCGGCCGGGTCGGACAGCGGCAGCACGGCGGCCGCCCCGGCGGCGACCTCGGCGGCCTGCTCGCGGTACCCGGCGCCGGCCAGCAGGTGGCGGGCGCCGCTGTCGGTCAGCAGCCCGGTGTTGCGGGCGGCCGGGGCGGTCGGGTCGAGCGGCAGGTAGGCGCCGCCCGCGGCCAGGACGGCCAGGACGCCGGTGACGAAGGGGACGCCGGGCTCGGCGTACATCGCCACCACCGAACCGGTGGTGACCCCGGCGTCGCCCAGCCGGGCGGCCAGGCCGCCCGCGCGGGCGAGCAGCTCGCGGTAGGTGATCCGCTCGGTGCCGTCGGCCGCGGCGACCGCGTCCGGCCGGGCGGCCGCGACGTCGCGGATCCGCTCCACCAGTCCCTGGTCGGCGGCGGCGCCGCGGTCCCAGCCGCCGAGCAGGCCGAGCTGCTCGCCGGTGGCACCCAGGCCCACCTGGCCCAGCGGGCGGTCCGCCGGCATGGTGGCGAGGGTGCCGAGGAAGGTCTCGAACCGGGCCAGGTGGGTGGCGAGTTCGGCGGCGTCGTACAGCTCGGGGTTGCCGTCGAGGTGGATCTCGACGGTGCCGTCGTCCGCGTTGAGGACCGTCATGATGAGGTCCTTGACGATGCCCGTGGACAGGTTGACCACGACCCCGCGGCAGCCCTCGCCGAAGGCCAGCTCCGGGTCCTGGTTGAGCACGTTGATGAACGGGCCGAAGGCGCGCTGGTCGTCGATCCGCAGACCGATGTCGCGGCGCACCCGGTCCCCGCGGTAGCGCTGGTGCTTCAGGGTGCCGGCGACCTCGATCCAGGCCGCGCGCAGCAGCTCGGTGCGGGTCATCTCCGGGCGCACCCGGACGGCCAGCGGCAGGTAGTTGGCGAGCATGCCGGGGATCTCGCGGCTGACCGCGCCGACCCGGCCGGTGACCGGCAGGGTGAGCAGCGGCGCCGGGACGCCGGTGACGCGCTGGGTGTAGGCGGCCATCGCGGCGACCATCAGGACCGGCATGGTGACCTTGCCGTCCTGGGCGAGGGCGTGCAGCGCGGCGGTGGTCTCCGGGGAGAGCCGGGCGGTCTCGCGCAGGGCGACCCGGCCGGGGGCCGGCTCCTGCTCGGAGAGCGACACCAGCTCGGGCACCGCGCCGTGCCGGGCGGAGGTGAGCCGGTCCGTCCAGTAGGCGCGGTCCTTCTCGACGCTGGTGGAGTCGAGGTACTTGCGCTCGGCGTCCAGCAGCCGGTGGAAGGCCGGCATGGCGTCGGCGTCCAGCTCGTCCGGGCCCTCGCCGGCGGCCAGCCGGGTGTAGACGGCGGAGAGCTTCGGGTACAGCAGCGAGCGGCTGAACCCGTCCGCGAGGATGTGGTGCATGCACAGGTAGAGCAGGTGCCGCTCGGCGTCCAGGGTGATCAGGGCGCCGCGGAACAGCGGGAAGTCGGTGACCTTCATCGGGTCGGCGTGGTCCGCACGCATCCAGCGCTCGGCGGCCGCCAGCGGGTCCGCCTCGCCGCTGAGGTCCACCGTCTTGAGCGGGATCTGCGCGAGCGGGCGGATGATCTGGCCCGGCGCGCCGTCCTCCTCGACGAACTGGACGCGCAGCCCCTCGGCCTCGTGGCCGAGGCGCTGCAGCGCCCGTCCGAGCAGCTCGGGGTCGAGCGGCCCGCGGATGTCGATGTAGTCCGCCATGTTGTAGGCCAGCGGCCCGTCGGCGAACTGCTCGTCGAACCAGATCTCGGCCTGCGCCGCGGTCAGCGGCAGGACTGCGTTCCGGGTGGTGGTCACTGCTTTGCTCTCCGTCATCCTCGGCCTCGGCCCCGCCGCGACACTCTCGACCTCTGACACCGCTGTTCGCGCCCGTGCGGTCCGCTCAGCCGGACACGGGCTGCAGCCCGGCGGCGACGCCCGCCCCGAGCCCGCGGTGCTCGATCCCGGGCAGCAGGCCCTCCGGGCCGACCGTGTCGCGCACCCACGCGTCGTGGTAGACGGTGTCCATGTAGCGCTCGCCCAGGTCCGGGGCGATGGTCACGGCGGTGATCCGCTCGCGCACCCCGCCCGCGCCGTCGCCGTGGTGCTCGTCCAGCCAGCGCAGCGCCCCGCTGACGGCCGTCCCGGTGGACCCGCCGAACAGGAAGCCGCCGCGCATCAGCTCGCGGCAGGTGCGGACGGTGTCGGCCTCCTCGACGAGGATCGGGGCGTCGACCAGGGTGTCGTCGAGCAGCGGCGGACGGACGCTGGTGCCCAGGCCCGGGATGTGCCGGGTGGCCGGCGGGGTGCCGAAGGTGACCGAGCCGACGCTGTCGACCGGGATCACCCGCACCGAGGGGCGCCGCTCGCGGAAGTACCGGGCGCAGCCCATCAGGGTCCCGGTGGTGCCCGCGCCGATGAACAGCACGTTCAGGTCCGGGAACTCGCGGGCGATGGCCGGCGCGGTGGTCCGGTAGTGGGCCATCCAGTTCCCCGGGCTCAGGTACTGGTTCAGCCAGACCCGCTTCTCGTCGGCGGCGAGCAGCGCCTTGACGTGGCGGATCCGGGCACCGAGGAGGCCCTCGGTCTCGTGCGGCACGTCGATCAGGTGCACCTCGGCGCCGTACGACTCCATGGTGCGCCTGGTCACCTCGTTGCAGCGCGAGTCGGTGACACAGATGAACTTGTAGCCGCGGCTGGCGGCGAGCACGCTCAGGGCGACGCCCATGTTCCCGGAGGACGACTCCACCAGGGTCGAGCCGGGGCCGAGCACCCCGGCGGCCTCGGCCTGGGCGACCATCTCCCGGGCGGCCTTCAGCTTGATGGACCCGGCGAAGTTGAACCCTTCGACTTTCAGGAAGAGACGGTGCCCGAAGAACGGCTGCAGATTCACGAAGAGGTCGCTGACCTCGAATTCGTGCGACGCGGAAATGACCGGCACTTGGAGACTCCTGGCCTTCGGTAACGAATTAGCCTCGGCGGCAAGCCTCTCGTCGCGCGCTGACGAGGGGCTGACGGATTGCTGACGGGGCCCGCCACCAGGGTTTCGGGCCGCCGGGGGGCCGCGCGTCAGCGGTCCGTCAGTTGCCGGTCAGTTGCCCGTCAGCGCCATCGGAAAACGTTTGTTATTCCGCACCATGCAGGCCTTCCATGAGGAGCCCGGTTTGAATCGGCCGTCCGCCATCAGTGAAGTCCTCCCGCTCTCGCCGCTGCAACAGGGACTGCTCTTTCTCTCGGAGTACGACCGCGAGGGGACGGACGTCTACACCATTCAGCTGGTGCTCGACCTCGAGGAGCTGACCGACGCCGACGCCGCAGCGCTGCGCACCGCGGCCGGCCTCCTCCTGGAACGGCACCCCAACCTGAAGGCCTGCTTCCGGCACCGCAAGAACGGCGAGGCGATCCAGGTCGTCCCCACCTCCGTCGAGCTGCCCTGGCGGGAGGTCGCGGTGACGGCCGCCCCGGCGGGGCCGGAGGAGGAGTTCGACCGGCTCGCCGAGGAGGACCGGCTGCGCCGCTTCGACCTCGCCCGCCCGCCGCTGCAGCGGATCACCCTGGCCCGTGCCGGGGGCGGCCGCTGCCGGCTGATCTGGACCGTCCACCACATCCTGGTGGACGGCTGGTCGATGGTCTCGCTGATCAGTGAACTCGCAGCGCTCGCAGAGGAGTTGAAGGCCGGCGGTACGCCGTCGAAGGAGCCGCGCACCGGCGCCGCCCGCTACCAGGCGCACCTGGCCTGGCTCGGCGCGCAGGACAAGGAGGCCGCCCGGCGGGCCTGGACCGGCGCCCTGGCCGGAGTGGTCGACCCGACCCGGCTGGTGCCGGCGGGCCGGGCCCGGGCCGAGGGGGCCGGCGCGCTGCCGCAGGCCGTCCCGCTGGACTTGACCCCCGAGGTCTCGGCCGCGCTGACCGCCTTCGCCCGCTCGCGCGGTCTGACCGTCAACGCCGTGGTGCAGGGCTGCTGGGCGCTGCTGCTGTCCCGGCTGACCGGCCAGGACACGGTGCTGTTCGGCGCGGTCACCTCCGGCCGCCCGGCCGAGGTCCCGGACGTCGAGCGGATGGTGGGCCTGTTCGCCAACACCCTGCCCGTCCGGGTGGACGTCGACCCGGCCCGCACCCCGGCCGAGCTCTTCGCCGACGTGCAGCGCTCGCAGGCCGACCTGCTGGCGCACGAGCACCTGACCCTGGCGGAGGTCCAGCAGCTGACCGCCGTGCGCGGCGAACTCTTCGACACCGCCCTGATGTTCCAGAACTACCCGATGGGCGGCCTGCCGCTGGCCACCGCCGGCGGCCCCCGGGTGACCGGCGCCGACGTCCGATCCGCCACGCACTTCCCGCTCACCCTGACCGTCTTCCCCGGCACCCCGTTCGGCCTCGCGGTCAACCACGTGCCGGCGCTGGTCGACCGGGCGGAGGCCGAGCTGGTCGGGCGGCGCTTCGCCCGGCTGCTGGCCGCCGCGGTCACCGCGCCCGACGAGCCCTGCGGCCGGCTGGACGTGCTGGACGAGGCCGAACGGGACCGGGTCACCGAGGACCGCAACGCCACCGCGACGCCGCTGTCCGGGCACTGGCTGGCCCCGCTGCTGGACGCCCGGGCCGCCCTCGCCCCCGACGCCCCCGCGGTCCGCTGCGGCGACGAGCGGCTGACCTACCGCCGGCTCCACGAGCGCGCCGACGAACTGGCGGCCGCGCTGACCGCCGCCGGCGCCGGGCCCGAGCAGGTCGTGGCGATCGCGCTGGACCGCTCCTGCGACCTGGTGGTGGCCGCCCTGGCCGTCCTCAAGTCCGGTGCCGCCTACCTGCCGCTGGACCCGGACTACCCGGTCGACCGGCTGCGCTACATGCTGGCCGACGCCGCCCCGGTGGTCACCCTCACCCACCGCCGGGTCCGCGAGCTCCTCACCGCGGACGGCGGCTCGGCCACCGGCGAGCTGTGGGTGCTGGACGGCACGGAGACCGGGGCCGGTGCGCACGGGCAGCGCGCACGCACGGCCCCGCTCGCCGACCACCCCGCGTACGTGATCTACACCTCGGGCTCCACCGGCCGCCCCAAGGGCGTGGTGGTGCCGCACGGCGCCCTGGTCAACCTGGTCGAGGACATGGTCGCCCGCTTCGCGGTGACCCCCGCCGACCGCTTCCTCGCCGTCACCACCTTCGGCTTCGACATCGCCAACCTGGAGCTGTTCGTCCCGCTCGCCGCCGGCGCCGAACTGCTGGTCGCCGACCGCGGGACGGTCCGCGACCCGGCCGCCCTGGCCGACGCCGTCACCGGGCTGGACGCCACCCTGCTGCAGGCCACCCCCAGCCTCTGGCAGTCGCTGGCCGCCGACCACGCCCCCCGGCTGGCCGGGCTGCGCGCCCTGGTCGGCGGCGAGGCGCTGCCCGAACCCCTGGCCCGTACGCTCACCGCGCACTGCGCGTCGGTGACCAACGTGTACGGCCCGACCGAGACCACCATCTGGTCCACCGCCGCACCCCTGACCGACCCCGAGGCCGGCCCGCCGCCGATCGGCGGCCCGATCGCCAACACCCGGGTGTACGTCCTGGACGGCGCGCTGCGCCCGGTGCCCGACGGCACCTTCGGCGACCTCTACATCGCCGGCACCGGCCTGGCCCGCGGCTACCTGGGCCGGGCCGGCCTGACCGCCGAGCGCTTCGTCGCGGACCCGTACGGGCCGTCCGGCGCGCGGATGTACCGCACCGGCGACATCGTCCGCTGGGACGCCGCCGGCGCCGCCCTGGAGTACGCGGGGCGCAGCGACCACCAGGTGAAGATCCGTGGCTACCGCATCGAGCTCGGCGAGATCGAGTCCGTGCTCGCGGCGCAGCCCGGAGTGACGCGGGCCGTCGTCACGGCCCGCACCGACCGGGCGGGGGACGCCCGCCTGGTCGCCTATGTCGTACCGGCAGGGATCGACCGCGACCGGTTGCGGGAGCGGGCGTCATCGGTGCTGCCCACGCACATGGTCCCTGCCGTGTACGTTCCCTTGGACGATCTGCCGCTGACCCCCAACGGCAAGATCGACCGCAAGGCCCTGCCCGCCCCGCCGGACGAGCGGGCGGGCACCGGGCGCGCGCCCGTGGGCGAACGCGAGGAGCTGCTCTGCGCGGTCTTCGCCGAGGCCCTCGGCCTCGACCGGGTCGGCGCGGACGACGACTTCTTCGAGCTGGGCGGCCACTCGCTGTCCGCGACGAGGGTCGCCAACCGGCTGCGCGCCGCGCTCGGCGCCGACGTCCCGGTGCGGGCGCTGTTCGACGCCCGGACGGCCGAGGCGCTGGCCCGGGCCCTCGACCCGGAGGCGCCCGAGGCGGCCGGCGAACCGGCCGGCCCCCGGCGCCCCGCGCTGCGGGCCGTCCCCGACCGGCCGTCCTCGGTGCCGCTCTCGCACGCCCAGGAGCGGCTCTGGTTCCTGGACAAGATGGACGGCCCGACCGGCACCTACAACATCCCGCTGGCGGTGCGCCTCACCGGCCCGCTGGACGCCGCCGCGCTCGCCGCCGCCGTCCGGGACGTGGTGGCCCGGCACGAGAGCCTGCGGACCGTCTTCGCCGAGGCCGACGGGCTGCCCTCGCAGCTGGTGCTCTCCCCCGGGGAGGCCGACGGGGCCGGCGCCCGGCTGGTCGTGGTGGACCTCGCCGGATCGGAGCCGGGCGCGCTCGGGGCGGCGCTGGCCGCCGAGGCCGCCCACCCCTTCGAGCTCTCCGCCCAGGTGCCGCTGCGGGCCCGGCTGTTCGTGCTCGGCCCGGACGACCACGCACTGGCCCTGACGGTGCACCACATCGCCGCCGACGGCTGGTCGCTCGGCCCGCTCGCCCGGGACCTCTCCACGGCCTACCGGGCCCGGCTGGCCGGTGCCGCACCCGGCTGGGAGCCGCTGCCGGTGCAGTACGCCGACCACGCGCTGTGGCAGCGCGGACTGCTCGGCTCCAAGGACGACCCGGACAGCCTGGCCAGCGCCGAACTCGCGCACTGGCGCGAGGCGCTGGCGGGCATCCCGGAGGAGCTGGAGCTTCCCACCGACTTCCCGCGGCCGGCCCGGGCCGGGCACCGCGGCGGCGAGGTCGGGTGCACCGTGCCCGCGCCGACCCACGCCCGGCTCGCCGAGCTGGCCCGGCGCGGCGGCGCGAGCCTGTTCATGGCCGTCCAGGCCGGTCTCGCCGCCCTGCTCACCCGGCTCGGCGCGGGCACCGACATCCCGCTCGGCAGCCCGGTGGCGGGGCGCACCGACGACGCCGTCCGCGATCTGGTCGGATTCTTCGTCAACACCGTGGTGCTGCGCACCGACACCTCGGGCGACCCGAGCTTCACCGACCTGCTCGGGCGGGTCCGGGAGAGCGACCTGACCGCCTACGCGCACGCCGAGCTGCCCTTCGAGCACCTCGTCGAGGAGCTCAACCCGGTCCGCTCGATGGGCCGGCAGCCGCTCTTCCAGGTGATCCTGGCCTTCGAGAACAGCGCCGACCCGCTGCCCGCGATGCCCGGCCTGACCGCCGAGGTGCTGCCGGTCGGCTCCACCACGGCCAAGTTCGACCTGTCCTTCCAGGTGCTGGAGCGGACCGGCCCGGACGGCTCCCCGGCCGGGCTGGACATCCGCCTGGAGTACCGCGAAGACCTCTTCACCGGGGCGACGGCGGCCCGCCTCGCCGGGGCCCTGGCCACCCTGCTCGGCTCCGCGGCCGGCACCCCCGACGCCCCGCTCAGCGCCCTCGACCTGCTCACCGCCGAGGAGCGGCGGGTCCTGCTGGAGGAGTGGGCCGGCCCGACCGCCCCGCTCACCCCGGTCACCCTGACGGAGCTGTTCGAGGGCCTGGCCGCCGCGGACCCGGAGCACCCGGCGCTGATCGGCCCCGACGCCGTGCCGGCCGGACCGGCGACCATGCGGCTGTCCTACGCGGCGCTCAACGAGCGGGCCAACCGGCTCGCCCACCTGCTGCTGGAGCGTCGGGTCGGCCCGGGCGACGTGGTCGCGCTGGCCATGCCGCGCTCCGCGCCGCTGGTGGTCGCGCTGCTCGCGGTGCTCAAGACCGGCGCCGCCTACCTGCCGGTCGACCCGCAGTACCCGGCCGACCGGATCGCCTACATGCTGGGCGACGCGGCGCCCGCCCAGGTGCTGACCGTCGAGGCCGTCGCCGACCGGCTGCCCGGGCTGCCCGACGGCGTCGTGCCGCTGGTCCTGGACTCGCTCGCCACCCGCTCCGACCTGACCGGCCGGCCGGACCACGACCCCGTCGACGCCGAGCGCACCCGCCCGCTCGGGCCGGACGACGTCGCCTACGTGATCTACACCTCGGGCTCCACCGGCCGCCCCAAGGGCGTCGTGGTGCCGCACCTGGGGGCCGCCAACCTGGTCGCCAACCACCGGGCGCGGATGGGCGCCGGGCCGGACACCCGGGTGCTGCAGTTCGCCTCGTTCAGCTTCGACGCCACCGTGTGGGAGCTCGGGGTCTCGCTGTTCTCGGGCGGCACCCTGGTGTGCGCCACCGACGAGAGCAGGGTCTCCGGGGAGGTGCTGGGCGCGCTGCTCGCCGAGCACCGCGTCAACCACGTGGTGCTGCCGCCGACCGTGGTGGCCGGCCTGCCGGAGGACGTGGTACTGCCCGAGGGCCTGCACCTGCTGGTCGGCGGTGAGGCCTGCCCGCCCGCGCTGGTCGACCGCTTCGCCCCGCTGACCGAGTTCCGCAACGCCTACGGCCCGACCGAGGCCTCGGTCTGCGCGACCTGGAGCGACCCGCTGCTGCCGGGCAGCGGCCGCCCGCCGATCGGCCGCCCGCTGGACAACCACCGGCTGTACGTCCTGGACGCGGCGCTCGCACCCGCGCCGGTCGGCGTCACCGGGGAGCTGTACATCGCCGGCACCGGCCTGGCGCACGGCTACCTGGGCCGCCCGGTCACCACGGCCGAGCGCTTCGTCGCCGACCCGTACGGCCCGGCCGGCACCCGGATGTACCGCACCGGCGACCTCGTGCGCTGGCGGGCCGACGGCACGCTCGACTACGTCGGCCGGGTCGACCACCAGGTCAAGCTGCGCGGCTTCCGGATCGAGCTCGGCGAGGTCGAGGCCGCGCTGGTGCGCCACCCGGTGGTGGTCCAGGCCGCGGTGCTGGTCGTCCCCTCGCCCACCGGGGTGCCCCAGCTGACCGGGTACGTGGTGCCGCTGCCCGGCGTCGCCGCCGTGGACGTGCCGGTGCTGCGCGCCTTCGTCGCCGAGTCGCTGCCCGCGCACATGGTGCCCGCGACCCTGGTGACGCTGCCCGCGCTGCCGCTGACCGCGAACGGCAAGCTCGACACCCGCGCGCTGCCGGCCCCCGGCTCGGCGCCCGCGGCCGGCCGGGGTCCGGCGCAGCCGCCGAGCACCCCGGCCGAGGAGGCCATCGCGGGGGTCTTCGCCGAGATCCTCGGGCTGGACGGGATCGGCGCGGACGACGACTTCTTCGCCCTCGGCGGGGACAGCCTGCGCTCGGTGCAGATCGTCAGCCGGGCCGCCAAGGCCGGTTTCACGCTCTCGCTGGCCGACGTCTTCACGCACAAGACGGTGGCGGCGCTCGCCGCGGCCGCCCGGCCCTCCGGGCCGGCCCCGCGGGTGACGCAGGAGCTGCTGGAGCCGGTCCTGGCGATCCGCCCGACGGGATCCGCCGAGCCGCTGTTCTGCGTGCACGGCGGGGTGGGCTTCGGCCTGCCGTACGCCGAACTGGCCCCGCACGTCGATCCGGACCGGCCGGTGTACGCGCTGCAGTCCGACGGCGTCGCGGCCGCCGAGGGGGAGTGGGACCGGCCGGAGAGCGTCGAGGAGCTGGCGGAGCTCTACCTGGCCAGGGTCCGCCGGGTGCAGCCGCACGGCCCGTACCACCTGCTGGGGTGGTCCTTCGGCGGCCTGGTGGCGCACCAGATGGCGGTCCGGCTGCAGGCGGAGGGCGAGCGGGTGGCCTTCCTGGCGGCGCTGGACGTCTTCCCGGTGCACGAGGGGGACCACGACCCGACCGACGAGGAGATCCGCTCGGCCTTCCTCGCCCACCACGCCGCGGGGGCCGGCATCGACGACCGGGAGCTCGGCCGGCTGATGACGGTGATGCGCCACCACACCGACATCGCGCGGGATTTCACGCCCGGGCGGTTCGACGGGTCGCTGCTGCTGTTCACCGCGGCGGACGAGGTCCAGGGCGCCCCGGCCGCCGAACTGGCCGACCGCTGGCGCGCGCACCTGACCGGTGCCCTCACCGTGCACGAAGTCCCGTGCGGGCACGAGGAGATGCTCGCCCCGGCGGCGGCCCGCCGGATCGGCACGGTGGTCGACACCGGGCTGCGCGGGTCCTGAAACGCCCGGTGGCCGGGCCCGGGAGACCGGGCCCGGCCACCACCGGAACGACGCACGAGAACGACACGCGCCGGAACGACGAGCCGGCACGACGCGCAAGAACGCCGGCGGCCCCTGACGGAGCCGCCGGCGGACGGGGCGAGCTGCCCTCGCCCCGGGAGTCACCCCGGGAGCTGTCCGGGACCTACAGGGAGGGATCCTGCATCAGGATCGCCTGGTAGAGGTGGTGGAGCCGGCGGCTCGGCTTGAGCCCCAGCTCCTCGTCGAGCCACTTCCGCGTGCGGTGGAAGATGTCGACGGCCTCGGACTGTCTGCCGCACCGGTAGAGCGCGATCATCAGCTGCTCGCTGAACCGCTCCCGTTCCGGGTACTGCGCGAGCAACTGCTTCAGCTCGGCCACCACCGCGGCGGCCTCGCCGGCCTGGAGCTGAGCCGCGATCAGGTCCTCGCGGGCCGTCTTGCGCTGTTCGTCCAGACGCAGCGCGACGGCCCGGCACCAGGGCCCGTCGCTCGTGTCGAGCAGGGCCGGTCCGCGCCACATCGCGAGTGCCCCGCGGAGCGTGTCCATGGCTTCGTACGGCCGGTCGCCGACCAGCTGCGCGCCCTTCTCCGCCGTCCGCAGGAACCGGTACGCGTCGACCGACTCCTCCGAGACGTTCAGCATGTATCCGTTGTCGACCGTGCGGATGACCTCCTGGTCCGGCCCCTCCAGACCGAGCTCCGCCAAGGACTTGCGCATGCGCTTGACGTTGGCCTGCAGCGCGTTGCGCGCGTTCTTGAGCGGTGCCTCCCCCCACAGTTCGTCGATCAGCTCGTCGAACGCGACGACCTGGCCGGCGTTGAGCGCCAGCATGGTCAACATCACGCGGTTCTTCTTCGCCCTCAGACCTACTGTGCGTTGACCGTCGCCGATCAACAGTGGGCCCAAAATGGAGATGTACACCAATTTCCCCGTCCCTAGCGGTGAACTCCAGCCACAAGCTTTTCTGTTGAGACCTCAGGCCCGCTACTACGAACAGCGGTCGACTTGTTTAGGGGGGCCTGAAAATGGGGAAAAGCCTGGGTATCATTCGCGCTGGTCAAGTATCGGTCACACGTGGCTCGTGCGGCCATGTACCTTCGTACATGAGTTGGTGGACCTGGGCCACCAGCCCTACCTGAAGCCGCGACTCCACACCGAGCTTCGCCAGGATGTTGGCCACGTGGGCCTTCACCGTGCGCTCGGTGACGTGCAGTCGGGCGGCGATGCCGCGGTTGGAGTGCCCGGCCCCGATCAGGTCGAAGACCTGTCGTTCCCGTCCGGACAGCGTCCCGACCCGGTTGAGCTCCTCATGCCAGCGCGTCGAGGCGAGGCTGCCGTCACTGTGCATGGCCACCCCCCTGACCGCCCCCTGCTTCCCCGTTGTGCGGTTGCCGGCCCGCCTCCCCCCTCGGAAGGCTCTCACGCGCCGGCGAACGCGCATGCGATTCTACAACTCCCGTAACAAACCACCACAGGATAGGTGGAGTCAAACACCTTGTCATGGCCGTTATCAGACGGGTATGCGCACGAAAACGGCCGGGGGGAAGGATAGCCCTTCCCCCCGGCCGGTGCGGGTGGTTCCGGTGTTACGGAAGTGTCGTCCGGGCCGCCGAGGCCGCCGCGGCGGCCGCCACGATGGCGGGGATCCGCGGGGTGCGGGTGGTGGTCTGGCGGGCCAGCCGCGAGGGCCACCAGGTCTTCCAGCCGAGCAGGGTGACCACGGCCGGCAGCACGACGATCCGGATCACCGTGGCGTCGAGCAGCACCGCGCAGGCCATGCCGACCCCCATCTGCTTCATCTCGATGAAGTTCAGCGAGGCCAGCAGGGCGAACACGCAGACCATCACCACCGCGGCGCTGGTCACCACCCCGGCGGTGCGAGTGATCCCCTGCTCCACGGCCTCCTTGACGGACAGTCCGCCGCGGGCCGCCTCCCGGATCCGGCTGACCACGAACACGTGGTAGTCCATCGAGAGGCCGAGCAGGATCACGAAGAGCATCAGCGGCAGCCAGGCGACCACCCGGCCGGTGGACTCGAAGTGCAGCAGGTCCTCCGCCCAGGTGTGCTGGAAGATCAGCGCGAGCAGGCCGAAGGAGGCCGCCGCGGACAGCACGTTGAGCACCACGGTGATCAGTGCCAGCATCACCGAGCGGAAGGCCGCGGTCATCACCAGGAAGGTCAGCACCAGGGCCACCCCGAGCACCCAGGGCATCTTGCGCATCACGTTCGCCCGGTAGTCGACGTCGAAGGCGACGTCGCTGCCGCCGACCGCGAACTGGGCGCCGGCGATCGCGCCGAGGGTCTGCGGGGCGAGGTCCTCGCGCAGCCGGGCCAGCGAGGCGCGGGCCTCCGGGGAGCCGCTGTCGAACCGGGTGCCGATCGCCACGGTGGCCACGGTCCCGCTCTGCGAGGTGCGCACCACCGGGGCGGGGGAGTGCACGAAGAGGTCGTCCCGGGAGGTGAGGTCGACCAGCGCGGTCACCGCGGTGGCCAGCTCCCAGGCCTTGCCGTCCGGGACCTTCACCGCGACGGTGTGGGTGTCCGCCGGGCTCGGGAACGACCTGGTCAGCCGCTCGTTGGCCTGCATCGCCGGGATCGAGCGGGGCAGGTCGTCGATCCCGGTGGCCTTGAGCTTCAGGCCGAGGGCCGGCACCGCGAGCAGGAGCAGGGCGCCGACCGAGAGCACCAGCGCGATGACCGGGTGGCGCAGCGAGGGCTTGAGCATCGTCGACCAGAGCCGCGGCTTCACCCCGCCGGCCTGGGTGAGCCGCCACACCAGCGGCACCCGGGGGGCGTCCAGGAAGCGGCCGAACCGGGACAGCATGGCCGGCAGGACGGTCAGCGAGGAGATGATCGCGATCCCGACCACCAGCACCGCGCCGGTGGCCATCGACTCGAAGGCGATGTGACCGGCGAGGTAGAGCGCTCCCATCGAGATCATGACGACCACGCCGGACACCAGCACCGAGTGCCCGGAGGTGGCGGCCGCGATCTCGATGGCGTCGATGTTGTTGGCGCCCAGGGCCCGTTCCTCGCGCTGGCGCTTGAGGTAGAACAGCGAGTAGTCGACCCCGATGGCCATCCCCATCAGCACGATGACGTGGGTCACCGGCCCCGGGTCGGGCACCAGCTGGGAGGCCACCCCCCACAGGCCGAGCCCGGCGAGCACCGAGGACAGGCCGAGCACGACCGGGACGCTCGCGGCGACGATCGCACCGAAGACGAAGACCATGACGAGCAGGGTCACCGGCAGGCTCAGCACGGTGGCCTTGCCGAGGTCCTTGCTCAGCATCTCGTTCAGCCCGGCCTTGATCGACCCGGCGCCGACCAGCTCCATCCGCAGGTCGGTGTGCGACTCGTGGGTCCTCGCCACGGCGTCGATGATCGGCTGCACCCGGTCGGAGGCGGTCTCCGGATCCCCGTCCAGGGTCACCGGGACGAGCATCGCCGAGCCGTCCGGGGCGGACACCGGCTCGTCCACGGCGCTGATGCCGGGCACGTCGCGCAGGTCGCGGGCGGCGTCCGAGGCGGCCGCCCCGGCCCGGACCGGGTCGAGCTGCCCACCGCCCCACGGGGTGATGAGGACGTTCTCCACCGCGCGCTCCTGCAGACCGCCGCTGCGGGCGATCTCGGCCGCCCGGCCGGACTGCCCGATGGAGAGGTCGGAGGTGGTGGCCTGCCGGGTGCCCGTGACGCCGCCGACCACCAGGGCCCCCACGACGAACACCACCCAGAGCGTTATCGCCCACCAGGGGTGGACGGCGCTCCACCGAGCGGCCCTGGTGATCACGTTCCTGCCTTCCACGATCACGTTCCCCTCCTCAGAAGAAATGCCCGGATCGGCCACGGGCCTGACTTCCGAGTCCGGCCGGTGCGGTGCGACGTTTGCTCGCGTCCCTGAATCTAGTGACGCTCCGACGCATGATCACGGGTACAACTTCGACGATTCGAGGGGGAGTTTCTTCTACTTGACAGCCTCGTCGAGAACCGACTCGGGGCTCGACGCGAGTACCGGTGGGAGAGTGTCGACACCGGATTCCCCAGGCGGAATTTGATACCACATCCGCCGGGACACGTTAAAGGGCCCGTCGCCGGTCAGTGCGACGGACCCCGCGTATCCCCCGGGCAGCGGCAGATCGACGACTCTCCACGGACCGGGCAACGGCCCGGAGCGTGCGTACACGGCGGCCTCCCGGCCGGGGTGGGCGACGGGGATCCCCATGCCCTGGGTGAGTCTGCCGCCGGAGGCCTTCACGCAGGCCTCCTTCCTGGTCCACAGCCGGGTGAAGACCGGCTGCCCGCCGGCGGCCACCGCGGCCCGCTCCTCCGGGGGGAAGAAGCGTCCGGCCAGCCGGTCGACGTCGAGGTCCGGGCGGGCCAGCTCGACGTCCACCCCGACCGGCCGCGCAGCCAGCGCGAGCAGGGCGGTCTCGCCCGAGTGGGAGAGGCTGAAGTGCAGCCCGTCCGCCCCCGCGACCGCGGGCTTGCCCCACGGTCCGCGGGTGAAGCGCAGCCCGTCCGGGGGGAGCCCGAGGCGCTCGCCGAGGACGATCCGGGTGGCGGCGTGCGCGATCACGAAACGGCGCCGCAGACCGGGCAGCCGCCCGGCCCGGGCGCGCGCCCGCTCCTGCTCGTCGAGCAGCTCCTCCAGGTGCGGCGGGTAGCCGTCCGGGCCGTCCGGCGCGGCGCCGCCGCCCCGGTCCCCGGGGCGGCGCGCGCCGTTCAACGGAATCCTCCAGATCTCGACCGAATCCCGAGCGGAGGACTGTTCGGTCCTGTTCAGAACCGGCCCACCTTTCCGGTGTGCAGCCCCTGGAACAGATTGAGCTTCTGGATGTTCCGTGTCCCCTCCATGAACTCCACGCCCCTTGCGTCGCGGGCGAGTTTGTCGAGGAGCGGGTGATCCAGTCGCGCACCCGGTCCGAAGAATCCGAGTGCGCTCATCGTCACGTCCTCGGCGAGCTCGCAGGCGCGGGCCTTCGCCGCGGAGGAGAGGTGCCCGGCGGCCGGCCGGCGGTCCACCGCGAGGGCCGCCCGGTAGGTCAACCCCCGTGCGGCGTCGATCCGCCGCCCGAGCGCCTCGAACAGCTCGCGCTCCGCCCCGCGCAGCTCCTTGCGGTTCTCGGCGACGTAGTCGTGCGCGGCGCGGGCGATGCCGAGGGCGATCGCGGCCACGCTGGGGCGGAGCTGGTTGAAGACCGAGACGATGCTCCACATCCCGCGCCGGGTCGGCGGCAGGTGCGTGCCGAGCACCCGCTCGGCCGGCACGTGCACCCGGTCGAGGGTGATCCGGGTCAGCTGGACGCCGCGCAGTCCGAGGGTGGGCAGCGGCTCGGCCCGGAAGCCCGGGTCGGCGGTGTCCACCAGGACGGCCAGCACGCCGAGCCGCTCGGTGCCCGCGACGCGGGCGAACACCGCGCCCAGGTCGGCGCGGGCGGCGTTGCCGACGTAGCGCTTCTCGCCGTCCAGGAGGTACGAGCCGTCGCCGACCGGGGTCAGCGTGGTGGTCATCTCGCCGATGGCCGAGCCGCGCTCGGGCTCGGTGAGGGCGAAGCAGGTCCAGCGGGGGCGCTCGGCGAGCCGGCCGTACACCCAGTCCTTCTGTGCCTGGCTGCCGAGCACGCTCAGCAGGACCCCGCACATCGAGGCGCCGGGCGAGCCGAGCATCATCCCGGCGTCGCCGCGCGCCAGTTCCTCGCTGACCAGGACGCGCTCCAGGGTGGCCAGGCCGTGCGCCGGGCCGGCCCCGGCCTCGGCGGAGGCGCGGTCCCAGTCCGGCGGCACCTGGTGCCCGGCCAGGAAGCGCACCGCGGGGAGGTCCAGGAAGCGGTGGACGGCCTCCGGGTCCCGGTCGAGTTCGAGCGCGCCCGCCCGCAGGTCGTCGGCCCACCGCCGCACGTACCGGTGCGTGGTGTCGAGCGAGGCCGGCAGGCTGGTCACGCGTTGTCCTTCCGGGAGGTGGCGTTCGTGGCGGGGACCCCGGCGGGGCCCGGCCAGCCGCAGTAGACGTCGGCGAGCAGCTCGGAGGCGTACGCCGTCCGGCCCGGCCCGTCGGCGGTGAAGCCGTGGGCGCCGAGCAGCCGCAGCAGCGCCCGGTCCGCCTGGGTGATCTGGGCCTGGAGCCGGGCCAGGGCCGCGGCGTCCAGCGGCAGCACGGGGGCGAGCGGGGAGTCCGGGTCGACGCCCTCGGCGAGGTCGTCGAGGACGCCCTCGATCTCGAGGTGGTCGATCAGCACGTCGGCGAGCGCCCCCTTGACCAGCTGCTGCAGCAGCAGCGAGGTGCCCTCGACCTGGCGGGCCGCGAGGTAGGCGGTGCAGGCCTCGCGCAGCCGCTCGGACGCGCCGAGCCGCAGCCAGGCGAGCCCGGTGCCCCAGTCATGGGAGTCCGGGCCGGCCGGGGCCGGCGGGGTGGCGGCGGGGCCGAGGACGGCGAGTCCCGGCACCGGGTCCGCACCCCCGTCCCCGTCCTCCTCCTCGTCGAACTCGGGGAGGTCCCCGAGCAGTTCGCGCGGGACCACGGCGTGTCCGCGCGGGCCGCGCGGGGCCACCCCGGGGGACAGCGCGCGGGAGAGCAGGGTCAGCGCCGGGACGAGTCCGTCGTTGCGGGCACTCGTCCGTGCCTCCCGCCAGTGCTCGCGCACCTCGGCCGGAACCGTCATCGGACCCTCAGCTCCCCCGTGTCGAGCGTGCAGTAGGCCAGGAGGCCGCGCTCCCGGTCGTAGTCGGCCACCACCACCGGGCGGTCCCGGTCGGTGACGGCGAGCAGGGCGGCCCAGCCGCCGGTGGCGGGCTGCCCGTCCGCCACCCTGATCAACGTCCCGTCGTGCGCCGGAAGTTCAGCGCCGGCGTCGGAGAGGCCGGCGCCGGCCACCACCGACGCCCGGTCGTCCCAGTGGGCGAACAGCCCCGGCTCGGGGACGCCCTGCGCGGCCCCGCCCAGGGCGGCGTCGCCGCCGTCCCAGTGCAGCAGCAGGGCGACCGCGGCGTCCGCGTGGACGGCGGACTGCCCGGTCGCGGGCAGCGGGAACGGCTGGGTGCCCTGGTCCACGACCAGCAGCAGCAGCCGCGACCAGCCGCAGCGCCGGGCGTACTCCACGGCCACCCGCAGCGCGCTGAACGGGGCCAGGACGCCCTGGTCGGACAGCGCGAAGGAGAGCGGCTCGCCGGGCAGCCGCCGCTTCACGCAGGAGGCGACCAGTTCGGCGTGGTCGAAGTCCGGCGCGGCGTAGGCGACCACCACCACCTCGGGGCACTCCTCGGGGGTCAGCGGCCCCAGCGCGTCGAGCGCGCCGTAGGCCAGTTCCACCGAGGTGCGCCGCCCCGAGGCGGCGAACTGGCCGCGGTCGAAGTCCGCCCCGTAGAGCGCCCCGAGCTCGCGGTAGAACTCCTCCCGCGCGCCCTCCGGCCGGTACGGTGCGCCCGGCCCCGGCGGCACGTGGGCGGCCGCCCGGACGAGCCGGGGCAGGGCCGCCGCCGCCAGGGCCGGTCCGGCCGGGCCGTCCGCGCCGACCGGGACGGGGCGCCGTACGGGCGCACTCGCGCGGAACATGCTTAGGCGCTCGCTTCCGCGGCGACGAAGCCGGCCAGCGAACCCACGGTCTCGAAGTGGGTCATGTCCAGCTCGTCGGCGTCGAACTGCACGTCGAGGATCTCCTCGATGGTGATGAGCAGTTCGAGCGCGCTGCTGGAGTCCAGGCCCAGCTCGTCGAAGAGGCGGACGCTCTCGGCCGCGCCGGAGACGTCCTTGTTGAGGACCTCGGACAGGCCCTTGCGGACGGCGTCGACGTACTTGGCGTCGGTGGCGGTGGTCTCGGTCATGCTGTTCTCCTCGGTCCGGTCCCGGCCGTCGGTCGGCCGGTGGGTGGTCAGTTCTGGTCGTCGCCGGCGGCGTAGAGCCGCTGGCGGCCGAGCATCGCCTCGACGTCGTCGCGCTCCCGGATCAGGTGCGCCCGCCCGTCCAGGACGAGGACCTCGGCCGGGTAGCCGTGGCTGAGGAAGTGCACCGGCGAGGCGGTCGGCCCGTACGCGCCGGAGCGCTGCACCCCGACCAGCTCGCCGGCCCGCAGCGCCGGCATCGGCACCTTCTTGCCGATCACGTCGTTCGGCGTGCAGAGCGGCCCGGTGATGTGCCAGGGCTCGGTGGCCGGCTCGTCCATCCGCTCCAGCGCGACCATCGGGAAGTTGCGCTTGACGTACGAGCCGATGCCGACCGCCGCCATGTGGTGGTTGGTGCCGCCGTCGGTGACCGCGAAGTTCTCGCCCATCGAGGTCTTGGTGTAGCGCACCCGGGTCACGTAGGTGCCGGAGGCGGCGACCAGGAAGCGGCCCAGCTCCATGATCATGCGGGTGTCGGGGTGCCGCTCGCGGAAGTCCGCGATCAGCGGGTTCAGCCCGGCGGTCAGCTCCGCGACGTCGAGGTCCTTCTCGTTGTCGAAGTAGGCGATGCCCAGGCCGCCGCCGACGTCGACGGTCTCCAGCGGGAAGCCCAGCTCGGTGGAGAGGCGCTCGGCCAGCTCCAGGATCCGGCGGGTGTTCTCGACGACCGACTCCTCGATCAGGATCCGGGTGCCCAGGTAGACCTGGACGCCCATCAGCCGGATGTTGGGGTAGCGGGTGGCGAGGTCCTTGCCCTCGGCCAGCAGCAGCTCCTCGTCGGTGCCGAACTGGCGGGGCTTGCCGCCCATGGTCAGGCCGGAGCCCTTCACCGAGAAGCTCGGGTTGACCCGCAGCGCGACCCGGGCGGTGATCCCGCGCTCCCGGGCCACCTCGTCGATCAGGTCCAGCTCGCCGATCGACTCGCAGACGATGGCGTGGATGTCCTCGTCCAGGCAGGCCGCCACCTCGCCGCGGCTCTTGCCGGGGCCGAGGAAGATGATGTCCTGCGGCGCGACGCCGGCCCGGCGGGCGGTGACCAGCTCGGTCAGCGAGGACACCTCGGCGCGCGAGCCCAGGTCGTGCAGCAGCGCGCAGACGGAGATGTTGGGGTTGGCCTTGAGCGAGTAGAAGATCTCCAGCGCCGGGTGCAGCGACTCGCGCAGCCCCTGGAAGCGGGTGGTGATCTCCTCGCCGTCGTACAGGTAGAGCGGGGTGCCGAACTCCTCGGCGAGCCCGGTGATCCCGAGGCCCTGGACCTCGAATGCGACGCTCACGGTCAGCTCCCTTCCGAATGCGCCGCGAGGCGGCGGGTGATGTCGGTGTCGATCGCCTCGATCTCCTCGTCGGAGGCGCCGACGAGCACGCCGTACAGCCGGCCCTCGAAGCCGTCCGCGCCGGTGCCCGCGGCGGCGTTCACCGTGGCGTAGTTGTTCACGAACAGGCCGCGCGGTCGCGGGCCCCGCTCGGTCAGCAGCAGCCCGTCCAGGAGCTCCGCGAGCTCGGCGAAGGGCAGCGGACGGGTCAGCCGCAGCGGGAAGTGCCGGGCGACGGCGACCTCCTCGGCCCCGGCCAGGCCGCCCTCGTGCACCACGTTCTGGTACGTGGACATGTTGTTGCGGGCGTTGATCTCGATGACCGGGTACAGGCCCTCGTCCGGGTCGACCATCGCGTCGACGCCGACCACGCCGTAGTAGC
The DNA here is from genome assembly GCF_044768035.1 of Kitasatospora sp. NPDC101176. Taxonomy (NCBI): domain Bacteria; kingdom Bacillati; phylum Actinomycetota; class Actinomycetes; order Kitasatosporales; family Streptomycetaceae; genus Kitasatospora; species Kitasatospora sp. NPDC101176. The sequence goes on from NZ_JBIWPA010000009.1 coordinate 52,164, forward strand.
CGTCGGCGGCGAGCCGCTCGCCCAGCCGCAGCGCGGTCGCGGCGATCTCGCCGACCTGGCCGTCGGTCAGCCGGGCCGGGATCCGGTGGCCCTTGTGCACGCCGCCCTCGGTGAGCAGCTCCTTGACGAAGTCGAAGTGCGTGGAGCCGTCCCGGCCGACCGTGAACTGGTAGTTGAGGTCGCAGCGCTTGGCGACCCACTCCTCGATCACCAGCGCGGTGCGCGGCGCGCCGCCCTCGGCCTTCGCGGCCTTCTCGGCCTGCTGGACGGCCATCCGGTGCAGCCGGGCCAGCCGGGCCGCGCTGTCCAGCACGACGATGCCCTTGCCGGACACGCCGAACGCGTCCTTCAGCACCACCTTGCGGCCGGCTTCGAGCAGTTCGGTGGCCGCGGCGACCGCCCCGGCCAGCTCCTCCAGCGTCTCGCAGGCCCAGCCGCGGGCCTGTCGGATGCCCAGCTCGTCGGAGAGCCGGCGGCTGTAGACCTTGCTGTTGACCTTCTTGCAGACCGCGGCGGACGGGGCGCCCAGCGCCAGCCCGGTGCGCTCGGACAGCTCCTCCTCCACGGCGGAGATGCCGTGCGCGGTCAGCCGGGCGCCCTCGGCGGCGACGGCGGACAGCGCGCGCAGCAGCGCCGGGTCGGCGAGGGCGTCCTCGCTGACGGTGCGCTGCGGGTCCTGGCCGGCCACCACGTGGACGGTGGGCAGTTCCAGCCCGAGGCCCTCCAGGTAGCCGCGGTAGCCCTCGTCCAGCGGGGTCTTCAGCACGACGTGGTCGTCCTTGCCGCCGAGCAGCAGCGCGAACTCGTCCATCCGGTTCACCACCGCGCTGCCCGCGTGCGAGGCGACCCGGGGCAGCGCGGGCTCACCGATCGCCCAGTGGTTCTCCACCTCGAAGTTGCCCAGGAACACCAGCGGGGTGTCCGCGGAGCCGGTCACGGCGCGCTTGAGGCGCGCGCTGAAGCCGGAGGACGGTAGATGCATGTCGACCTCGTCATTTCTCGTGTGCGCCCGCTCGGGCGGCGCGGCGCGGCGGGCTCAGGGCCTGGCGGCCCTCAGTGCTCGAAGACCATGGCGGCGAAGGTCGCTCCGAGCCCCACGCTGGTCATCAGGTAGCGGTCGCCGGGGCGCAGCCGCCCCAGCTCGGTGGCCTTCTGCAGGTTGATGAAGGGGTCGGCGCAGAAGCAGTGCCCGGTCTCGCCGATCAGGTCGAGGAAGACCTTCTCGAGCGGCAGTCCGAGCGCCTTGCACACGCCGATCCAGGACAGCCGGTTGACGTTGTGCGGCAGCACCAGCGCCAACTCGTCCAGGCGGCAGTCGGCCTCCTCCAGGGCGGCGCCGATCACCTCGCAGAGCCCCGGCCCGTACAGGTCCTGGAACTCCTTGGCGGCGGCGTCGCCCATGATGAACTCGTCGCCGAACTGGGTGTGGGTGCGGGTCGCGTAGCCGATCATGCGGTCGGATCCGGTGCGGTCCGCGCTGACCAGGAAGGCCACCGTCCCCTCGCCCATGACGGTGACGTCCGGGATGGACTGCGTCTGGGTGGTGCACGCCTTCTCCCCGGCCAGGACCAGGGCGAGCGCGTCCGGGTCCGGGTCGGCGGCCAGCAGGGTGCCGGCCATGTCCAGCGCGAGCAGCCCGGAGGCGCACGCGTGGTGCGAGACGACGAACCCCGCGGCGTGCTCCAGGCCGAGTTCGGCCTGGATCGGCTGCAGCGAGGTCATCGGGTACGGCAGCGGCGACGGCATGGTCCGGGCCTGCAGGACGTACTTGACGCGCTGTTCCTGTCCCCGCAGCTCGACCAGCTTGGTGGCGGCGCGCAGCAGCAGCTCGGTCTCGGTCGCCGCGGGGTCGCGGCACACCTCGGCGAGCCCGTAGAAGCGCTGGTAGCGCCGGAGCTGCACATCCGTCAGCTGGAGTTCCTGTTGGAAGCGGGCGATCGGGATGGTGTCGGGAAGACAGCTGGAGACTGCCGTGATCGACGTCATGCCAACTACAGTCGCGTGACGCGCTGACGCTTAGCTGACGCTGCGCTGACCACCCGCTCCGACGGCCGCCGCGGGAGGGCGCGGGCCGGGGCCGGGCCGGCGGATCGCGGCCGGGCACGACGACGGAGGGGCGGGCCTTCCGGCCCGCCCCTCCGGGGGTGTGACGATGATCCGCTCGGTGCTACTCGTCGTCGCCGAGGTCTCCGCCGAGGTCGCCGCCGTCCGGGGTGCCGCTGATCGCGTAGCCCTGGCGGCGGGCCTCGTAGCAGGCCACCGTCGCGGCCGCCGAGACGTTCAGCGAGCCGACCCGGCCCAGCTGCGGCACGAACACCACCTGGTCGCAGAGCGCGAGCGCCTCGGGCGTGATCCCGCGGTCCTCGTGCCCGAGCACGAAGGCCACCGCCGGGGTCAGCTCGGCGGCGAACATCGGCACTGCCTCGTCCGCCAGCTCCAGGCCGACCACCTTGAAGCCGTCCGCCTTCGCCGCCGCCACCGCCTCGGCGACCGTCGGGAAGTGCTCCACCTTGAGGTACTTGTCGGTGCCCATCGCGGCCTTCTGCGCGCCCGAGGAGCGCACCGACGGGGTGTCTCCGGTCAGGTACAGCTTCTCGGCACCCATCGCCGCGCCGGTCCGGACCACCGAGCCGACGTTGAACGGCGACTGCAGGTTCTCCAGGATGATCGCGAGCCGGAACTCGTTGCTGCGCCGCCACGAGCGGTGCAGGCGCTTCAGTTCGGTCCCGCGCAACTGCTTCACGACGACGTTCCCCGTCCACTCTCCGGCCCCTCGCCCGCCTCCGGGCGGGGCCGTGCTTCCAGAATCCGGAACCCGTTGACCGACGCGACGCGGGTGGTCGGGTAGCCCTGGTCGTTCAGCCACTTCTGCAGCGAGTCCGACCCCAGGTGCTTCTGCACCACCAGGAACGCCGAGCCGTCCGGCGTCAGCCGGCCGAGCCAGTGCGTGAGCAGCCCGCGCAGCGCGGCCTTGCCGATGCGGATCGGCGGGTTGGAGTAGATCGTGGCGAACCGCACGTCCTCCGGGACGTCGTCCGGCAGCGCCGCCTGGACGTTGCCCAGGCCGAGCGCCCCGGCGTTCAGCCGCACCAGCTCCAGCGCGCGCTCGTTCACGTCCACCGCCCAGACCGGGAGGCGCTTGCGCCGGCTCGCCCAGGTCAGCGCGATCGGGCCGTAGCCGCAGCCGACGTCCAGGATCGGGCCGCGCACCCGCGGCGGCGGGGCGTGCTCCAGCAGGATCCGGGTGCCCGGGTCGAGCCGGCTGCGGGAGAAGACCCCGGCGTCGGTGGTCAGTTCGAGGGTGAGGTCCGGGAGGGAGACCGTGATCGGCCGGCGCTCGCTGGCGACCTCGGGTGCACCGGTGAAGTAGTGCGAGCCGGACATGCTTTCCCCGTCGTTCGTAAGGGCCTCGGGGCCACCGGGTGGGTGTGGGTAAGCCCTTGGTACGGCACCGATCGTACCCCCGGCGGCCTGCGGCGCGTTCCGCCCGCGGCCCGCCCGCCCGCGGGGGGCCGGTACCCCGGCGCCGGTGCGCCCCGGGCCGCCGGTGGTGCCGTGCCCCGTCGTGGCGGCGGCCCCGGGTGCGCGGCGCACCCCTCCCGGCGGCCGCTCGACCCCTTGCTCCGCCAGCCGGTCCCGGCCCGTCCGGCAGCCCCGGCAACACGCCGGACCGCCCGGGGCTTCGCGTCCGGCCGTCCGGCGGCGGATACTGCGAGTACCGCCATCCGGGCCCCGTGGGAGCCTCCGAACGAACAGTGAGGAAGGACGCCATGCCGCAGAATCACGAGGACTACCTGATCGACGAGACGGTCGAGACCGTCGAGCCCGACGACGACGCGGCCGAGGGGGACGAGTACGACGAGGTCGCCGAGCGGCGGGCCCTCGGCGCCGACCCCGCCACCGACGTCGCGGACGCCGCCGAGCAGAGCCGGGTCGTGCAGCTAGACGAGGACGAGTACCGCGAGTAGCCGGCCCGGCGGGACGGGCGGCTACAGGCCCTACAGGGCCTTGCGGCGCTGCAGCCAGGTCATCGCCGCCCACCCCGGCAGCACCGGCAGGATCAGCGTCAGCAGGCGGAACATCGCCACCGCCGCCATCGCGCCGCCCTTCTCCATCGACGCGGTCTGCTGCAGCAGCGTGATCAGCGCGCCGTCCACCGCGCCGGCCCCGCCCGGGGTCGGCGCGACGTTGCCCGCGGCGTTGCCCACCAGGAACACCACCGCCACCGAGGCGAACGAGGGGGCCCGGCCGATCGCCCGGGTGCAGCAGTACAGGCAGGCGATCAGGCAGATCGACACCAGCAGCTGGCCGGTCAGGCCGACCGCCAGCCGGGTCGGGCTGCGCAGCAGGTCCAGCAGCCGGGGCAGCACCTCCGCGGTCAGCGGCCGCAAGCGGGCCACCAGCCAGCGCCGGGCCGCCGGGACGGCCGACACCAGCGCCAGCAGGGCCGCCGCCCCGGCGAGCCCGCCGACCACCGCGGGCAGCGCGTCCAGCCCCGAACCGCCCGGCTGCAGGTCCAGCAGGTAGACGAAGGCGCCCAGCTGCAGCAGGTGCAGCACCAGGCCCATCAGCTGCCCCACCCCGACGCTGGACAGCGCCTGCGCGGTGGGGATCCCGGCCCGCTGCAGCAGCCTGGTGTTCAGCGCCACGCCGCCGACGCCCCCGGGCGACACCAGCTTCACGAACGCCCCGGCCAGCTGGGCCAGCACCGCGTTGCGGAAGTCCAGCCGCTCCGGCACGAACCCGACGAACCCCATCGCGGCCGTCACGTGGCTCGCCGCGGCCGCGACCAGCGCCAGCGCCAGCCAGGCCGGGGCGGCGTCGGCCACCGCCGCGATCGGGTTGTCCTCGGCGGCGAACAGCTGCGGGATCAGCAGCCACCCGGCCACCACCCCGCCGACCACCGCCAGCAGGGTCCGCGGCCGCAGCCGCTCCAGCCGCACCGGCCGGCCCACCGCCTGCGGCCGGGCCCGCAGCACCTCGGCCCGGATGGCGTCCAGCAGCCCGCTGCCGGCCGCGGCCGGCGCCGGCCCGTCCCCGGCGTCCGTCTCCGCTGCGGCCGGGGCGGGCCGCGCCCCGGCCCGGTCGGCCTGCTTCAGGGCCTGCCGGGTGGGCAGGGCCAGGGCGATCGGCTGGAGCAGCGGGAGGGCGGCGGCGACCGGGTCGGGCCCGAGGACGGCGATGGCGCTGCGGACGGAGCGGGCGGCGCCGGTGCGCAGCGCCAGGGTGGTGAGCAGCTGGGCGATGTCGCAGTGCAGGACGAGTTCGCTGGCCGCGATGTCGCCGTCGGCGAAGTCGACGAGGTGCACCGCGCCGTCGTCGTCGACGAGCAGGGAGGACGGCACGAGGGCCCGGTGGGCGATCTCCCGGCGCTGCAGCCGGGCGAGCTGCCGCCAGGCCTCGGCGAGCAGCTCGTCGGTGATCTCCGGCTCGGCGAGCTGGTCGAGGGTGCGTCCGGGGAGGTGCTCGTAGGCGATCAGCGCGGTGTCGTGGCCGAGCCCGGCGGTGGCCGCGATGCGGCGGGTGCGGACGCCGGCGGCGAGTGCCGCGTAGGTGACGAGCGCCTCGTGCTCGAGGCCGGTGCGGGGCGAGCGCAGGGCCCGCGGGTGCGGGGCGGTGCGCAGCCGCAGGCGGCGCCAGGCGCGTTGCACGGCGGCGGCGGTGACGGCCTGGCGCTCGAGCAGCAGGACGTCGAGGTCGGGCCTGCCGTCGGCCTGGTGGACCAGGTGGTGGTCGGGTGCCACGGCTCGGGCCCCGGTGGGGCGCAGACCGCTCTCGCGCAGGGCGCGCAGGATCTCCCGCGGGCCGGGCAGCGGGTCGGGGGTGCCGACGGCGTAGAGGGTGCCGTGGGCACCGGTCCAGCCGAGCAGCAGGCCGAGCAGGAGGGCGGTGGGGGTGGCGTAGCCGCCGGCGAGCCCGGCGAGGCCGGAGACGGCGAGGACGGCCCAGGGGGCGCGGCGTTCGCGGCTGCCGGAGGCCGTCATGAAGGCGAGGACGGGGGCGAGGTACCCGTAGACGGGCTCGGTGTGGCCCGGGACGCCGTCGGGCAGCGGCTGGGTGAGCGCGGCCAGCAGGGAGGGCGGGGCGTGCGCGTCGGCCCACAGGTCGACGCCGAGGGTGGCGCCGTAGGCGAGGACGGCGGCGAGCAGGCCGTCGGAGACCTGCTGCAGGGCGCGTCGCCGGTCCGGGCCGAGCAGGCGGCGGGCGGCGAGGACGACCGGCAGCAGGAGGACGGCGGCGGTGGTGAGGCCGTTGGCCAGGTGGGCGAGCGGCCGGGGCACCAGGGCGGCGGCCTCGGCGACGTCGGCGGCGATGCCACCGGTGGTGGCGCGGGCGTAGTCGGCGAGCAGCAGGGTGACCGCGACGGCGAGGAGCCCGGTGAGGAGCCGGATCAGGGCGACGGGCTGCCGGACCCGGCCCGACTCGGACACCGCCCGGCTCCGGCCGCCGCCGGTGCGTCCGGGTATGCCCCGGCGCGCTGCTGTGGGCGCCTCGGCGGTCGTGCCCCCGCCGGTGTCGCCGCTCGTACTCCCCGTCACGATCGCCACGGGTGGCATGGTCCCACGCCATCCGTGCCGTCCGGGACCGGAAGCCGGCTTCCGCCCGGCCGCGGGGCAGTCCCGGCCGGGCCGCCCCCCGCCGGCCGCCGCCGGGCCGCCCGCCGGTCAGGCCTGCCGGGTCGGCAGGGCGACGAGGTGGCGCAGGTTGACGTGCCGGGGGCGGCTGACGGTGTAGGCGATCAGGTCGGCGACGTCCTCGGCGGTCAGCGCCGGGATGGCGGCGAACATCCCGCCGAGCTGCTCGCGCAGGTCGGGGTTGTCGATGTGGCCGCCGAGCTCGGTGTCGGTCAGCCCGGGCTCGACGGCGCTGACCCGTACGTCGCGCGGGCCGAGCTCGCTGCGCAGGGCGGCGGAGAGCTGGGTGAGCGCGGCCTTGGTGGCTCCGTAGACGGCGTAGTCGGGGAAGACGACGTGCGAGGCGATCGAGGAGACGTTGACGAGGTCGGCGGTGCGGCCCTCGGCGGCGGCCGCGGTGAGGTCGGCGCTGAAGGCGCGGACGATCCGCAGGGCGCCGGTGAGGTTGGTGTCGACCATCCGGGTCCACTCGTCGATCCGGCCGTCGGCGAGCGGGTTGGGCAGCATCACCCCGGCGTTGTTGACCACCAGGTCGACCGGCCCGTAGGCGGCGTGGACGGCCCGGGCGGCGGCGTCCACGGAGGCCTGGTCGGTGACGTCGGCGGTGACGGCGAGGGCCTGCCCGCCGGCGGCGGCGAGTTCGGCGGCGAGGGCGTCGATCCGGTCGGTGCGGCGGGCGAGCAGCGCGACCCGGGCGCCGCCGGCGGCGAGCAGTCGGGCGGTGGCGGCACCCATGCCGCTGGCGGCTCCGGTGACGACGGCGGTGCGGGCGGCGAGGCCGGGGTGGTTCACGGTGGCTCCTGGACGGGGTGTTCGGGTGGACGCCGTCCACTCTGCGCGGCCCGCCGCGGTCCACCCAGGGCCCTGGTCCTCCCCGGTCCGCCGGACCGGGGGTCCGGCAGGGCCACCCTGGCGGTTCACCCGGACGGGTGTGTCCCCGGCCCGCCGGGCGGGCGCCGTCACTACCCTGCCAGCATGAGCGCCTGCGAAGACCTCGCCGCGGCACCCCAGGACATCGCGCCCCTCCCGCCGGCCGGCGGCTGCGCCGACTGCCTGGCCCAGGACCGCCGGGACTGGGTGCACCTGCGGATCTGTCTGGACTGCGGGCACGTCGGCTGCTGCGACTTCTCGCCGCAGCGGCACGCCACCGCGCACTTCCACGACACCTCGCACCCGGTGATCCGCTCCTTCGAGCCGGGCGAGGACTGGCGGTGGTGCTTCGTCCACGAGGTGATGGGCTGAGCCGCCGCGGGGCGCCCCGCCCCGCCCGTCGCCCAAGGCCCGCCCGCCGCCCGTGCCCGGTGGCGGTCGCGGACGATCCGGATAAAATCCGGACAAGACGCCCGTGCGGCCCCTGGCCGACATCCGTCCGGCCGGTGGCCGCCGAAGGGAGGCCGACGATGACCAAGCGAACCCCGGGCAGTACCGCCAAGCTCCGCCAGGGCACCCAGGAACTGCTGGAGCGCCGGGGCATGGCGAACCCACCGAGCAGGCTCGCGCCGCGGTCGGGCGGCGGGGCCGCGTCCTCCGCCACCGCCGGGTACACCGCCCCCGACGCCTTCCGGCACGGCGGGCGCGACACCGCCGCCTCGGCGCCGCACGGGGCCCCGGCGATGCACGCCGAGCTCAAGGGCCACCGGCACCGCGGTGCGGAGAAGCACTCCGCGCACTGAACCGCGGCGACGCCCGCGGCCGGGGCGGGCGGAGCCGTCGGGCCCCGCCCGCCCCCGCCGTCCCTCCCGGGCCCGCACCGGCCCCGCCGTCCGCCGGGCCGGCTGTCGGTGGCCCGGGGTACCTTCGACGTGATCGAGCAGTGCGGGGCGGGAGGACGGGGGCACACCATGGCCGACGTGATCACGGAGGAGCCGGTCGAGCTCCAGCTGGAGCGGTACCGGACGGAGCTGACGGGCTACTGCTACCGCATGCTCGGCTCGGTCTTCGAGGCCGAGGACGCGGTGCAGGAGACGATGGTCCGCGCCTGGCGCGGCCACCGGGGCTTCGAGGGCCGGGCCGCACTGCGCTCCTGGCTGTACCGGATCGCCACCAACGTCTGCCTGGACGCACTGAACGGCCGCCGGAACCGGGCCCGTCCGATGGACCTCGCCGGGCCCGTCACGGTGGCGACGGCGAGCGAGACCCAGCTGCCCGAGGCGACCTGGATCGGCCCCGCGCCGGACGGCAGGGTGCTGCCCGAGACGGGGGACCCGGCCGACGTGGCCGCCCAGCGGGAGTCGGTGAAGCTGGCCTTCGTCGCCGTCCTGCAACGGCTCGCGCCCCGGCAGCGGGCCGTGCTGATCCTGCGCGAGGTGCTCGGCTGGAAGGCCGCCGAGGTGGCCGAACTGCTCGGCGTGACGGTGGCGTCGGTGAACAGCGCGCTGCAGCGGGCCCGCGGCGTGCTCGCCGGGGACGCGGCCGCCCGTCCGGCGCCGGACCTGGACGACGACCACCGCGCGCTGCTGGACCGCTACGTCCGCGCCTTCGAGGCCTACGACATGGACGGCCTGGCCGCGCTGCTGCACGAGGACGTCACGCTCAACATGCCGCCGTTCGCGATGTGGCTGTGCGGGCGGGAGGAGATCCGGGCCTGGATGCTGGGGCCCGGCCACGGCTGCCGCGGCTCCCGGCTGCTCCCGGTCACCGCCAACGGCGGCCCGGCCTTCGCCCAGTACCGGCCGAGTCCGGCCGGCGGGCACGAGCCGTGGGCGCTGATCGTGCCGGAGGTGTCAGCGGGCCGGATCACCGGGTTCACCAACTTCCTGGACACCGACGTGCTCTTCCCGCTGTTCGGCCTCCCGCCCCGGCTGGAGGCCGAGTAGCGCCGTCAGGCAGGGCGGGTCGGCGGCCGCCGGCAGCAGCGCCGCGAGCCCGCTGAACGCGAGCAGTTCGCGCAGCGGGCCGCCGGCGTTCCGCAGCACCACGCCCACGCCGTGGCGTCCGGCGGCGAGCCGGAGCCGGGCCAGGGCGTCGACGACGGCCAGGTCGGGCGCGTCCAGGGCGCCGAGGTCGCAGACCAGGGCGCGGTCCGGCCGGTCGGCCGGGGTGTTCCGGGTGTTCTCCACGCTGCTTGGACCGGTCCGGCGGCCCCGGCTCATCGGTGTGCGCGGAAGTTCCGGCCGGGCCGGCCCGGCCGAAGGGCCTCCGGGCGCCGTGCGGGGCCTCCGCCCGTCGGCCTACCGGCCCGGTGGGCGGGCGGGTGGTGGCAGAGTTGGCGGTCCGAAAGCCCCGTGCCCGAGGAGGACCGCAGTGACGGCTGAGCCCTTGAAGTCCCGCGAGGAGTGGTTGGCCTCGCTGCCCCGGATCTACGCCGCGGCCGGCTGCCTGCTGCGCGACGACTCCGGCCGGATCCTGATCGTGAAGGCCGGGTACCGCGAGCACTGGCAGTTCCCGGGCGGGACGATCGACCTCGGCGAGGGCCCGGTCGAGTGCGCCGTACGGGAGTTGGAGGAGGAGACCGGCATCGTGAAGGAGGCCGGCGCCCTGCTGGCGATCTCCTGGACCCATCCCTCGGCCGAACTCGACCACCCGGCCGAGCACTTGATGTTCGACTTCGGCACCGTCCCGGACGGCACCCCGGTGACCGTGCCGGCCGGCGAGCTGGACGAGCACCGCTGGGCGCCCCTGGACGAGGCCCTGGAGCTGCTCGGGCCGGCCCGTTCGGCCCGGCTGCGGGCGGCTCTGGAGGCGTCCGTCGACGGCCGGGTCCGGATCGTCACCACGCACGTCTCCGGTTTCTGAGGAACGCGGCGGAGCGCGGCGAACGGGCCGAGCGCCGCGCGGCGCGGCGGGCCGCACCGGCGGGCCCGTGCGGCCGACTGCCGGCCCCCGGGCGGGAGTTCCGCCCGGGGGCCGGTCCGGGTCACGCCTGCTCGGCGTTCCGGGCGGCGATGAAGGCGGCGACGGCCTCGGCGGTGAAGGTCTCCGCCTCGGACTTGTCGACGCTCAGGCCGGCGAGCACGCCGGCGCCGTTCTCCAGCTCCAGCAGGGCCAGCAGGATGTGCTCGGTGCCGACGTAGTTGTGTCCGAGCTTGAGCGCCTCGCGGAAGGTCAGCTCCAGCACCTTCTTGCCCTGCGCGTCGTACGGGATGAGCGCCGGCACCTCGGCGACGGCGGCGGGCAGGGCGGCGGTGGCCGCGGTCCGGACGGCCTCCGGGCCGACGCCCTGGGCGGCGAGCGCCTTGACCGCGAGGCCCTCGGGCTCGGCGAGCAGCCCGAGCAGCACGTGTTCGGCGGTGATCTCGGCGTTCCCGGCCCGCCGTGCCTCCTCCTGGGAGGCCATCACGACGCTGCGGGCCCGGTCGGTGAACCGGCTGAAGCCCTGGTTCGGGTCCAGGTCGGAGGGAGTGCCCGGGTCCTTGGGGACGAAGCGCTTCTGGGCGGCCTGCTTGCTGACGCCCATGCTGCGGCCGATGTCGGTCCAGGACGCGCCGGAGCGGCGGGCCTGGTCCACGAAGTGGCCGATCAGGTGGTCGGCGAGGTCACCGAGGTGGTCGGCGGCGATGACCGCGTCGGAGAGCTGGTCGAGCGCGTCGGGGTGGACCTTCTTGATCGCGGCGATCAGGTCGTCGAGGCGCAGGGGAGTGGTGCTGGGAACGACGGAATTCTCCATGCGTCAACCGTAGGTTGTCGATGCCTCATCGTCAACCACCGGTTGACGATGAGGCGGGAGGGGTTCCGGAGCCGCAGAAGCGGCGCGGTCCGCCGGGCGGCTGCTACTCGGCGGGCAGCAGGCGGGCCCGGACGGCGGCGACCTCGGCGGGGGCGGCCCCGGCGGCGAGCAGGTAGCCGGCCGGGTCGAAGTCGCTCAGTGCCGCCTCCAGGGCGGCCTCGGCGGTGGTGCCGGCCCCGGCGAGCACCGCGTCGATCCGGTCGTACTGGTCCGGGAGGCCCAGCATTCCGTACAGCGGCCGGACGTTGGGGCCGCTGATCAGGTAGTCCTCGACGATCGCGGCCCGCTCGACGCCGGCCAGGGCGAGCAGCAGCAGGGCCGCCAGGCCGGTGCGGTCGCGGCCGGCGCCGCAGTGCACGACCAGGCCGCCGGGGCGGGCGCCGGCGACGGCCGCGACCAGCGCGGCGGCGGCGTGCGGGCAGTGGTCCAGGTAGGGGCGGAGTGCGAGCGGGGTGCCGTCCAGCCGGCCGTAGGCCTCCCACCAGGCGGGGCCGGCCAGTTCGTCCAACGGGACCCGGATCAGCTCGACGCCCTCGGGGAGCGGGAGGAGCGGCTTGTACTCCTCGGTGTTGCGCAGGTCGACCACGGTGCGGACGCCGTGGTCGAGGAGGGCGTCCCAGCCCTCGGCGGTGAGGCGGTCCAGGTTGTCCGCCCGGATTATCGCCCCGCGGGCGGTCGGCCGGCCGGAGGCGGTGGGCAGGCCGCCCAGGTCGCGGACGTTCAGGCAGCCGTCCCAGACGAGGGTGCGGTCCTCGGCGGTGGTCAGCGCGCGCGTCCGGCTCATGGGGTTCCCCGATTCCTCGACGGGGGTCCCGTTACCCCCTCGTTATGTAAGGACTCCCGGGAGATCCGGATGGTTCCTCGGCGTTCGGATCGCCGGCATCCGGCGTTCAGGACGCGCCGGGCGGTGCCGGGCGGTGCCGAGCAGTGCGGTCCGGGGCCGGGTCGGGGCCGGGTCGGGCGGCGGTCAGGCGGTGGTCGGGGCCTCGGCCTCGGCGATGACCAGCTTGGCGATCGGGTCGGTGGCGCTCTGGCCGAGCACCGAGCCGGCCGCGATCGCACCGACCAGGAACACGGTGGACAGCCAGGCCATGGTCGACACCGGCAGGGTGAAGGCGCCGACCACCCGGGCCGCGCACTCGGCCAGCAGCGCGGTGCCCCAGATCCCCGCGAACACCCGCTCGTGGCGGCGGAAGGCCCGGGAGCCGGCCGCCGCACCCCCGGTCAACCGGTGCCAGGCGGCGGTGCGGTCCGCCCGGCCCCGGGTGACGAAGGGCATCAGCATCGGGGTCATCACCGACCGGCCGACCAGCCCCGAGAAGAGGATCGCCAGCGCCACGGTGCCGCTCAGCGCACCATCCTTCGCGATCATCAGCCGGGCGTCGCCGGTGACGAAGGTGAGCGCCAGGCCGGCCAGGTTGACGGTGAGCATCAGGGCGGCCCACAGGTTCAGCCGCCGCTCGCGCAGCAGGCCGAGGGCGGTCCGGGCGGCCGGGATGGTGCTGCTCCAGGCCAGCGCGGCGAACTCGCTCAGGCCGCAGGCCGAGTGGAGCAGGAAGTAGCCGGCCAGCGGGGCGGCCACGTCGAGGGCGAGCGGGCGGAGCCCGGAGAGCAGCGGGTTCGAGGCCCGGGCCGTGGGAGCGGCGGCGACCGGGGCGGTGGTGGCGGCGGTGTTGACGGGCTGGCTCACGGTGGGTTCCTCCCCGGCTCGGCGGCCGCGGGCCCCTGCCCGCGTCGTGCCTCCAGTCTTTCCGTCCGACCCTCCGTCAGAGCAGTGCCGTCCGTTGCGGGATCCGTGTGACAGCTGTCATGGTGCGGCCCGTGACGACCCGTCCGACCTGCGGGTTTCCCGGGGTGCGCCGAGCGCGGGGAGGCCGCGGGGCGTGCTCCGGCGTCACGGCCCCGGCAGTGAGCCCCCGGGCGCGCGACACGGCCTAACCCCGGTGGGGGAAGGCCCACAGCTCGCGACCCCGGGTGTCCAGGCAGCGGACGGTGCGGTAGCGCTCGTCCCCGGCCGAGAGGAAGCCCCGCGCGACGCCCTCCAGGACGGTCCGGGAGACGGCGTCGCCCCGGGTCCAGGCGCCGGTCAGGACGAGCTCCCCGGCGATCAGCTCGGCGCGCTGCACCCGGGCCACCGAGGCGGTCAGCAGGGCGGCGTTGACGTCCTCCAGCCCGGCGCGGGAGAGGTAGCCCTCCCCGGTGCCGTCCCGGTCCCGCGCCGCCCGGTGGCGCAGCTCCGGCAGGCCGTAGCGGCGGACGGCGGCGACCGCGTCCTCCAGCACCAGCGGCCAGCGCGGCCCGGGCAGGACCTGCCACCAGACGTCCTCGCCGACCGGCAGCACCTCGCCGATCCGCGCCCGCCAGACCTCCAGGCCGTACCGGGTGCGCGGGTCGGGCCGGTGGCCGGGGAGACCGGCGGCGGCCCAGTCGGCCCGGCGGACGGCACTGAGGTCGAAGGTGAAGGAGGTCCGGTCGGCGGAGGGGCGTTCCACCACGCCCAGCAGCAGCCAGTGGGTCTCGTCCGGCAGGGCGAAGGTGCGGCGCCACCCGCGCAGTCCCAGGGCGCGCAGGCCGGGTGCGAGGTGGTGGCGCAGCCCCTCCGCGTGGAGCTGGTGGGCGGTGGTCATCGCGGGCGTCCCTGCTGGTCGTCACTGCTGGTGGGGGCGGCCGGCCCGGCCGTCGGCCCGCTCGCGCGGCGGCGCGGGGGCGGGCGGACGGACGGACGGAGGGGCGGCGCGGCGGCCGGTCGTCGAGGCGGTCCGGGCGCGACGGTGCGCACGGCGGCCCCGGGGCCCGACCGGGCCCGGACTGCTTCGCCCACGGACAACGTAGGCGGCGGAGGGCCGCCGGGGCCGCGGGCGAAGGGCGGCGGCCGACGGGACCTTGGGCCCGGCGGCCCGTGGTCCTTCGACCGGACCCGGACCCGGTCGCCCGGATGGCGCATGATGTGGCGGGTGCAGAGTGCAGAGCGCCCCGGAGCGGGCACCGACAGCCCCGTCGGCCGGTCCGGACCAGTCCCTTCCGCCGGCCCACCACCCGGCGGGCCCGTCGCCCCCGTCGATCTGACCGAGGCCGTCCGGGCCGCGCAGGCGGGGGACGAGGAGGCGTTCCGGCTGCTGTTCCGGACGGTCCAGCCGGGCCTGCTGCGCTACCTGCGGGTACTGGTCGGCGGGCGTCCCGAGGACGCCCAGGACGCCGAGGACATCGCCTCCGAGACCTGGCTGCAGATCGCCCGCGACCTGGGCGGCTTCTCCGGGGACGGGGACGGCTTCCGCGGCTGGGCCGCCACCGTGGCCCGCCACCGCGCGCTCGACCACCTGCGCGCCCGCCGCCGCCGCCCGGTCACCGACCTGCCCTTCGAGTACCTCGCCGAGCTGGCCGCCGGGGACGACACCGCGCGCGCCGCGCTCACCACCGTCGGCACCGCCGACGCACTGGCGCTGATCTCCCGGCTGCCGCGCGACCAGGCCGAGGCCGTCCTGCTGCGGGTGGTGATGGAACTGGACGCCGAGAGCGCCGCCCGGGTGCTCGGCAAGCGGGCCGGCAGCGTCCGGATGGCCGCCCACCGGGGGCTGCGCAAGCTGGCCACGCTGCTGGAGCAGCCCTTCGCGGCCGGTACCGGCATCCCGGCCGCGCGGGCGGCCGCGGAGCCCGCCGAACGACCCGCCGAACGACCCGCGGGACGGGCCGCGGGGCGGTCCGCGAAAAAAAATACTGCGCAGGGTGTGACAGAACGCCGGGCCGCGACGCTGAAGGACATGAGATGAGCACCAACCGATCCCGTCGGATCGACCGTGACACGGCCGAGCACCTGCTCGGCGGTGCCGTGGGCGGCCCGCCGGCCGGGCAGGACGCCTCGCTCACCGGACCGGACGGCGGTCCCGGGGCAGTCGCCCGGGTCCTCGCCGCGGCCGCCGCCCCGGCGACGGTCGACGAGCTGGCCGGGGAGGAGCACGCCCTGGCCGCCTTCCGGGAGGCCCGTCTCGCGTCCGACCCCGTAGTGACCGCACCCGTCCGGAGACGATCGATGGCGACCGCCACGCTGGCCAGGGCCTTCAGCACGAAGGCCGTTGCCGTCGTGCTCGGCGCCACGGCGCTGTGCGGGGTCGCGGTCGCCGCCGGCACCGGAAACCTGCCGTCCCCGCTGGGCGGCCCCGCCGAGCCGGAGCACATGCTCGCCACCGGCGGCGGCAGCGCGTCCGGACACCCGTCCGGCACCCCGCCGCGCAGTGCCGCGCCGGCCGGGGCGTCCCCGCGCCCGTCCGGCACCGGCCCGTCCGGTGCCCCGCAGCAGGTCGCGCCGTCCACCGCCCCGACGCCCGGCGCCCCCTCCGCCGGTGCCGACGGACGCGGCGCCCGGCAGGTCCCGCCCGCGCTGGTCCCGCTCTGCCGCGGGTTCGCCGACCGGACGGGCAAGGGCGAGCGCTCGCGCCAGCTGCTCACCGACCCGCTCTACGCCCCCCTGGTCGCGGCGGCCGGCGGGGCGGAGAAGGTGGCGGAGTACTGCGCGGACGGCGCCGGGAAGCAGGGCGACGACGACCACCAGGGCGCCGCCCCGCAGCCCCGCGACCCGGGCCGGGCGGTGCCGAGCCCCGGCGCCGGCAAGGGCGGCAACGACAACACCAACGGCAACGGCAACGGCAACGGCAACGGCAACGACAACGCCAACGGCAAGGGCAAGGGCGGCACGGACGCCGGCACCAACGGCGGCGACGCGGCCAAGCAGCCCGGCAGGGCCGGCGGCACCGCCTCCACGGTGCCGGCCGTACCGGTCGTGCCGGACGCCCGCCCGAGCCCCGTCAAACCGGACCGGCCCGAGGACGACCAGTCGGGCCGGCGGTAACCCCCCGGACTCCGGGTGGGCGGCGGGCGACTCCCCCCGGGCCCGCCGCCCACCCGGATCGCACCACCCGCACCACCCGCACCACCCGCAGGACCTGCAGTACCCGCAGTACGCAGGACCACCCGAAGACCCCGGGTGGCCGGTCGGCTCCCCCGTGCCCACCGTCCACCCGGCCGGCCCCGGCCGGACCGGCAGGCGCATCACCCCGGACGCGCCGCCGGCCGGCCGGCCCGGAACGTGCGGCCCGCCCGCCCGCAGTCAGGGCGGGCCGCACCCCCCGTGCCGGCGGCCGGGGGACCGCTGCCCGGTCCCCCGACCGCCTCCCCGCCCCCGGCGGGGCGGTCCGGCGGGGCGGCTATCGTGCACGGGTGCACGAGGCGGCCCGGAACCCCGGGCACGGCACGTGAGGGGAGCTCCAGTGATCGGACGGGCGCTGAACGGGCGTTACGAACTCGTCGAGATACTCGGCGTCGGCGGCATGGCCACCGTCTGGCGCGGCGTGGACCACGTGCTGGGCCGGCAGGTGGCCGTCAAGGTCCTCAACGGAGGCCTCGCCGACGACCCCCGCTTCGCCGAGAGGTTCGGCCGGGAGGCGCAGCACGCCGCGATGCTGGTGCACCCGAGGATCGTCATGGTGTTCGACTCCGGCGTCGACCAGGGCACCCCGTTCATCGTCATGGAGCTCGTCAACGGGCGTTCGCTCGCCGCCGTGCTGGCGCAGCAGCCGGCCCTGCCGGTGGAGCGGGCCGTCGGCATCGCGGCGGCGGTCTGCGAGGCGCTGGCGGTCGCGCACGCGGCCGGCCTGGTCCACCGCGACATCAAGCCCGGCAACATCATGATCACCGACGACGGCGGGGTGAAGGTCGTCGACTTCGGCATCGCCCGGGCCGGGTCCTCCAGCAACCTCACCCAGACCGCGAGCGTGCTCGGCACGGCCGCGTACCTGTCGCCCGAGCAGGCCACGGCCTCGGCGCTGGACGGCCGCACCGACCTCTACGCCGTCGGCTGCGTGCTCACCGAGATGCTGACCGGCGCGACCCCGTTCACCGCCGAGAGCCCGGTGGCGATCGCCTTCAAGCACGTCGGCGAACAGCCGCTGCCGCCGTCGGCCCGCCGCCCCGGTCTGCCGCCGGCCCTGGACGCCGCGGTCCTGCGGCTGCTCGCCAAGAAGCCCGCCGACCGGCCCGCGGACGCGGCCGCGGCGCGGTACGAGCTCCTCTCCACCGTGCCCGGGCTCGCGGTCGGCGACCCGACGACCGAACTCCTCGCCACCGCCGCCGCCACCCAGCTGCTCCCGCCCGTCCCGGCGGCGAACGCCGACCAGCAGCACACCACCCTGCTGCCGCCGCAGGCCGCGGCGCCCGCCACCTCGCTGATGGCCCCCGTCCCGGCGGCCCCGCCGGCGCCCGCCGCCCGCAGCCGGCGCCGACCGCTCGTGCTGGGCGCCCTCGGGGTGGCCGGGCTCGCCGGGGTCACCGCGCTGGCCGTCACC
Source organism: Kitasatospora sp. NPDC101176 (assembly GCF_044768035.1). Taxonomy (NCBI): domain Bacteria; kingdom Bacillati; phylum Actinomycetota; class Actinomycetes; order Kitasatosporales; family Streptomycetaceae; genus Kitasatospora; species Kitasatospora sp. NPDC101176. The sequence goes on from NZ_JBIWPA010000009.1 coordinate 69,800, forward strand.
GCCTTCGACGAGCCGGCCGGCCACGCGACCCCGGCGGCCAAGCCGCCCGCGGCCACCGCCTCCGCCCGCCCGACGGCCGCGCCCACCCCGACCCCGACCCCGGCGGCGCCCACCACCCCGGCCGCCCTCCCGACCACGGCGGCCCCCGTCGTCCCCCGCAACCAGGCCCCGGCGCTCCAGCTCAACGCCTTCCGCCAGGCCGTCGCGCAGGCCCAGGTCGGCAAGGACCGCGACCGCCAGGTCGAGCTGCTGCGGATCCTCGACGACGCCTCGGCCCGCCTCAACGAGGGCTCCCCGGACGACGCCGCCCAGGAGCTGAAGGACGCCCAGAAGGTGATCCGCGACATGGCGAAGAAGCACGCCATCGACCCCGCGACCAACGCCAACTGGAACGCCCGGCTGTCGGCCCTGCTGATCACCCTGCACGCGACGGCCGGCGACCAGAACGACTGAGGGACCGGCTGAGGGCCCGGCGCCGCATGGGTGCTGGCGGGCCGTCACAATGGCGGGATGCTGACTCTCGGATCCGTCGTCCTCGGTGTCTCCGACATGCCGCGCGCGGTCGCCTTCTGGACGGCGGCGCTCGGCTACCGCCCGCGCGACGGCGAGGTCGGGGCGGACTGGACGGTGCTCGTCCCCGCCGCCGGCGGCGGCGTGCAGATCGCGCTGGGCGTCAGCGAGTCGCCCGTCCAGGAGCACCCCCGGGTGCACCTGGACCTCTACGCCGGCGACGCCGCCGACCAGGCCGCCGAGGTCGAGCGACTGGTGTCGCTCGGCGCCCGGCGGGTCGACTGGGACAGCTACCCCGAGGACCCGGACTTCGTGGTGCTCGCCTGCCCCGAGGGCAACCGCTTCTGCGTCATCGACACGAGCCGCTGACCGCGGTGCCGCGGGACCGTCTCAGAGCCAGCCGGCCTGGGCGGCGCGGACGCCGGCCTGGAAGCGGCTGCGGGCGTCGAGGCGCTCCATGAGGTCGTTGGCGATGCGCCGCGCGGTGCGCGGGGACACACCTAGGCGCTTGGCGATGGCCTCGTCGGTGTGGCCGTCGGAGAGCAGGGTGAGGGCGGTGTGCTCCTGCGGGGTGAGGCCGTGCTCGTCGGGGGCGGCGGCGTCGCCGAGGGGCTGCGCGCCGGCCCAGACGGTCTCGAAGAGGGCGCACAGCGCCGTGAGCATGCCCTCGCCGCTGAGGACGACGGCGCCGGCGGCGGTGTCGTCGCTCTGGACCGGGATGACGGCCGTGGAGCGGTCGACGACGATCATGCGGGTGGGGAGCGCCGGGACGGTGCGGACCTGGCCGCCGTGGGTGGCGAGCCAGTTGACGTAGTCGACGGTGTGCGGGCTGTTGCGCACGCTGTCGAGGTAGACGGTGCGCATCCGGATGCCGCGGGACAGCAGGTCCTGGTTGAGCGGCTTGGCGGCCTCGATGTTCTCGGGCTTCTGGGCGCCGTCGGGGGAGAAGGTCATCACCTCGTGGCGCATCTCGCGGGTGAGGGCGGAGAGGCGGTCCCGGATCCGGTCGAGGCCGACGAGGTGCTCGACGTCGGGGTGGGCCTTGGTGGGCCGCAGGTCGGCGTACTCGGCGATGAGCTGGGCGGCCGCGGCGCGGGAGGCCTCGATGCGCAGCTGCTGGGCCGCCAGCTCGGCCTGCTGGCGGGCCATCAGGATCTCCATGCCGACGTCCGGGGAGACGGCCCGCAGCTCGCCGGGGCGCTCGGCGGAGGGGCGCAGCAGGGCGAGCTCGCTGAGCAGGTCGAGGGCGTTCCTGACCTGCTCCTCGGTGAGCGAGAGCCGGGTGCACAGGCCCTCCACCCCGTCGTTCGGATGGGCGAGCATGGCCCGGTAGACCGCCTCCGAGGCGGTGTCCAGCCCCAGCGTCGTCAGCATGTCCAAACCCCCGTGATGGACTCGTGTTCGAAGCGTAGACGATCATTCCACAGCAGGTCGGAGGGGTGCCACACCGCCCGGTGGACGGTTTCGGCCAAGGACGGGAGCGTCCATGTTCGGCCCCTGTGCATCGTTTGCCGGGTTCGGCACGCTCGTCGCATGTATCTCGTTCATGCCGCACTGCGGCCCGTGTCCCCGGGGCTGGCGCTGCCCTCCGACGCCCGTGAGCTGCTGCGCGGAGAGGTGTGGCCGGAGGACCGGATCGAGCACCTCGTCGTCCACCCGCACCCGGGCGCGGATCCGGTGCTGGGCGTCTACCTGCTGGCCGACCGGCTGGAGGACGCCGAGGCGCGGACCGACCGCTTCTGCCACCGGGCGCTGACCGCGCTCCCGCAGTTCGCCGGCTGGCGTGCGGCGCGCGGCGCCGCGCCGCTGCTGGCGCCCTTCTACGAGCGGCTGCTGGGGCTCTGAGACGGGCCCTGGCCGGAACGGTCCAGGGACGTTTCCGGCCAGCCGGATTCCCTTCCACTGCCGCTGAGCTGCGACGAAGCTAGTGATCGCCGCCAGGGAGCACCGCTCCGGACGGCGCCGGAGGAACCGTCACCGCGGGACGCGACCACCGGACCCACCCGGCCGTCGCACCCGTAGAAGAGGACACCGTCATGCTCCGCACCGTCATCGCCAAGGCCGCCGCGGTCGCCACCCTCGCCCTCGCCCTGGCCGGTCTGGCCCCCGCCGTCGCCACCGCCGACGCCGGCAGCGCCACCACCGCCAGTGCCGCCACCAGCACCACCGCCGGCGTCTCCGGCGCCCCCGTCGTCGCCTACGACATGATCTGGGGCTGATCGGGCCCCGCCCGGCGCAGTGCCGCCAGGCGCAGTGCCGTCCGGGCCGTTCCGCCCGCCCGCTCCGCCCGCCCGCTCCGCGTAGTGCCACCCTGCCCACCCCGCCCGCGCCGCCCGGCCCGGGCCGTTCCACCCCGGCCCCACGGGCCGCCGCACCCCGCCGCACCGGCTGCTCCTGCAGGGCAGCCGCCCGGCCGCGGCCCGCACGCCCTCCCCCTCCGGCGGTTCGACGCCGCCGTCCGCTCCCGCCCGGTCGCGGGGGAGCACCACCGAAGAACTCTGACCCGATCATGACCATCAAAGGATCCGTCGTGTCCCGTCGCGCCCTCTCCCGCTCCCTCGCCGTCGGCCTCGCCGCCGTCTCCGCCTCCGCGGTGTTCTCCGTCATGCCCGCCCAGGCCGACACCGTGGTCGCCTCCTGGCGGACCCCGACCTCGACCGGCACGCTCGGCAACGGCGCCGCCCCCGGCGGCACGGTGACCCGCAGCCAGGCCGTGGCCCGGGCCCAGGACTGGGTGAACAAGGCCGTCCCGTACAGCCCCAACGGCCTGGTCAGCCCGTACGGCTGGTGGGCCGACGCCGAGACCGGCGGCCGCTACCGGCAGGACTGCTCCGGCCTGGTCTCGATGGCCTGGCAGCTGACGGACAGCCTGAACACCAACTCGCTGGTCAACGTCTCCACCCGGATCGGCCTCGACGAGCTCCAGCCGGGCGACGCCCTCAACAACATCGACACCCACACCGCGCTCTTCGTCGGCTGGACCGACGGCTCGCACAACGCGGCCAACATCATCGAGGAGTGGAGCCGCTCCGGCCCGACCCGCGCCCGGGTGATGAACCGCAGCGAGATCAACAGCCGGCACTTCTACGCCTACCGCTACAACCGGATCGCGGACGACTCCGCGCCCACGGTCAGCAAGACCAAGGGCCAGTTCTTCCACGGGACCCGCAACGCGGACGGCACCTGGACCGGCCTCGGCGCGCTCAACGGTGTCGCCACGGCCCCGCAGTTCAACGGCACCGAGGAGGCCATCGCGGCCGCGCCCGACGGCTCCTCGCAGGTGGTCGGCATCGGCCTGGACGGCAACGTCTACCACACCGTCCGTTACACCAGCGGCAGCTGGCAGCCCTGGGGTGCCCTGACCGACTTCAACGGCAAGCAGATGGCCGCCAGCCAGGTGTCGATCGCGGTCGGCCCGGACGGCTCGGCCCAGGTGCTCGCCGTCGGCGCCGACACCGTGCTCTACCACGCGATCCGCAGCGCGAACGGCTCCTGGAGCGCCTTCCAGCCGCTCGTCCTCAAGGACGGCTCCCCGATGAAGGCGGGCCGGGTGTCGATCGCGGTCGGCCCGGACGGCTCCTCGCAGACCCTGGCGATCGGCGGCGACGGCGTCGTCTACCACACCGTCCGCGCCGCCGACGGCTCCTGGACCCCGTTCCAGCCGGTACTCGGCACCGACGGCGGCCCGGTCCACGCGTCCGACGTCTCCATCGCCGCCAACCGCGACGGCTCGGCCCAGCTCCTCGTCATCCCCGGCGACGGCAACGTCTACCACGAGGTCCGCCGCTCCGACGGCAGCTGGACCGGCTTCGCCCCGATCGACGGCGTCGGCACCCCCACCATGGCGGCCAGCCAGGCCTCGATCACCATCACCCCGGACGGCACCGCCCAGGTCCTGGCCATCGGCAACGACGGCAACGTCTACCACCGGAGCCGGAACACGGACGGCAGCTGGACCGGCTTCGCCCCGATCGCCGGCGCCTACGGCGCGAGCACCTTCAACGCCCAGCGCGTCGGCATCGCCGGCATGCCGGACGGCTCCGCCCAGATCCTGGTGACCGGCGGCCGCTGACCTCCACCGGCCCCGCCCGACCCGTCGGCGGGCCCACCGGCACCACCCCGCGAGCCCCGCCCGACCAGGGCGGGGCTCGCCGTCGTCACTCCGGGTCGTCACCCCCCGTGACGCCGGCCGCGCCGGGGCCGCCCGCCCGTCCCCTGGGCGATCCGGCTCTCCACGTTGCTGCGGACCGCCTTCGACAGCGTCCCGGCGGCCGCCGCGAGGAAGACGAAGTTGTAGGCGATCTGCATCGTCACGATGAGCCGCGCCGCCTGCCCCGCCGGGGTGATGTCGCCGTAGCCGACCGTCGCCATGGTGACGACCGTGAAGTACAGCGCGTCCAGCCGGGTCTCCAGCCCCGCGAACTCCGACTTGTGACTCCCCATCACGTAGTACGTCGCGGCGAAGATGGTCAGCGCCATGCAGATCAGGAAGATCAGCCAGACCACCGGCCGCTTGGCCGTCCCGCGCATCACGCCGGCCATCTTGGCCAGCAGCAGCCAGGTCATCCCGGCCACCGCCGCCGCGAAGAAGGTCCAGCTCACCACCGGTCGGCGGTTGCCGAACCACTCCAGCGGCAGGGTGAAGTACCCGACCATCAGCAGCGTGAACGCGAGGAGCAGATAGGACCAGGCCCGCAGGTCGACGGGCGCGGGAGGCGGCAGCGGGTTCTCGGACATCCCGCCCAGCCTGTTCCGCCGGGGCCTCCGGCGCCCGCCGGGCTGCTCCGTCCGGGTCGGGCCGTCGGGCCGGGCGCCGTGCGGGTCACCGCACGACGAAGCCCCCGGCGCCGTCGTCGGACGGTACCGGGGGCTCCGGGGGCGAGTGCGGGACTCAGGCGGTCGTCTCGGGCCGCTTCGTCTCGGTGGCCTTGGTCACGTTGGTCGGCGTGACGGCGGGCTGGGGGGCGGCCGTGCTCTGCGCGGTGCCGGCGGCCTGTGCGGCGTCCGCCGGGGCGTCCTCGTCGCGCAGCGCCTTGGTCTCCGCCTTCAGGATGCGCATGGACTTGCCCAGGCCACGGGCCATCTCCGGCAGCTTCTTCGATCCGAACAGCAGGACCACGACCGCCAGCACCACCAGGAGGTGCCAGGGCTCAAGACCGTTCCGCAGCATCCCTGGCCACCGGTCCCTTCTTGTCTAGAGTCACGAGGTGGGCTGTTGCCCGTGCTGGCCAGTATGCCTGGCACTGACGGCGAACGGATACACCGGCCGGGAAACGCTGGCCGAAAACCAGGTGCCGTTCGAGCGGAACGCAAGCGTCGTGTGCGTCGCCGACGCGGCCGCGGGGTCAGCCGGAGTAGCCGATGATCAGCCCGCACAACACCGCCGCGACCACCGCGACCCCGGTGGACAGCACCAGCAGCACCCGGGTCCGCGGCAACGGCGCGCCCGCCCGCATCGCCGCCTCCACCTTCGTCCACCGCTGGTAGGCCGTCAGCCCCAGCACCGCGCCGCCGAGCGCGCAGACCACGGCCAGGGTGACCCGCAGCGGCTCCGGGGCGATGTCGGGGGTGAGCTGGTCCACCGCGATGCCGCCCGCGAGCAGGCCCAGCGAGGTGCGGATCCAGGCCAGGAAGGTCCGCTCGTTGGCGAGCGAGAAGCGGTAGTCGAGCGCTTCCCGCTCCTCGTCGGCCTCCCCGGGTTCCGGCATCACGGCCTCCTCGCGCTCCTCGCGCCCACTGCGCCAGAGCCTAGACCGCCCCGCCCCGGCCCGCCTTCCGCGGTCCGGCGGCCCGGGGCGGCGGTCGGGGCGGCGGTCGGGAACCGTCGGGAGGCGTACCGCGGCTGCCGGGGACGGCGGAGAGCCCCCGCCCGGGTGGGCGGGGGCTCTCGATGACTCGCGTGGACCGGGCCGGCCGGGTGGGCCGGTCAGGCGGTGACCGTTTCGGCCCCGGCCTTCGGGGCGGGGGCGGCGGCGGGGAGGTGGCCCATCAGACGGCGGGCCAGCACCGCGGCGCCCAGGGCGAAGACCAGGCCGACGACGGCGGCGACGTGCAGGCCGTCGGTGAAGGCGGTCCGGGCGGTCTCCAGCAGGTCGGAGCCGAGCCGGTCGGGGAGGTGGGCGGCGGCGGTGACCGCGCCGCCGAGGGTGTCCCGGGCGGCCCGGCCGGCCTCGCCGTCGAGGCCGGCCGGGAGGGCGCCGTCCAGCTGGTGGCGGTAGACCGCGGCGCCGGCCGCGCCGAGCAGGGCGATGCCGAGCGAGCTGCCCAGTTCGACGGCGGTCTCGGAGGTGGCGGAGGCGGCGCCGGCCCGCTCGACGGGTGCGGCGGAGACGACCATCTCGGCGGTCATGGTCATGGTGCCGACGGTGCCGGCGGCGAGCACGCCCGCCGCCACGAGGATGACCGCCAGCGGGGAGTGGGCGCCGACCGCGGTCATCATCGCGAAGCCCGCCGCGGCGACGAGGAAGCCGCCGCCCATCAGGACCGCCGGGCGGACCCGGCCGGCCAGCGCCGAGGTGATCCCGACGGCCGCACCGACGCCGAGGCTGGGCGCCAGCGACCAGAGCGAGGCGGTGAGCGGGCTCATCCCCTTGACCAGCTGCAGGTACTGCGAGGTGAAGAGGGAGAAGCCCATCATCGCGAACATCGCGATGGTGTTGACGGTGATCGCGCCGGTGAAGGTGCGGATCCGGAACAGGCCGAGGTCGAGCAGCGGGTGGGCGGCGGTGCGCTGGCGCCGGACGAACGCGGCGCCGAGCAGCAGACCGGCCGGGACGGCGAGGGCGGGCAGCGGGTGCCAGCCGTCGACGGCGAGGGTCTTGACCCCGTAGACGATCGGGAGGATCGCGGCGATCGAGAGGGCGGCGCCGGGCAGGTCGAAGCGGCCGGCGGGGGTGGCGGCGCGGTGCTCGGGGAGCACGGCGGGGGCGGCGAGCAGGACCAGGGCCATCACCGGGACGGCGGGCAGGAACGCGGAGCCCCACCAGTAGTGGTCGAGCAGCAGGCCGCCGGCGACGGGGCCGAGGGTGGCGCCGGCGGTGAGGACGCCGCCCCAGGCGCCGAGGGCGGCCTGCCGCTGCCGCGGGTCGTGGAACATCGTGCGGATCAGCGCGAGCGTCGAGGGCATCACAGTGGCCCCGGCGACGCCGAGCAGGGCGCGGGCGGCGATCAGCCCGCCGGCGGTGTCGGCCCGGGCGGCCAGCAGTGAGGCACCGATGAACCCGGCCGCGCCGACCATCAGCAGCCGGCGCCGGCCGATGCGGTCGCCCAGCGCGCCCATGGTGATGAGCAGGCCGGAGAGCAGGAACGAGTAGATGTCCATGATCCACAGCTGCTGGGTGCCGCTGGGGGCCAGCTCGGTGGAGATGTACGGGACGGCGAAGAAGAGGACGCCCATGTCCATGGCGAGGACGAGCGTCGGGAGCAGGAGGACGGCCAAGCCGATCCATTCGCGGCGGCCTGCGCGGCCGGTGGTTGCGGTCATGGGGATGACAGTACGGATGTGTCAGACGCTTGTCTAGTACAGATGTGTAAATCGATCGTCCAAGACATTCGTGCAAGACATTCGTCCAGACCTTCCGTAGGATTCGGGGCATGGGAAACCGCGAAGACCTGATGGCCGGCGCCAAGCGCTGCCTGTACGAGAAGGGCTACGGACGCACCACGGCCCGCGACATCGCGACCGCCTCGGGCGTCAGCCTGGCCGCGATCGGCTACCACTTCGGCTCCAAGGACGCCCTGCTCAACGCGGCGATGATCGAGGCGATCGGGGACATGGGGGCGGCCCTGGGGGCCGTCGTGGACGCCGCCAACCAGGTCTCGGCCGACCCGGAGGAGCGCTTCGCCGCCGTCTGGGACGGCCTGCGCGGCGTCTTCGCCACGCACCGCGGACTCTGGGCGGCCCAGTTCGAGGCGCTCGCCCAGACCGGGCACGCCCCCGAACTGGCGGAGGCGTTCGCGGGCGCGCAGAAGGAGGGCCGGCTCGGCCTGGCCGCGCTGTTCCAGGGGCTGCCCGAAGTCCCGGACACCGAGGAGGAACTCGTCCGCGGCGCCTTCTACCAGACCCTGCTGGCCGGGTACGCCGCGCAGTGGCTGGCCTCCCCGGACCAGGTGCCGAGCGGGCGGGAGTTCCTGCGCGGGCTGCGCCTGGTCAGCGGCGGGGTGCTCGGCCCGGCCGCCGCCTGAGGGCGGTCGCCCTCACGGTGCGGTGACGGCGGGCCTCATGCGGTGACGACGGTCAGCAGCACCACCGAGTCGACGTGGGCCAGCAGCCCGTGCCGCTCCTGGGGCACCGGTTCCAGCCGCCCCGCCGGCAGTTCCAGGTGCCGGCCGGCGATGGTCAGCGAGACCCGGCCGCGCAGCACCTGCACGCTGCCGGCGGTGGGCGGGGTGTGCTCGTCCAGCGAGGTGCCGGCGGTCAGGGCGATCACGGTCTGCCGCAGGAGGCCGTCGTGCAGCACCAGGTGGGCGCTGCGCCCGTGCGGGCTCTCGGCCGCGCGGGCGGCGTGCTCCACGGCGAGCTGTTCGAGATCGGGCATCGGGCGTCCTCCCGGCCCCGCCGGCCGGGGTCCTGCGCCCAGGGTCGCGGACGCGCCCGCTCCGCGCACCCGGAGCCGGCGGTCCGCCCCCCGGTCCGCCCGGGCCGTCCACTCCGCCGGTCCGTCCGCCGCGGGCCCGGCGGGGCCTGCCCGGGGCCGTCGACGCCCGCCCGGAGTCGTTCGACGTGCGACTCCCGCCGAGTGCCCGCATCGTGGAGGCATGGCGACCAACCAGAATCTTTTCAGCGGCTTCCAGGTCAACCGCCCGATGCTGGCCGGCGGTGCGGTGCTCAGCGGCGTCGGCGCCGTGATCGGCATGGCCGGCGCGGTGATGGTGTGCGCGGCACTGGCCACGGCCGGCCGCAACTGGGTGCGCGGGCTCGACACCCCGCCGTCCGTGATGGCCCACCGGGCACTGCACGAGGCGAAGGTGGCGTCCAACGCCGGCTGGGAGGCCTGGCGCACCGAGCACAGCTCGCCCAACTGACCGCGCCCCGCCGTCCGGGCGCACCCGACCGGCCGGCCCGCGCCGCCACCGCGCGGCGGGCCGCCATGGGGGTGCGGCCCGCCGCGGCCGTGAACCGGACCGCGGGCCGGGCGACGCCCGCGGTCCGCGCAGCGCCTACAGCCCGAGCGACTTGGCGATGATGCTGCGCATGACCTCGCTGGTGCCGCCGTAGATCCGGAAGACCCGGTTGTCGGTGTAGAGCCGGGCGATCGGGTACTCCAGGATGTAGCCGTAACCGCCGTGCAGCTGAAGGCACTTGTCGATCACGACGGACGCCGACTCGGTGCAGAACAGCTTGGCGGCGGCCGCGTCGGCCACGGTCAGCTCGCCGTTCTGGTACAGCTCCAGCGCGCGGTCGACCATCGACTGCTGCGCCACCACCTGGGCCTCGCAGTCGGCGAGGGTGAACTTGGTGTTCTGGAACTCCGCGACGGCCTTGCCGAACACCTTGCGGTCCTTGACGTACTGCACCGCGAACCGCACCGCGGCGGCGGCGGACGCGTACGCGCCGACCGCGATCGCCAGCCGCTCCTGCACCAGGTTGTGGGTCAGGTAGGCGAAGGCCATGCCCTCCTCGCCGAGCAGGTCCTCCACCGGCACCTTGACGTCGCTGAACGCCAGTTCGGCGGTGTCCGAGGTACGCAGGCCGATCTTCTGCAGCTTGCGGCCCACGCTGTACCCCGCGGAGGCGGTGTCCACGCAGAGGATGGAGAGCCCGGCCCGGCGGTTCTCCGGGTCGTACGGCGCGGTGCGGCAGACCACCAGGACGAGGTCGGCCAGCACGCCGCCGGTGATGAAGGTCTTGGCGCCGTTCAGGACGTAGTGGGTGCCGTCCTCGGAGAGCCGGGCGGTGGTGGTGATGCCCGCGAGGTCGGAGCCGGCGCCCGGCTCGGTCATCGCGATCGCCGTCATGATGTCGCCGGAGACGAAGCCGGGCAGCCAGCGCCGCTTCTGCTCCTCGTTCGCGTACTCCAACAGGTACGGCAGGACGAGCCCGGTGTGCACGCCCGAGGAGCCGAAGCTCACGCCGGCTCTGGCGGTCTCCTCGGCGATCACGGCCTGGTACTTGAAGCCGCTCTCGCCGGCGCCGCCGTACTCCTCCGGCACCTCGATGCCGTAGACGCCGAGCTCGCCGAGCTGGCGGTAGAAGTCGCGCGGCGGGTGCCCCTCGGCCTCCCAGCTCTCGTAGACCGGGACGACCTCGTTGGCGATGAAGTCCCGGATGGTCTCCCGGAAGGCCTCGTGGTCCTCGCTGAACACGGTGCGGCGCACGGTGGCGCTCCCTTCGGTGGCGACCGGCCGGTGGGGCCGGCGGAGGCTGAACGTGCCAGGTGATGGCCCCACAAGTTAATCCCGGGTAGCTTCGGCTGTCCAGGGTCGACGAGGCCGGAAACGGGCGGTGGTCGCGGGCTCGCGGCGCCGTCAAGTGAATCCTTGCTAGCCTGATCCCAAGAGTCCGGGAGTCCGGGAGTCCGGGAGTCAGCGGGTCCGGGGGGCCGGCGGCACCGCGGTCCGGCGGCCGGAGCGGACGGGGGAGGGAGGCGGCCATGGTGGTCCGGAGGCCGCCCGGTCGGCGCGCCCAGATCCTCGCGGTGGCGGCCGACCGCTTCCACCGCAGCGGCTACCACCAGGTCTCCATGAGCGAGGTCGCGGCCGGGGTCGGCATCACCGCTCCGGCCCTCTACCGGCACTTCCGCGGCAAGCCGGAACTGCTCGACCGCGCCGTCCGGTTGGGCCTGGACGCGCTGGCCGACGGGCTGCGCGCGGCCCGCACCACCGGCGAGCTCGGTGCCGCGCTGGCCGCCGTCGCGGTCCGGCACCGCCCGCTCGGCACCCTGGTGCAGCGCGACGCCCGGCTGCTGCCACCCGCCCGGCGGGCCGAGCTGCGCCGCGAGCTGCGCGCCGACGTCCGGCTGATGGCCGCCGTGCTGGGCGCGGAGCGCCCCGAACTGTCCGCTCCGGACGTCGAGTTGATCTGCTGGTCGGCGCTCTCGGCGGCTGCCGGGCTCTCCTACCAGGCGGTCGCGCCGCAGCCCCGCCGAGCCGAGGCGGTGCTGCGCGACCTGGTCGCCGCCGTCCTCGCGGCCGGCCCGGGTCCCGCGGAGGCCGGCTCCGCCGCCCGGGGCGCCCGGGCCACGGAAGCCGTCCCGGCCTCCCGGGCCGTCGCTGCCGCCGACCCGCTGCCCGCCTCCCGGCCGCCGGCCCGCCGGGAGGAACTGCTCGCCGCGGCCGTCCGGCTCTTCCACCAGCGCGGCTTCGACAACGTCAGCACCGACCAGCTCGGCGCCGCCGTGGGCATCTCCGGCCCCAGCGTGTACCGGCACTTCGACAGCAAGGCGCAGTTGCTCGCCGCCTCGCTGGTGCGCAGCCGTGAGCGGCTCTGGCAGCAGGTGGACGGCGCGATCACGGCCGCCGACGGCCCGCGGGCCGCACTCGAGGCCGGCCTGAGCGCCTACGTCGGCTTCGCGCTGCGCAACGGTGACTACCTGGGCGCGATGCTCAGCGAGACGGAGCGACTGGCCCCGCCCGACCGGCGGGCCGCGGTGGACTTCCGGCGCGACTTCCTGCGGACCTGGGTCGGCCTGCTGCGCGAGGTCCGGCCCGGCTACGACGCGGTCGAGGCCCGGATCCGGGTGCACGCCCTGTTCGCGCTGGTCAACGACGGGGTCCGGAACCGTCCGCACAGTGCCCGGCCGGACCTCGGCGAGTGCCTGCTGCGCCTGGGCCGGGCCGTCCTGGGCTCGTCCTGAACGGCCGCGGCCGGGCGCCCGCCCCCGGCCGGCGGGAGCGGGCGCCCGGCCCGGTGGGGCGCCCGGTGGCAGGCCCCGGGAGCGGCGCCTGGGCCCTGTCGGGCCCGCCTCAGTACAGGACGTGCGGGTAGTAGACCCGGGCGTCGACGTTGCCGTTGCCCTGCAGGGCGCCGATGTTGCCGCCGTTGCCGGTCACGGCCAGCCCGTTGTTCTGGTTGGCGGCGCCCGAACCGGTCGCGGTCTGCTGGGTGTTGACCACGTTGCCGGTCACGTTGCCGATGATGTTGTCGGAGCCGGTGTTGTTCACGACGCTGCTGTTGGAGTGGTCGACGGCGCCGGCGCCGTTGTCGGCGTGGGCGGCGGTGGCGCCGACGCCCACGAGGAGGAACGCCCCGAGGGCGGTGACGGCGGCGGCTGCGCGAATACGGGACACGCTGGTCTCCCTGAGCTGGGGTGCGAAATGTGGCGCGATCCGGAGTGGCCGCTCCGTGGCGCCGTTGCCTGACGTCGCACGTTCAGCATTCACCAGCGGCGTGGACGAACTCCACCGTACGGGTGGCAATTCCCCCGATGGTGTCATGGCGTTGTCGTATCCGGGTTCCGCCGGACGGCCCGACGGGCGTCATCCGGCCGGCCGAATCCGTTGTGGGAAGGGCGAGTTGAGGGCCAGGCCGGGATTCTTCGACAACCCTCCGCTGTCAACTCCGAGTTGACCGGGTGCTCTCGAAGGTCGGGCGGGGCGGGGCGGAGCGGGGGCGGGGTGCCCCGCCCCGCCCGGTCGGGGAACCATTCCAGGGGCTGACGAGTCTTGGTGAATGCTTTACGTTTTCATTGCCAAGACTCGACCTCCCGGAGTGCCTGCACCGTGACCAGCCTCGCCCTCGGCCCGTCCTGGCTCGATCCGACCCACCTGATCTCGACCTTCGGCCTGCTCGGCATCCTGGCCATCGTCTTCGCCGAGTCCGGCCTGTTGATCGGCTTCTTCCTGCCCGGCGACTCGCTGCTCTTCACTACCGGCCTGCTGGTGGCCGGCGGCACGTACCTGCACCAGCCGCTCTGGCTGGTCTGCGCGCTGGTGGTGGCCGCCGCGGTGGCCGGGGACCAGGTCGGCTACCTGTTCGGCCGCAAGGTCGGGCCGGGGCTGTTCCGCCGCCCCGACTCCCGCCTGTTCAAGCAGGAGAACGTCGAGAAGGCCGCGGCCTTCTTCGACCGGCACGGGCCCAAGGCGATCGTGCTGGCCCGCTTCGTGCCGATCGTGCGCACCTTCACCCCGATCGTCGCCGGGGTGAGCAGGATGAACTACCGCACCTTCGTGGTCTTCAACGTCGTCGGCGGCGTCCTGTGGGGCGCCGGGGTCACCGTGCTCGGCTACTTCCTCGGCCGGATCCCGTTCGTCCGGGAGAACATCGAGGCCATCCTGGTCGGCATCGTGCTGGTCTCGGTGGTCCCGGTGGCCGTCGAACTGCTCCGGGCCCGCCGCTCCGGCGCGGCCGCCGCCAGCCGTCACCGCGCCGGGTAGGAGCCCGTGGGGACGGTCACGCTACGTCGCGTACATGTGCGTCCGGCTGTTCGATCAGGCAAGGTGTAACCCGAGATCGAACGGTGGCAGGCGGCCACCAGGGGTGGCGAGGAGCGGAAGTGCCGAAGCGGGGCCGACCGGGCGGCGGCAAGCGGGCGAGGGGGGGCCGGGCGGTCCGCCAGGCGCGGCGGACACCGCCGGTCGGGCCGGTGGACCCCGCCGAGGCACCGCCCACCGAGGGCCTGCTCGGCCACCCGGCCCCGCTCGTCGAGCCCGTCACCGTCGTCCCGCTCGTTCCGCCGATCCCGGAGACCAGGGGCCTGCTGAACCCGGAGCCGGAGCCGGAGCCGGAGTCCGAGGCCCAGCCCGCGTTCGAGCCCGATCCGGCCGTCGCGGCCGGTCCGCACCCCGGACTGGAGCCGTCGGGCGGGGCCGCCCGGCCGGCCCGGCGCCGCTCCGTCGCCGAGGACACCCTCACCCCCGAGGAGTGGCGGGCCGCCGGCTACACGCCGCCCACCGGCATCCCCGTCCCGGACCTCACCCCCGGCGCGCCCGGCGAGGCGCCCTGGCCGGACCGCATGCGCACCCTGCTGCGCACCCCGATGTCCGAGCGGCCCGCCTTCGAGCGGACCGCCCGCGAACTGCACCCCTCCGCGGCCGCGACCCGCAACGTCCCGCGCATCCTCGACCTGACGCTGCGCATCGGCGAGCTGCTGCTGGCCAGCGGGGAGGCCGCCGAGGACGTCGAGGCCGCGATGCTCGGCATCGCGCACGCCTACCGGCTGGACCACTGCGAGCCGCAGGTCACCTTCACCCTCATCGGCATCTCGCACCAGCCCTCGCTGGTCGAGCCGCCGATCACCGCGGACCGCGTGGTGCGCCGCCGCACCTCCGACTACACCCGGCTGAACGCGGTCTACGAGCTGGTCGCGGACATCACCGCCGAGAAGGTCACGGTCAACGACGCCTACCGCCGGCTCGCCGCGATCCGCCGCAACCGCCACCCCTACCCGGCCTGGTTCCTCGCGCTGACCACCGGTCTGCTGGCCGGCGCGGCCACCTTCCTGGTCGGCGGGCGGGCCGACGACAAGGCCTGGCTGGTCTTCGCCAGCGCCTTCGTCGCGGCCGTCCTGGGCGACCGGCTGGCCTCCATGCTGGCCCGGCGCCGGCTGCCGGAGTTCTACCAGTTCGTGGCGGCCGCGATGCCGGCCGCGGCCTCCGGGATCATCCTGTCCTTCAACGACTGGGGGCTGCGCGGTTCGGTGGTGATCACCGGCGGCCTGTTCGCGCTGCTGCCCGGGCGGGCCCTGGTCGCCGCCGTCCAGGACGGTCTGACCGGCTTCTACATCACCGCCGCGGCACGCCTGCTGGAGGTGATCTACCTGGTCGCGGGCATCGTGATCGGGGTGATGCTGATCCTCTACCTGGGCGTCGGCTTCGAGGCGAAGCTGCGGCCGGACGAGAGCCTGGTGGGCGTCAGCTACCCGCCGGTCCAGATGATCGCGGCGCTGGTGCTCACCCTGGCCTTCGCCACCCTGCTGCAGACCGACCGGCGCTCGCTCGCCCTGGTCACGCTGAACAGCGGCATCGGCTGGGCCAGCTACGGCGTGCTGGCCTACAACGCGGGCCTGTCCCCGATCGCGGCCACCGGGGTGGCGGCGGGCCTGGTCGGCCTCTTCGGGCAGCTGATGGCGCGCTACCGCAACGGCTCGGCGCTGCCGTACGTGACCGCCGCGATCGGCCCGCTGATGCCCGGGTCGGCGCTCTACCTCGGGATGCTCTCCTTCGCGCAGGGCCACTCCAGCGCCGGCCTGGTGTCGGTCTCCCGGGCGGCGGCGATCGCGATGGCGCTGGCGATCGGCGTGAACCTCGGGGGCGAGATCGCCCGACTCTTCATGAAGCTCCCGGTCGGCGGCGAGCGCCCGTCGCTGTACCCGATGGGCCCGCGCCGGGCGGCCAAGCGCACCCGCGGGTTCTGACCGGGCGTTGGACCGGTGTTGGCCTCCGGGCCACGTCACGGCCGACCGGACGCAGGACCAGGAACGAAGGTAAGAAGCATGACCACACTGCTGGACGGCTACCGCGAGCACATCCTCGCCGCGCACAAGCAACCGCTGCTCCTGCTGCTGGTCGGCTTCATCACCTCCTTCGTCTTCATCCGCTTCAGCGTCCGGATGATCCGCGCCCAGGTCCGCTGGTGGCCGGGCAACGTCACCCCCGGCGGCCTGCACATCCACCACATGGTGTTCGGCCTGGGCTTCCTGCTGGCCGGGGGCATCGGGGTGTTCGCCACCTACGGCGGGCACCCGTGGATCGACTGGTTCGGGCTGGTCTTCGGCATCGGCTGCGGCCTGGTGCTGGACGAGTTCGCGCTGATCCTGCACCTGGACGACGTCTACTGGAGCGAGCAGGGCCGCAAGTCGGTGGACGCGGTGATCTTCGGGATCCTGTTCACCGCCCTGCTGCTGGTCGGGTACGTGCCGCTCGGCGTGGTGCCCGGCGAGGAGACCAGGTGGGGCCTGATCACCGTGATCTCGGTGAACGCGCTGGCCTCGGTGATCACCCTGATCAAGGGCAAGATGTGGACCGGCCTGCTGGGCATCATGGTCCCCGGCCTCTCCTGGATCGGGGCGATCCGGCTGGCCCGGCCCAGCAGCCCGTGGGCCCGCTGGCGGTACGCCACGCGCCCCCGCCGGCGGGCGCGTGCGCTCCGGCGCGAGCGCCTGCTGCACCGGCGCGCCGACCGGGCCCGCACCTGGCTCTTCGACCTGATCGCGGGTGCTCCGGACAAGGTGCCGGCGAACCACCCCGCCGCGCACCGGGTGGCCGAGCGGATGGCCGCCCGGGCCACCGCCCACCTCGACGCGCACGCCGCCCGGGCGCTGGCCCGGCGCCAGGCCCGGCTGGCCGACCGCCGCTCGGCCGCCGCCGCCGGCGCCCCGCTCGGCCCGGGGGAGGGCGCGGCCTTCGGACCGGTCGGCCTCCCGGGCCCGTCCCGCGGCGCCCAGCAGCGCCGCCGGGCGGTCCGGGCGGGCCGCAACCGGACGTACGCGGTCCGGCCGACCGGGCTGGAGCGGCGCTCCTCGCGACACCCCCACCTGCGGACCCACACGCCCCGGATCCACCGGTAGGCCGCCTCCCCCGGGGCCGGGCCGAAGCCGATTCCTGGTCGGATCATCCGATGGTCACCCGACCGGCGGACGGTGTTCGGGGTGGGAAAGGCGCCGGAGTTGAGAACATGATCGGCGAGTGACCGTTCTGTCGCGTGATGGGATGATTCGCCGGATCTCCTCGGACCGGCTGCCCGGCCGCCCCGGCCTTCGGACCGGGAGTCCCGAGGCCCCCGGGGCCCCGGGGGCCGCCGGGCCGTCATCCCCTCCGGACCCGTGAGAAGGGATGTCTCGTGGCACGCAGGCTCCTGCCGACCCTCCTGTTGTCCCTCACCGCCCTGCTCGGGCTGCTCCCCGCCGCCCAGGCCGCGCCGGCCGACCCCGCGCCGGCCGCCGGCCCGGGAGCCCCCGCCGGCCCCGCGACCGGCGACGACCGGTACCCGACCCCCGAGGAGATCGGCCGGTCCCGCGCCGAGGCCGACCGCACGGCGGCCACCGTCACGGCCGTCGAGGCCGGACTCACCGCCGCCCGGGACGAACTCGACCGGGCCGCGCACAGCGCCGAACGGGCCGTCGAGGCCTACAACGGCGCCCAGCTCGCCCTCACCCGGGCCCGCGCCGAGGAGACCGCCGCGGCCGGCCGCGCCACCGCCGCCGAGGCCCGGCGCACCGAGGCCGCCGAGGACGCCGCCCGGCTCGCCGCCGAGACCTACCGGCAGGGCGCGGGCGCCGAACTCTCCGCCCTCAACGCGCTGCTCGGCGCCCGCGGCCCGCGCGAGGCCGGCGACCGCGCCACCGCGGTCGGCGTCGCCAGCGACCGCACCCGGCAGATCCTGGACGCCGCCACCTCCACCGCCGCCGCGGCCGCCCGGGCCTCCGCCGCCGCCCGCACCGCCACCGGGGCCGCCGAGAAGGCCGCCGCCGAGGTCGGCGCCGCCAGGAGCAGGGCGGAGGCCGGGCTCGCCGCCCAGCAGAGCACCGTCGCCGCCACCGCGCGTCGCCGCGAGCAGCTGCTCACCGAACTGGCCGCCGCCCGGCACACCACCGTCGAGCTCGAACGCCGGCGCCGCGAGGCGGTGGAGGCGATCGCCGCCCGCGAGGCCGAGGCCGCCGCCCGCGCCGCCGCCGAGAAGGCCGCCGCCGACCGGGCCGCCGCCGAAGCCGCGGCCGCGGAGGCCTTGGGAGCCGTGGGGGCCGCACCGCCCGCGGACCGCCCGTGGTCCGCCGAGGGCGCCGCCGCCGCCGTCGCCTTCGCCCGTTCCAAGATCGGCCTGCCCTACGTCTGGGGCGGCGAGGGCCCGGACGGCTACGACTGCTCGGGGCTGACCATGACCGCCTGGCGCGAGGGCGGCCGGCCGCTCAACCACTTCGCCGCCGACCAGTACGCCCAGAGCACCCCGATCGGCTACCGCCAGCTGCGCCCCGGGGACCTGGTCTTCTGGAGCGACACCGGCCGGGCCGCCGACATCCACCACGTCGGCCTCTACATCGGCGACGACCAGATGATCGAGGCCCCCCGGGTCGGCATGCCGGTCAAACAGGCCAGCCTCTGGATCATGGGCACCCCGGACTTCTACGCCCGCCCGTAGCGCCCGGAGCGCCCGTAGCGCCCGGAGCGCCCGGAGGAGCCCCGGGGCCCTTCCCTCCGGACGGGCCGGCGTCGTCGGGGGCCGGGGCTACCGTGGGAGGTCCGACGACCGGGAGGAGGCGCCGTGCTGCTGCGGGATGTCCGGGAGGGAGACGTCGAGGCGTACGTCCGGATGCGCTGCGACCCGGTGATGATGGCCGAGCTCGGCGGGCCGCTGCCCCGGGAGCGGGTGGTGCAGCGGCTGCGCAAGGACGTCCGGGAGGTCGCCGAGGACCGCTCCTGGATCAAGGTGATCGTTCCGGCGGGGAACGGGCCGGAGGTGGTGGCCGGCGGGGTGGCGCTCTGGTCGTACGAGGAGGGCGGGGGCGTCGTCTCCGAGATCGGCTGGAGCGTGCTGCCCGCGTTCCAGGGCCGCGGCCTCGCCAAGGCCGCCGTCCGCGAACTGCTGGACGCCGCCGCCCGGGACGGCAGGTGGGGCGGGGTGCACGCCTTTCCCGCGGTCACCAACGGCCCGTCCAACGGGGTCTGCCGGGCGCTCGGCTTCCGGCTGCTCGGCGAGCGGGAGGTCGACTTCGCGGACCGCGTGCTGCGCTGCCACGACTGGGTGGTGACGCCCGGCGAGCACCGCCGGTCGGGCACGGAATAATTCGGATGCCGCCGGACGAGCGCCGCCGTACCGTGGCCGGATGGGCAACAGAACCGATGACGGTGCCGTGGACGTCGTGGACGGCCTCCGGATCCGCGCGATCGCCGAGGACGAGGTCGCCGCGTGGGACCGCGCGCTCGCGACGGGCTTCCTGCGCTCGCACGTGGGCAGCGCGGCGGACTTCCGTCGTCGGCAGTGGGAGCCGGGCCGGATGCTCGGCGGCTTCGACGGCGAGCGCTGCATCGCCACCTTCCGCAGCTTCGACGTCGAGCTGACCGTCCCGGGCGGGGCCGCCGTCCGGGCCGACGCGATCACCGCGGTGACGGTGAGCGCCACCCACCGCCGCCGGGGCCTGCTCGGCGCCATGATGCGCCGGGACTTGGCGGCCGCCGCCGACCGCGGCTCGGCGGTCGCCATCCTGATCGCCGCCGAGTACAACATCTACGGCCGCTACGGCTTCGGCCCGGCCACCCGCGGCCACGGCTGGAACGTGGACCTGCGGCGCACCCGCGGGCTGCGCGAGGGCGTGCCGACCGTCCCCGGCGGCCGGATCGACTTCGTGACCATGGCCGAGCTGCGCGAGGTCGGCGCCGACCTGCACGAGCGCTGGCGCCGCACCCAGCCGGGCGCGATCGCCCGCGACGGGCTGTGGTGGAAGCGCTCCACCGGCGAGCTCCAGGTGCCGGGCTTCGAGTTCAAGGAGCCGTTCGCGGCCGTGCACCGGGACGCCGACGGCGCGGTCACCGGCCTGGTGGTCTACCGGGTCGACGACAAGTGGGACGGCAGCTACCCCGACTGCACGCTCACCGTGGTCGACTTCCTCGCCCTCGACCGGGCGACCGCCGCCGGCCTCTGGCGCTTCGTCCTGTCCGTCGACTGGGTGCGCAAGGTCGTGGTGGAGAACGTCGGCCCGGACGACCCGCTGCCGCTGCTCCTCCAGGACCCGCGCGCCGCTACCCCCCACGTGGACAACGCGGACTTCACCTGGCTGCGGGTGCTGGACGTCGAGGCGGCGTTCGCCGCCCGGACGTACGGCGCCCCGGGCCGGGTGGTGCTGGCGGTCGAGGACCGGCTCGGCTACGCCGCCGGCCACTGGGCGGTCGAGGTGGCCGCGGACGGCACCGGCCGCTGCGTCCGGACCACCGACGACGCCGACCTCGCCCTCGACGCCTCCGTCCTGGGCTCGCTCCACCTGGGCGGCGAGACGGCGCCCCGGCTGGCCGCCGCCGGCCTGCTCACCGAACTGCGCCCGGGCGCGGCCGCCGCCGCCGACCTCCTGCTGCGCACCCCCCTGCAGCCCTGGAACCCGGACGGCTTCTGACCGCCCGCCAGACCCTCCCCGCCGCCGGGCGCGGCTACTTGACGGCGGTCTTGCCGATGGTGGGGAGGATGAAGTCCTGGATGAGGCCCTTGGCGTCGCGGACGATCGGCCGGAAGACCCGGTAGCGGGAGAGGTTGATCACCCGGGCCGCCATGGGGGTGGAGCGGCGGACGAACTCCCTGGTCCGCTCGGTGTCCTCGGTCCGGTCGAAGACCCAGTAGAGGACGACGACCATGAGGTGCAGCCAGAGCACGTCGGGCAGCAGGTCGACCAGTTCGGCGTCCAGCTTCGGTGCCAGTTCGGAGCCCTGCAGCACGTCGCGGAAGAGCTCGACCGCCGTCGCCCGCGCCGGGTGGGACTCGTTGGAGAACGGGCTGAGCGAGCTGTTCGGATCGGCGGCCGTGCGGAAGAACTGGGCGGAGAACTCGTGGTACGGGGCGGCGGTGTCGAGCCAGGAGTCCAGGGCGATCTGCAGCCGCTCGGCGAAGTCCCGGGTGTGGGCCATCCGGCGCCTGGCGTCCGCCGCGTGGTCGTGGGTCATCCGGTCGTAGAACCCCTGGATCAGGAATTCCTTCGCGGAGAAGTAGTAGTAGGCGTTGCCGACCGAGACGCCCGCCTCGGTCGCGATGGCGCGCATGGTGGTCTTCTCGTAGCCGCGTTCCTGGAACAGGCGCATGGCCGTCTCCAGGATCAGCGCCCGGGTCTGCTCGCTCTTGTCGGTCTTCGGTTGCGCCCGCCCGCCGGGCAGGGGCCCGCTGTCCGCGCCGGGTGCGGCCTCGGCCTCGGCCGTGCCGCTCGTGTCGTCCGTTCGGTTCGTCGCTGCCAGGTCGTCCACGGGCACGAGCCTAACCGGAGACGAGGCTCCAGCCGGTGTCGGTGGGTGCGGTACCGGACGTCCCCTCCGCGTCCGGTACCGCACCTGCCGCCCCCGTCCTTTCGAACGCGTTCAAAAGCATGGCAGAACTGTAGAGGGTCGGCTTGAACATGTTCAACTCTGTCGGTGTGGGAGGCTCGTCACATGATCAGTCACGGGGAGACCACCATTCGCAGCGGCGGACCGTGGGACGCCGCCGCCGTCGCCGACCTGCACGCCGGCAGCTGGCGCACCGCCTACGAGGGGATCGTCCCCGCGGAGGCGCTCGGGGACGGACTGCCCGCCCAGCGGCGCGAGCTGTGGGAGCTGCGGCTGGGCGCCGACTACGGCGAGCCCTCCGCCGAGCCCGAGCTGCTGATCGCCGAACGGGGCGGGCGGACGGTCGGGTTCGTCTACCTCGTCCCGCAGCCGGACGGCCGGGTGCTGGTCGACAACCTGCACGTCCGCCCCGGGCTGACCGGCGGCGGGATCGGCCGCGCCCTGCTCGCCGCCGGCCGCGCGCACGTCGCCGAGCGGCACCCCGGCGCCGAGCTGTACCTGGAGGTGCTGCGCGACAACACCCGGGCGATCGCCTTCTACGAGCGCGAGGGCGCCGTGCGGACGCGGGCCCAGGAGGGCGTGTTCCCGGGCGGGTACGTGCTGCCCGAGTACGTGTACAGCTGGCCGGCCGAGGCCCTGGCCGCCGACCCGGCTGCCGCTCAGTCCACGTCGTAGACCGTCACCGGTACGCCCCGGGCCACCAGCCGGGCCGCCACCAGCGGTTCGACCCGCTCCCAGCGCCCGCCCGCCAGGCCGCAGCCGATCCGCGGCATGTGGACGGACGCGCCGAGCTCCAGGGCCCGGTCGCCCAGGGCGGCCAGCGCGGTGTCGATCGCCTCGTACCGGACCGGCACCCCCGTGGAGCGCCCCGTCCGGATGCCGCGCTGGCCGACCATGTTGGCCACCCAGACGTACGGCCCGACCCGCACCAGCTGGAGGGCGCCGAGCCCGAAGTCGTTCCCGGCCCGTTCCCGGTGCCAGCGCCGGAACGCGGCCTCGGGCTCGGGCCAGCGTCCGGACAGCGCGAGCACGAAGCCCTTGCCCCAGCCGCCGAGGTCGTTGCAGACGTGCGCGATCACCTTCACGCCCTTGCCGAGGGGCGCGGTGGCATCGCCGCGGACGTAGGTGATCTCCGTCATGCCCGAACGCTAGACCGGGGCACTGACAGCCCGCTCGGTATTTTCCGCCGGGCCGCCCGGGCCGCCCGGGCCGCCCGGGCCGCCCGGGCCGCCCGGGCCGCCCGGGCCGCCCGGGCCGTCCGGGCGGGTCGGAGCCCCGGGAGCACCGGAGCCCTCGGCGCCGTCCAGCGCCCGTGAGCCGCCCGCGGCCCGCGAGCCGCCGGGGACGCGCAGGTGCCGCCGCCCGGCCAGCGCGATGAGCAGCGCCAGCGAGGCCGCGGCGGCCGGCAGCAGGTAGCCGGTGCCGGGCGCGGCGTGCTCGGCGACCGCTCCGGCGAGCGCCGCGCCGCCCGAGATGCCCACCACGATGCCGGACACCGCCACCGCCATCCCCTCGTTGAACTGCCGCCCCGGCAGCAGCTCCTGGACGAGGGTCATGCCGGTCACCATGGTCGGCGCGGTGGCCGTGCCCCCCGCGAACAGCACCACCCCGAGCAGGCCGAGCCCGGCCCCGCCCAGCCCGGCGGCGAGCGGCAGCAGCAGCACCGCGGCCATCGCCGCGGCCCCGGCGAGGAAGCGCACGCCGGGTGCCCGGCGCGGCGTCAGCAGCCCGAACAGCAGCCCTGCCACGCAGGATCCGCCCGCGACCAGGCCCAGCAGCGGGCCCGCGGCCGCCCGGTGCCCGAGCGCGTCGGCGTACGCCACGGTGGTGATCTCGGTCGCGCCGAAGACCACGCCGGTGGCGAGGAAGGTGAGCACCAGCACGCGCAGTCCGGGCACCCGCAGCGGGGAGCCGGGGGCGTCCAGCGCGGTGCGGGCGGCCGTCGGTGGTTCGGTGCGCCGCTGGGCCGCGAACAGCAGGGCGCCGGCCGCGCCGAACGTCGCGCCGGTGAGCAGTCCGGCCTCCGGGGCGACCGTCGTGCAGAGCGCCGTCGCCAGGACCGGCCCGGTCATGAAGCAGAGCTCGTCCAGCGCCTGTTCGAGGGAGTTGGCCCGGTGCCGGGCGGCCGGGTCCCCCCGGTACAGGTGCGCCCAGCGGGCCCGGGCCATGCCGCCGAGGTTGGGCGTGGCCGCGCAGGCCGCCCAGCAGGCGTAGAGGGTCCAGTCGGGGGCGCCGGACCGGACGCAGAGCAGCAGGGCGACCGGCGGCAGGACGTTGTAGAGCGCGGCCGGGACGGTCACCCGGGCCTGGCCGTAGCGGTCCACCAGCCGCCCGAGCAGCGGCATCCCGATCGCGCCGGTGACCAGTCCGGCCGCCGCGACGCTGCCGGCCAGGGCGTACGAGCCGCGCCGCTCGGCGAGCAGGACGACCAGCGAGACGCCGTTCATCGACAGCGCGAGGCGGGCGAGCAGTCCGGTGAGGGTGAAGGCGGCGGCGCCGGGGGCCGCGAACAGCCGCCGGTAGGAGGGGAGGAGGGCGCGCGGGGGCATCGGGCTCCAGGGGAGGCGGAGGGGGGATGCCTCCAGCCTGGCGGCGGCGCCCGGCGGCCGTCCAACACCTGTTCCGCCGCATTCACAACACGCTGTTGTCAATGGCCGTGCGGTTGTTACCCTGCCGCCCATGCCCCGTGACCTGCACCCCCGTCTGCTCCGCGGCTTCGTCGCGACCGCCGAGACCCTGCACTTCGGCCGGGCCGCCGGGCGGCTGCACGTCGCCCAGCAGGCGCTCAGCCGGGACATCAGGACCCTGGAGGGGCTGCTCGGCGACGCGCTGTTCACCCGTACCACCCGCAGTGTCGAACTCACCCCGGCCGGGCTTCGGTTGCTGCCCCGGGCCCGCCGGCTGCTCGCCCTGCACGACGAGATCCTGGGCGACGCCGTCCGGCCGCTGCTGCTCGACCTCAACAGCGACGTCACCGGCCCGGACCTCACCGCCGACCGGGTGCTCGAACGGGCCCGCGCGGCCTGGCCGGAGGGTGAACTGCTGGCCCGCTTCCACGGCGGCCTCGCCGCGGCCGCCGCCGAACTGCTGGCCCACCGGCTGGACGTGTCGTTCGGCCGCTTCGCCGGTCTGCCCGCCCAGCTGCGCGGCCAACTCGCTCAGGTCCCGGTGCGGTTGGAACGGGTCTCGGTGATGATGGCGGACACCCATCCGCTGGCGGGGCGCCGGGCGCTGCGCCTCGCGGACCTCGCCGGGCACCCCGTCGACGTCTGCGCGGGGAACCCGGCCACCACCGAGTGGGCCGACCTCGGCGTGCGCCTGCTGCGCGAGCACGGCCTGGCGCCGGCCGCGCCGCACGTCCCGCCGGTGGGCGTGGACGAGACCGCCCGCTACCTCGCCCGGCACGGCGACCCGATGCTGACCACGGTCGGCGGACCGAGCCTCCCGGGGGCGGTGAACGTGCCGCTGGTGGAGCCGGTGCCGTTGAGCCTGGTCAGCCTGGTGCACCGGCCCGGCGAGCGGCATCCGGGGCTGGCGGCGCTGGCCGCCGCGGCTGCCGGGTTCGGCGCGGCCGAGGGCTGGCTGCTCAGGCCGGAGGGCAGCTGGCTGCCGACGCCGGACGCGGCGCTGCTGGCCGGGTGACCGCGGGGCCGCGCCGGGCGCGGCGCTGCCGGCCAGGGGATGCCGCCGCCCCTGCCGTCGGGGGGTCGGCAGGGGCGGCGGGTGGGCGGTGCGCCGGCGGCGTCGGCGGCGCACCGCCCGGGCAGTGGCCGTGGACGGCCGGGTCAGGCCGCCTTGACGGCGGAGATGTCGAAGCCGAGCTTGACCTTCTCGCCGATCAGCACGCCGCCGGTCTCCAGGGCCGCGTTGTAGGTCAGGCCGAACTCGGTGCGGTCGACCACGGTCGAGCCCTCGAAGCCGACCCGCTCGGCGCCGTAGGCGTCGGTGGCGCTGCCGGTGTACTCCAGGTCCAGGACGACCGGGCGGGTGGTGTCCTTGATGGTCAGGTCGCCGGCCATCCGGTAGGTGTCGCCGCGCAGCCACTCGGTCGAGGTGCTGCGGAAGCGGATCTCCGGGTAGGTGTCGGCCGCGAAGAAGTCGCCGGTGCGCAGGTGCTCGTCGCGCTGGGCCTGGTTGGTGTCGATGCTGGCGACCTTGATCACCAGGTCGGCGGAGGAGTTGCCCGGGGTGGTGCCGTCCAGGTGCAGCTTGCCGTCGTACTCGGTGAAGCGGCCCTTCACGTTGGTGATCATGGCGTGCCGGACCGAGAAGGAAACCTCGCTGTGCGTGGTGTCGACGGCCCAGTCGCCGGTCAGGTGGGCGAGGTCCGGGCCGGCCGGGGCCGTGGTGACGGCGGTCGCGGCGGCGGGGGTGGCGGTCTTGGTGCGGTTGAACAGGCCCATGGCTCCTCCTCGGGTTCGAAGCCAGTTGTTTAGGCTTCAACTTGTTGGCTCCAGCGTAGGGCGCTTTCGTTCAAATTTCAACCATGGCGCGCCACGGCCTTCGGGAGGTGCCCCGGCCGCTCCGGCGGACCGGCCCTGTCGGACCTCCCGGCTACCCTGCGAAGGACGGATCCACCCACCCGGAGAGGCCCACCCGCATGTTCGTCCTGCACGCGCTCTGGCGGGCGGACGGGCGGCTGGCGCTCTGGGCGGAGGACGCCCGGGCCCACCCCGGTGCCGCCGGGCCCGGGCCCGACCGGCCCGCCCCGCGCGCCCACCCCTACGCCTGCCCGGCCGCCGGACTGGCCGCCGTCCTCGGGGGCATCGGGCCCGGCCTCGGCTGGCTCGCCGGCCGGGCGCCCGAGCGCTGGGCCACCCTGCTGCTGCCCACCGTCGGCGCCCTGCCCGCACCCTCGCCCGACCTCCCGGTCACCCCCGCCCGGGGCGCCGCCGGGCTCGCCCCCTGGCGGGTCCCGGCCCTGCTCTTCGACACCGCGGCCGCCGCCCAGCTGCTCGGCGAGGTCTTCGACCCGCACTGGGCCGTCACCAGCACCGACCTGCCCGGCGCCGGACGGGTCGAGGTGGTGCACGGGGCCTCGCTGCGCTGGCTGACCGGCGTCCACGACCTCGCCTGGCGGGCGGTCGGCCACGGCCGGGTGCTGCCGCTGCCCGTCCTGGCGGACGGCCGCCCGCAGGCCCGCTGGCGCCCCGACCTCACCCCGGCCGGCCTCCGGGAGGCCGCCGGACTGGCGGCCGACTGCCCACCCGTCCTGCTCGGCGGGTGGCCGAACGCCGCGGAGGCGGCCGCCACCGGCCCGGGCGCCGGAACGACGCCCGCCGGAACTCCAGCCGGGACTCCCGCCGGAACGCCGTCCGGACCGGCCTCCGCCGGACCTCCCGCCACCACCGGCGAGGCCCTGCTGGACGCCGTCCTCGGCGCCCTGGTGGACGCCGAGGCCCGGGCCGCCCTGGCCGGCACGCCCCCGCTGGTCCCGGACGGGGCGCGGGCCGGCACCGCCGCCGAACGCTGGCTGCACGCCCTCACCACCCCGGACGGCGCCCTCGCGGCCGACCCCGAGGGCGACCTCCCCGCCAGGGGCCCCGCCGACCTCGCCGACCTGCGCCGCCGGATCACCGCCTGGTACGCCGCCGCCGAACCCACCGCGCCCGCCCTGCGGCTCTGCTTCCGCCTGCTGGAGCCGCTCGGGCCCGACCCGGACGACGCCGAGGGCCGGCCCTCCGACGACGCCTGGCAGCTGGAGTTCCTCCTCCAGGCCGTCGACGAGCCCTCCCTGCTGGTCCGCGCCGCCGACCTGCACGACGGCGGCGCCGCCCTCGCCGCGCTGTCCCGCAAGGCGCCGGACCCGGCCGACGTCCTGGTCGCCGAACTCGCCCGCGCCGCGCACCGCTGGCCGGCCCTGGCGGCCCTGCGCCACCGCTCCCGCCCGGCCGTCCTGCCCCTCGACCGGGCCGGCGCACTGGACTTCCTGCGCACCGCCGCGCCCGACCTCGCCGAGGGCGGCTTCGGCGTCCTGCTGCCCGCCTGGTGGCGCCGCCGCCCCAGGCTCGGGCTCGCCCTGCGCGCCACCACCCCGCCCGCGCCCGGCTCGCTCGCCGTCACCAGCCAGGTGGACCGCGACACCGTGGTCGCCTTCCGCTGGCAGGCCGCGCTCGGCCCGGACGGCCCGCCGCTCACCGAGCGGGAGCTCGCCGAACTCGCCGACGCCAAGAAGAGCCTGGTCCGGGTGCGCGGCACCTGGCTGGAGGCCGACCAGGCGCAGATCGCCGCGGCGCTCGCCTTCCTCGCCGAGCAGCGCGACGGCGTCCTCGCCACCGCCGACCTGCTGCGCCTGGCCCTCGACCCCGAGGCCGTGGTCGCCGGCCTGCCCGTCACCGCCGTCCGCGCGGACGGCCCGCTCGGGGACCTCCTCGCCGGGCGCGCCGCCCCTGCCCCCGTGCCCGCCCTGCCCCCGGACTTCGGTGCCGTCCTGCGGCCCTACCAGGAGCGCGGGCTGGCCTGGCTGCGGGCGATGAGCGGGCTCGGCCTCGGCGCGGTGCTCGCCGACGACATGGGCCTCGGCAAGACCGTCCAGACCCTCGCCCTGCTGGCCGTCGAGCGGGCCGAGGGCGCCACCGGCCCCACCCTGCTGGTCTGTCCGATGTCCCTGGTCGGGAACTGGCAGCGGGAGGCCGAGCGCTTCGCCCCCGGCCTGCGGCGGTACGTGCACCACGGCTCCGACCGCCTCGGCCCGGACGGGCTCGCCGACGCCCTGCGGGGCGTGGACCTCGTCATCACCACCTACGGGCTGGTCCAGCGCGACCTCGCGGCACTGCGCACCGTCCGCTGGCGGCGGGTGGTCGCCGACGAGGCGCAGCACATCAAGAACGCCGGTGCCGCGCAGTCCCGGGCCGTCCGCGCGCTGCCCGTCACCCGGCACCGGATCGCCCTGACCGGCACCCCGGTCGAGAACCGGCTGGCCGAGCTGCACGCCGTCCTGGACTTCGCCAACCCCGGGCTGCTCGGCCCGGCCGAACGCTTCAAGGAGCGCTACGCGATCCCGGTGGAACTGCACCGCAACCCCGAGCGCACCGCCGAACTCCGGCGCCGCACCGAGCCGTTCGTGCTGCGCCGGCTCAAGTCCGATCCGGCGGTGGCGGCCGAGCTGCCGGGGAAGCAGGAGATGACCGTCTGGTGCAACCTCACCGCCGAACAGGCCGGCCTCTACCAGGCCGTGGTGGCCGACCTGCTGCAACGGGTCGAGGGCGTCCGGGGCGTCGAGCGGCGCGGTACGGTGCTCGCCGCGATCGGCAAGCTCAAGCAGGTGTGCAACCACCCGGCCCAACTGCTGCACGACGGCTCGGCGTTGGGTGAGCGGTCCGGCAAGGTGGCCCGACTGGCGGAGCTGCTGGAGGAGGCGCTGGCGGAGGGGGACCGCACCCTGGTCTTCACCCAGTACGCCGAGTTCGGCACCATGCTCCGCCCGTACCTGGCCCGCCGGCTCGGGGAGGAGGTGCTCCACCTGCACGGGGGAGTCCCGCGGGCGCGCCGCGAGGAGCTGGTCGAGCGGTTCCAGTCCCCGGACGGGCCCGGGGTGTTCCTGCTCTCGCTGCGGGCCGGCGGCACCGGGCTCAACCTGACGGCCGCCAACCAGGTGATCCACCTGGACCGCTGGTGGAACCCGGCCGTCGAGGAGCAGGCCACCGACCGCGCGTTCCGGATCGGCCAGCGCCGGGACGTCCAGGTCCGCCGCCTGGTCTGCGTCGGCACCGTCGAGGAGCGGATCGACGAACTCCTGGCGGCCAAGAGGTCCCTGGCCGAGTCGGTGGTCGGCGCGGGGGAGCGCTGGCTGACCGACCTGCCGGTGGAGGCCCTGCGCGAACTGGTCGCGCTCACCCGCGAGGACGCCGTCGCCGAGGAGGACGCATGACGGACCGGCCCACCCCCGCCGCGCACGCTCCGGCCACGGACGCCGCCGCGCCGAACGCCCCCGCGCCGAACGCCCCCGCTTCGAACGCCCCCGCTTCGAACGCCCCCGCGGTGAACGTCGCCGCCTACTGGGGCGGCGGGTTCACCCTGCGCCCGGCCCCGCCCGAGCACCCCGACGAGGCCGGGGGGCCCTCGCTCCGCCGCCTCGGCCGGTCCGGCGTGACCGTCCGGGGCCGCGACCTCGCCACCCTGCTCGCCCCCGCCTACCGGGCCTTCCTCGACTGACGCACCCTCCGGCCGCGCCGGTCGCGTGGGGTAGCGTCGGCCGGGTGACCGACACTCCCGACGCCGCGGGCCCGGAGGACTTCGAGCAGCACCGCCGGATGATCTTCGGCATCGCCTACCGGATGCTCGGCAGCCTCACCGACGCCGAGGACCTCGTCCAGGACACCTGGCTGCGCTGGACCCGGGTCCGCGGCCCGGTCGCCAACCCGGGCGGCTACCTGGCCCGGACGGTCACCAACCTCGCGCTCACCCGGCTCGGTTCGGCGGCCGTCCGCCGCGAGACCTACCCCGGCACCTGGCTGCCCGAGCCGCTGGTCGCCGGACCGGACGCGGCCGACGGGGCCGAGCGTGCCGAGACGGTCTCGCTCGCCCTGCTGGTCGTGCTGGAGAGCCTCTCGCCGCTGGAACGGGCCGTCTTCGTCCTCAACGAGGCCTTCGGCTTCTCCTACCGGGAGATCGCCGAGGCGCTGGACCGCACCGAGGCAGCCTGCCGCCAGGTCGGCAGCCGGGCCAGGGCGCACGTCCGGGCCCGTCGGCCGCGCTACGACGCCCCGCCGGACCTGCGCCGCCGGGCCACCGACGAGTTCCTCGCGGCCTGCGCCGGCGGCGACCTCAACCGGGTGCTCGAACTGCTCGCCCCCGACGTCACCGCCTGGACCGACGGGGGCGGGGTGGTCAGTGCCGCGCTGCGTCCGGTCACCGGCGCCCGGAACGTCGCCCGCTTCCTGCTCGGCGTGCTCGGCCGACTGGGCGGGGGCGCCGCCGCCCGGCCGGTGCTGGTCAACGGCCAGCCCGGTCTGCTGCTCACCCTGGACGGCGCGGTCGACGCCGTCTCCGTCCTCGAGTTCGTCGAGGCGCCGGACGGCGGGCTGCGGATCGCCGAGCTGCGCACCGTCCGCAACCCGGCGAAGCTCGCCCACCTGACCGGTGCCCCGGGCCTGACCGGCGTCCCGGGCCCGGCCGGCGCCGCGGATCCGAGTGATCCCGCGGTCCCGGCCGGTGCCCCGGGCGGGGCTTGACCCTCGACCTGGTCGAGCCCGCAGAGTCACGGCATGGAGAGCGAGCTGCACAGCATCGGCGAACTGGCCCGTGCCAGCGGCCTCGGGGTCGGCACCCTGCGCTACTACGACGGCGCGGAGGTGCTCGCCCCCGCCTGGGTCGACCCGCAGACCGGCTACCGCTGGTACCGGCCCGGGCAACTCGCCGACGCCCGCCTGCTGGCCCGGCTGCGCCGGGTCGGCCTACCGCTGGCCGGGATCCGCGCCGTGCTCGGCGCGGCCCCCGGCTCCGGCGAGGCCCGGCGGGTGCTCGACGCGCACCTGCGCCGGCTGGAGGACGGCCTCACGGACGCCCGCCGCGAGCTCTCCCTGATCCGCGTGATGATCGACCAGAGGGAGCGACCGATGACCGCCACACCCGCCGAGTCCCGCCTCACCGTCCGGTCCGAGGAGCTGGCCGCCGCCCTGGACGCGGTGCGCTTCGCCGTCGGAGGGGGCCCGGAGGCCCCCGCCCTCGCCGGGGTGCTGTTCGAGCCGGACGGGCCGGTGCTGCGGCTGGTCGCCACCGACCGCCACCGGATGGCGCTCGCCGAGCTGCCCGCCTCCGCCGACCCCTCGACGGGCTCCGCGGCCGCCGCCGGCGTGATCGTCCCCACCGCACTGGTGGACGCCCTGCGCGCGCTGCTCGGCTCGGCGGCGGAGGGCCCCACCGGGGTCGCGCTCACCCTCGGCGGCGGTCTGGTCCGCGCCGAGACCGGCGGCCACCGGATCGAGGGCACCGCCCTGGACTTCGACTACCCGGACCACCGCGCGGTCACCCGGCTCGAACCGGAGCACCGGATCGGCCTCTCCGCCGCCGAACTGCGCACCGCCGTCGAGAACGGCGCCACCCGCACCCTGCCCTCCGGGCCGCACGGCGCGGAGTGCGCCGTCACCGTCCTCGCCCTCACCGCGGACGGCGGCCTCACGGTCGCCGACGACGGGACGGCGTCCGACGCCCCGCGGGTGGCGGTCAACCGCGACTTCCTGCTGGACGCCCTGCGGGCCGGCCGGCCCGAGCAGCTGGTGCTCGAACTCGGCGGCCCGATCGCCCCGTTGGCGATCCGCACCCCGGGCCGGGACGGCACCTTCTCCGTCCTGATGCCGGTCCGGATGCCAGAACCCGTCGGATCCTCCGAGTGATCCACCCGGGCGTCGGACCCTAGGGTCGCCGCATGGAGACCTCCGGAGGCTTCGCCGCCGCCTGGCCCGCGCTCGCACCCGCCGCGCGCCGGTGCCTGGAACTCGCCCACCAGGCCTGGCGTGCCGGCGGCCTGCCGGTGGGCGCCGTGCTCACCGACGCCGCCGGCGCGATCGTCGCCGAGGGCCGCAACCGCGCGTACGACGCCGGGGGCAGCGCCGACTCCCTCCGGGGCACCCCGCTCGCGCACGCCGAACTCAACGCGCTCGCCGCGGCCCGCACGGCCTGGGACCTGACCACCCACACCCTGTGGAGCAGCCACCGGCCCTGCGCGATGTGCGCGGCCGCCGCGGCCTTCACGGGCGTCGGGACGGTCCGCTACCTCGCCGCCGACCCGTGGGCCGAGTCGGTCGGGCACCGGCCGGCGGAGACCGTCCGCACCCTCGGGCCGGCCCCGGAAGGCTGGCCCGGGGCGGTCGCCACCGCGCTGTTCCTCGCCGACACCGTGCGCCGGGCCGGCCCCGGCCACCGCACCGTCCGGGCCGCCCTCCGCGCCGACCCCGCCACCGCCCGGCTCGCCGTCGACCTCGCCGCCGACCCGGCCCTCCGCTCGGCGGACCTCCCCGCCCTCCTCGCCGCCCTCTGGCCCCGCATCACCGCCGCCGCCGGCCCCGGGGCCTGACCGCTCCGGGCGTTTGCTGCTGCTAGCACCCTGCTTGCATTTGCAAGCGCGATGCTGCACGCTGCTGGCATGGCCTCACTGAACGTCGGCTCGCTGGGCGAGTACATCCGCGAGCAGCGCCGGAACGCGCAGTACTCACTGCGGCAGCTGGCGGAGGCCGCCGGCGTGTCGAACCCGTACCTCAGCCAGATCGAGCGAGGGTTGCGCAAGCCGAGCGCGGAGATCCTGCAGCAGATCGCCAAGGCGCTGCGGATCTCGGCGGAGACGCTGTACGTCCAGGCCGGGATCCTGGAGGAGCGGCGCGGTGAGGGCCTGGAACTTCGGGCCGCGATCCTGGCCGATCCGCTGGTCAACGAGCAGCAGAAGCAGGCGCTGCTCGCGGTCTACGACGCCTTCCTCAAGGAGAACGCCGCCCTGCGGGGCCCGGCCGCCGAGGCCGTGCCCGGCGCCGGCACTCCACCAGCCTCCGGCCCGACGACCGACGGCTCAGCCCACCAGAACATCCACCGGGAGGACCGGTAAGCATGCCGATCACCGACGAGATCAAGAAGACCCTCAGCGACCCGACCCCGCTGTACGCCCTCGCCGGCGCCGGGGACCTCGCCTACGAGAAGCTGCGCGAGGTGCCGGCCCGGGTGGAGGCGCTGGCGGCGGACCGCAAGGGCGCGCAGGAGATGGCCACCGCCCGCCTGCAGGAGGCGCAGACGAAGCTGGCCGAGGCGCAGGCCAAGGTCACCGGCAGCGTCGCGGCCTTCCCGGTCGACGTGAAGGTGCTGCAGGAGCAGGCCCAGAGCTTCGCGCTCCAGCAGGTCGGTCGCGCGGTCGAGCTGGCGGTGAAGGCCAAGGAGGCGTACGACGAGCTGGCCGAGCGCGGCAAGGCCGTGGTGGACCGGACCCGTCCGGCCGCCCCCGCCGAGTCGTCGCAGCCGGTGGTCGTGGAGCAGGAGCAGGAGCCGGTCGAGGCCGAGCTGGTCGAGGACGAGCCCGCCGGGGGCTCCGCCGACGACACCGGGGCCGCGGCGCCGGCCGCCCCGAAGCGGTCCACCCGCGCCCGGAAGGGTTCCACCGACTCCCGGTGAGTGAAGGGCCGCCGAACGGGGCACATCCGGTGACCGCGGGACGTTGACCCCAGGGCGGACGGCCCGGCGTGCCAGGATGGACGGCGGCCGGAGCGCCGGAGCCGGGAGACAGAGGAGAACACGATGGGCGGAGTGGCCCAGATTCTGGACTTGGCCTACCTGAACCCGATCTGGTGGATGTCCGTCGCGATCCTGGCCTACAAGCTGTTCGCCCTGCTCGACGCGGCCACCC
This sequence comes from Kitasatospora sp. NPDC101176, assembly GCF_044768035.1. Lineage (NCBI taxonomy): Bacteria > Bacillati > Actinomycetota > Actinomycetes > Kitasatosporales > Streptomycetaceae > Kitasatospora > Kitasatospora sp. NPDC101176. Next base: position 103,527 of record NZ_JBIWPA010000009.1, read on the forward strand.
GCCGCGAGGACGCCTACCGGGCGGCGGACAAGAAGACCAAGCCGTTCTGGCTGGCGATCCTGGCGATCGCCTTCGGCTGGGACCTGCTCTTCGGGGTCAACTTCTTCACCGGCATCGGGACGCTCGCCGGCCTGGTCGCGTCGATCGTCTACGTGGTGGACGTGCGCCCGGCGATCCGGGCGCTGACCGGCGGCACCGGCCGGGGCGGCCGCAGCAACACCGGTCCGTACGGGCCCTGGTAGACCGGGCGGTCCGTCGACGTCACGGCCCGGGCGGGTGGTTCACCCGCCCGGGCCGTCGCGCGTCCGGGGACCGGTCGGTCCGGTGGTGCCCGGTCATGCCCGGCCGGTCCGGTGGTGCCCGGTCATGCCCGGCCGGTTCGGTCGGGTCCGCGACCGCCCGGCCGGGTCGGAGCGTGTCCGGTCCTGTCCGGGCGGCCTCGGCCGGGGGATCAACCGAGGATCAGCTGCACCGGGTTGCGCTCCAGCAGCAGCACCGCGACGTCGTCCGTCAGCGCGCCGCCGTTCAGCTCCTCGACCTCGGCGATGGCGCTGTCGACGAGCCGGCCCCGGGTGAGCCCGGCGGCCTGGTGGTCGCCGATGAGGTCCGCCAGCCCGTCCTGGCCGAGGCGGCGGGAGCCGGCCCCGACCCGGCCCTCGATCAACCCGTCGGTGTAGAGCAGGAGCCGCCAGCCGGGGTGGAGTTCGAGCTCGTGCGCGGGCCAGGCGGCCCCTCCGTCGTGGCAGGGCAGCAGTCCGAGCGCGGGCCCGGCGAGGTCGGCGGGCAGGGTGAGCGGTTCGTGGTTGCGGCCGAGCAGCAGGGGTGCGGGGTGCCCGGCGAGGTAGAGGCGGGCCCGTTCGCAGGTGCCGAGGGAGCTGAGGTCGCCGCTGGAGCCGCCGGGCTCGATGACGAGCATGCACAGCGTCGCGAAGATCTCGTCGCTGCGCCGCTCGTGCTCCAGCACGTGCTGGAGGGTGGTGAGCAGCTCCTCGCCGGTGAGGCCCGCGAAGACGAGGGTGCGCCACGCTATCCGGAGGGCGACGCCGAGGGCGGCCTCGTCCGGGCCGTGGCCGCAGACGTCGCCGATCACGACGTGGACGGTGCCGTCGTCGGTGCGGACGGCGTCGTAGAAGTCGCCGCCGAGCAGGGCGCGGCGGCGGCCGGGGCGGTAGCGCCGGGTGAAGGAGAGGCCGGCACCGTCGAGCAGTGGAGTGGGCAGCAGGTGGCGCTGGAGCCGGGCGTTCTCCTGGCCGCGCAGTTCGGCCTCGACCAGGCGGCGTTGGGACTCGTCGGCGCGCTTGCGTTCGACGGCGTAGCGCAGGGCGCGGGCGAGCAGCGGGCCGTCCGTCTCGTGCTTGATCAGGAAGTCCTGGGCGCCGGCGGCGACGGCGGCCGCGCCCAGTTCGGCGCCGGCCGCGTCGGTGAGGACCACCACCGCGGTGTGCGGGGCCCGGCGGAGCAGCTCGTGCAGCCCCTCCAGGCCGTCCGAGGCGTCGGAGGGGTGCGGCAGGTCGGCGGGAGCGGCCAGGTCGAGCAGCACGCAGCTGAACTCGGTGCTGCGGGGGCGACCGCGCCGGGCGCCGTGCGGGGGAGCGCCCAGCAGCTCGGTGGCCTGTTCCAGGCCGCGGGCCCAGTGGATCTCGATGGAGGTGCCGCTGTCGGCGACCGCCGCCTTGATCAGCTGTGCGTCGGAGGCGTCGTCCTCGATGACCAGCAGCCTGAGCGGTGCGCTGCCGTGCGTGACGGAGGTCTCGGCCGGTTGGGCGTTTCGGGCCTGGGACCGCGGGTGAGGTATCTGGGGAGGGGACGTCACCGGATTGCTGCTGGTCGGGCGGTTACGGGCATGGCCGACGGGGGCGCCGTCATGGGCGCCCGGCAGGTCCGCGGCACCAGGTGCCCGCCCGTCTCCCGTTGCGGGCATCGGTGGTTCCTCCCTTTCCCCGAGTGCGTAACGGTCGGCGTCCGTCCGCAGTGCCCGCCTGGCACCGTGCGTCGGGGAACTTCTCGCGACCATAACGTGATCTCCGGGGATTTCTCTGGCCGACCGGCGCCGTTGTGGTTATTGCCACGCCGGTGGCTGTGTGGTGATGGGACTCGGACGACGGCTCGGATCCCGCCCCTGTGGCGGCCGGGCCGGGTGGGGAGAGGGAACGGATGACGGTGACGCGGATCACCCTGGTCGAGGGTGACATCACGGAACAGCAGGTGGACGCGGTGGTGAACGCCGCGAACTCCTCTCTGCTGGGCGGTGGCGGCGTGGACGGCGCGATCCACCGCAAGGGCGGGCCGCAGGTCCTGGAGGACTGCCGCCGCCTGCGCGCCTCGCACTGGGGCGGGGGGCTTCCCACGGGGCGCGCGGTGGCGACGACGGCCGGGCGGCTGCCGGCCCGGTGGGTGGTGCACACCGTCGGGCCGGTGTACCTGGAGGAGGAGTACGAGGAGCGGGCGGGGCTGCTGGCCTCCTGCTATCGCGAGTCGCTGCGCACGGCGGCGGAGCTCGGCGCGCGCACGGTGGCGTTCCCGGCGGTGTCGGCCGGGGTGTACGGCTGGCCGCCGGCCGACGCGGCCCGGATCGCGCTCGGCACCGTCGCGCAGGTGCTGGACGGCGGTGACGCGCGGGCGGGCGCAGAGCTGGCGGAGGTGCGGTTCGTGCTGTTCGGGGCGTCGATGTACGAGGTGTTCGACCGGGTCGGGCGGGAGCTGCTCGGGCTGGGGTAGCGCGGGCTGGGCGCGCGCGGCTGTCGTCGTCCGGCTCTGGCGTCGTCCGGCTCTGTTGTTGCGCGGGGTCTTCCTGCGTGGGTCTTCCTGCGCGGGGTGTCCTGCGAGGGGCGTTCCTGTACGGGCTGGATCGGTCGCGGCCCGGGCGTGACCAGGCCACGTCCGGGGCCGGGCGGTGGTGCGGTGGCACCGTCCGGTGGCGTCCATCGTGGCGTGGCGGGGCGTCAACACGCCAGAGGTATTCGATAACTCGTTCGAGTGAATGAGCGGGATCGTGCGGGATCGTGCACCAGGGCCGACCGCACGGGCACCGGAAACGTCGCCCACGGGCACTGGAAACGTCGCCCACGGGCGTCGGAACCGGGGCTACGGCGCGAGTGCGCTCCACGGCACCGTGACCTCGCCCTGCCGCCACCGCCCGCGCACGTCCACCAGCGGCCAGGCGCCCGCCAAGGCGGTGCACGCCGCCACCCAGCGCTGCCGGGCGCCGAAGGCCCCGTACGGCGCGGCCGCCGCCCAGGCCCGGTCGAAGTCGGCCAGGAAGGCGTGCACCGGCCGGCCAGGCACGTTGTGGTGGATCAGCGCCTTCGGCAGCCGTTCGGCCAGGTCGGAGGGTTGGTCGAGGCCGCCCAGCCGGGCCGCGAAGGTCACCGTCCGGGGGCCCTCGGGGCCGAGCGCCACCCAGACGTGCCGGCGCCCGATCTCGTCGCAGGTGCCCTCGACCAGCAGCCCGTCCGGGGCCAGCCGGGCGCAGAGCCGCTCCCACACCGCGGCCACCGCCGACTCCTCGTACTGCCGCAGCACGTTGGCGGCCCGGATCAGCTGGGCCGGCGCGCCGCCGTCCAGCGGCACCTCGAAGCCGCCGCGCCGGAAGGTGAGCAGGGGCGGCCGGGCGTACGGCAGCGCGGCCGCGACCCGCTCCGGCTCGATCTCGATCCCGACCACCCGGACGTCCGGGCGCACCGCGTGCAGCCGTCCGGCCAGTTCGACGGCCGTCCACGGCGCGGCGCCGTAGCCGAGGTCGACCGCGACCGGCGGCCGCTCGGCGGCGCGCAGCGTGCGGCCGAGCGCGTGGGCGATCCAGCGGTCCATCCGGCGCAGCCGGTTGGTGTTGGTGGTGCCCCGGGTGACCGTCCCTACCGGCCGCCCGGTCCGCCCGCGGGCGGGTGCGGTCGGGGGGTCGAAGGAGGCAGCCATGCCTGGAAGGGTATCCGGGCCGCCGGCGGCACCGCCGTGACCTGCGGCGTCGCCCGGCCCGCGGGCTCGTCGGCCGGACCGGGAATGCGGGGCGGCCCACGCGCGGTTGGCACACTGGTGGTGATGTGTGCCCGGACGGGGCAGCGCACACCGGACAACGGGCGGCCCGTGCGCGGGCCGCCGAGACGGGCCGCACAGAGGAGGCTTCAGCCAGGTGATCCAGCACCCCGTCCGTTCGGTACGCCGTGCCCAGCCCGCCGCTCCCGCGCGGGGCCGGCTCCAGTCACTCGTGCCGGGCCGCCGCCGCCCGCGCCGGATAGCCATGCTGAGCGTCCACACCTCGCCCCTGCACCAGCCCGGCACGGGCGACGCCGGCGGCATGAACGTCTACATCGTGGAGCTGGCCAAGCGGCTGGCCGCGCTGAACATCGAGGTGGAGGTGTTCACCCGGGCGATCTGCTCGGACGACGCGCCCACCGTCGAGCTGGCCCCGGGCGTCCTGGTCCGGCACGTCACCGCCGGGCCGTACGAGGGCCTGCTGAAGGAGGACCTGCCGGCCCAGCTGTGCGCCTTCACCCACGGCGTGCTGCGGACGGAGGCGGGGCACCGCCCCGGCCACTACGACCTGGTGCACTCGCACTACTGGCTCTCCGGGCAGGTCGGCTGGCTGGCGGCGCAGCGCTGGGGGGTGCCGCTGGTGCACACCATGCACACCATGGCCAAGGTCAAGAACGCGGCGCTGGCCGAGGGCGACACGCCCGAGCCCGCGGCACGGGTGATCGGTGAGACCCAGGTGGTGGAGGCGGCCGACCGGCTGATCGCCAACACCACCGAGGAGGCCGCCGAGCTCGCCCTGCACTACGCCGCCCGGCCCGACCAGCTGGCCGTCGTCCACCCCGGGGTCAACCTGGAGGTGTTCCGCCCGGGCGGGCCGTCCGCGCGCGCCGGGGCCCGGGCCCGGCTCGGCCTGCCGCAGGACGCCGCGGTGCTGCTCTTCGCCGGGCGGATCCAGCCGCTGAAGGCGCCGGACGTGCTGCTGCGGGCGGTCGGCGAGCTGCTCGCGCGCCGCCCCGAGCTGCGCGAGCGCCTGGTGGTGCCGGTGGTCGGCGGCCCTTCGGGCACCGGGCTGGCCCGGCCGGAGAGCCTGCACAAGCTCGCCGCCCAGCTGGGCATCGGCGACGTGGTGCGCTTCCACCCGCCGGTCGGCCAGGCGCGGCTCGCCGAGTGGTACCGCGCGGCGACGGCGCTGGTGATGCCCTCGTACAGCGAGTCCTTCGGGCTGGTCGCCCTGGAGGCGCAGGCCTGCGGCACCCCGGTGGTGGCGGCCGCCGTCGGCGGACTGCCGGTCGCGGTGCGGGACGGCCGGACGGGCACGCTGGTCGACGGCCACGACCCGGTGGCCTGGGCGCACGCGCTGGAGCCGTACGTCATCGACCCGGACCTGGTCGCCCTGCGCGGTGCGGCGGCGGCCCGGCACGCGGCCGGCTTCGGCTGGGACACCGCCGCGGCCACCACCGCCGACGTCTACGCCGGCAGCCTGGCCCGCCCGGCCGGGCGGCTGGCCGCCGCCCGCCGCCGACTGGCCTGAGCCGGCCCGGCGGCCGACAGCGGCCGGCCGCCGGGCACGCCGCCGGGCACGCCGCCGGGCCGCGCCCCGCTGGTGCGCGCGGCCGGTACCGCCGAGTAACGTCACCCTCATGGCAATCCGCACCAAGGACGAGGCCCTGACCCTCCTGCGCACCGCCCTGGACGACGCCGGCGCGGCCTGGGAGCCGGCCGCCACGGATCCGTACACGCTGGTCGTGACGCTCCCGGGCACCCGCAAGCTGAGCACCACCTGCGCCCTGCGGGTCGGCGACCACACCCTGTCGGTGAACGCCTTCGTGATCCGCCGCCCGGACGAGAACCACGAGGGCGTCTACCGCTGGCTGCTGGAGCGCAACACCCGGCTGTACGGCGTCGCGTACGCCGTCGACCCGCTCGGCGACGTCTACCTGGCCGGCCGCCTGCCGCTCGAGGTGCTCACCCCGGACGCCGTGGACCGGCTGCTCGGCACGGTGCTGGAGAACGCCGACGAGCCGTTCAACACCCTGCTGGAACTGGGCTTCGCCTCGGCGATCCGGCGCGAGTGGGAGTGGCGCACCAAGCGCGGGGAGTCCACCCGCAACCTGGCCGCTTTCGCCCACCTCGCCGCCCCGGCCGCCCCCGCGGCCGACTGACCGCAGGCCGCCGGGACCGGGCCCGGCCGCCCCGACCTCAGGCGTCCGCCGGAGCCTTCGCCGTCGCGACGGGAGCCGCGGTCGCGACCGCAGCCGGGGGAACCGGGGCCGTCGCCACCACCGCGGTCGCCCCGCTCCCGCCGACCGCTGCGGGGCCCGGCCGGCGCGCCAGCAGCACGTAGCCGACCGCGGCGGCCGTGCCGCACATCCCGCAGGCGGTCCAGAGCACCCCGCCGCCGGCCCGTTCCAGCAGCAGACCGCCCGCGGCCGGCCCCAGGAACGAGGCGAGCGACCAGGAGAGCGAGTACACGCCCTGGTAGCGACCGCGCGCGTGGGTCGGCGACAGCTCGGCGACCAGGCCCATCAGGGTCGGCGTGTAGAGGATCTCCCCGATCGTCCAGACCGCCACCGTGAGCGCGTAGAACCAGGCGGACGAGCCGGCCAGCGCCGTCAGCCCGAACCCCCAGCCGATGAAGAGCGCGGCCGCCGCCAGCATGGCCGTCCGGCTGCGCCCCTCGACCCAGCGGGTGAGCGGGATCTGCAGCAGCACGATCAGCAGCCCGTTCAGCCCGATGACCAGGCCGTACTGGGTGGAGGTGATCCCCCAGCGGCCCATCTCCACCGCGAGCGTGGTGGAGCCCTGCTGGAGCACCAGGGCGAGCACCAGGGTGAGCCCGACCACCGCCATGAACCGGCGGTCCCGGAAGACGGTGACGATGCCGACCGCCGGCTCCGCGGACTTCGCGGCCGGGGCGTCGGGCTTGGTCTCCGGGATCCTGACGAAGATCACCACCGCGCAGAGCACCGTGGAGAGCGCGTCCAGCAGGAACAGCGCGAGGTAGCCGTGGGTGGCGATCACACCGGCGACGGCGGAGGAGAGGCCGAAGCCGAGGTTGATCGCCCAGAAGTTCAGCGAGTAGGCGCGGACGCGGTCCTCGACCGGCACGATGTCGGCGATGATCGCCGAGGTGGCGGGCCGGGTGGCGTTGTTGCAGAAGCCGACCAGGAAGGCCACCACGGCGATGGCCACCCGGCCGTCCGCGAAGCCGAGCACGGCGGTGAACAGGGCCGCGCCGAGCTGGGCGGCGACCAGGGTCGGCCGACGCCCGATCCGGTCGGTCAGCACACCGGCGACGATCGCCGAGGACGCCGCACCGAGGCCGAACAGGGAGGCTACCAGGCCCGCGTAGAAGGGCGAGTACCCGCGCTCGCTGGTCAGGTAGAGCGCCAGGAAGGTGACCACGAAGGCGCCGAGCCGGTTGACCAGCGTGGACACCCAGAGCCACCAGAACTGGCGCGGCAGCCCGCCCACCGTCTCCTGCACCACTCTTCGGATCCGTGGGTTGGCCGGTGCGGCGAAGAGCATGTGGGGGCTCCCGTGTGCGGGCGTCCGCTGAGCGGAACGGGCAGGCCCGGCCAGCCGACGCGTGTAAGTGTCATTCCTGCTGAGCAGACATTACACATGGGGTCGAGGTCCCCACCAGCGCTTTTTCGGGCTCCACTAAGCTGGTGGCCATGGCTGACACGACGTACCGACTCATCCTGCTTCGCCACGGCGAGAGCCAGTGGAACCAGAAGAACCTGTTCACCGGTTGGGTCGACGTCGACCTCAACGAGAAGGGCGAGAAGGAGGCCGCCCGCGGTGGCGAGCTCCTGGCCGCCGAGGGCCTGTTCCCCGACGTGGTGCACACCTCGCTGCTGCGCCGCGCCATCCGCACCTCGCAGATCGCCCTGGACAAGGCCGACCGCCACTGGATCCCGGTCAACCGCAGCTGGCGCCTGAACGAGCGGCACTACGGCGCGCTCCAGGGCAAGGACAAGGCCCAGACCCTGGCCGAGTTCGGCGAGGAGCAGTTCCAGCTGTGGCGTCGTTCCTACGACACCCCGCCGCCGGTGCTGGCCGACGACAACGAGTACTCGCAGGCCGGTGACGCCCGCTACGCGGAGATCCCGAGCGAGCTGCGTCCGCGCACCGAGTGCCTCAAGGACGTCGTCGAGCGGATGCTCCCGTACTGGTACGACGCCATCGTCCCGGACCTCGCCGCCGGAAAGACCGTCCTGGTCACCGCCCACGGCAACAGCCTGCGCGCGCTGGTCAAGCACCTCGACGGCATCTCCGACGAGGACATCGCCGGCCTGAACATCCCGACCGGCATCCCGCTCGTCTACGAGCTCGACGCCGACTTCAAGCCCGTCGCCAAGGGCGGCCGCTACCTCGACGCGGAGGCCGCCGCCGCCGCCATCGAGGCCGTCAAGAACCAGGGCAAGAAGTAACCCACTTGCCGGAACGGCCCCTGACCTGCGCACATGGCGCAGATCAGGGGCCGTCGTCATTCCCGGGCCGTCCGTGGGCCTTCGCGCCTCGGTCTACCGTCGGCCGCTTCAACGCCCGGATCGGGGTTTTCGGTGGTGCCGAGGCGGATCCCCGTGTACTGATGGCCTGGTGAACCTGCCGAATGCGCGGGTCGACGACGAGGGGGGCCGGTTTCCGTGAGCGTCTTGGCGTTCCTGGTTCCACTGTTCCTGGGCATCGCCGTGGTCACGGACTTCCGAGGAATCAACAGGTTCATCATGAAGGCGCCGAAGGAGGCGTCCAAGGAAGGGCCGACCACAACCTCCCTGATCACCGGCTGGCTCTTCATCGTGATGTCCAGCGCGGTGTTCGTCTCCGCGCTGACCAGGGCGCTCGTGAGCTGAGCGGCACTCCGGGCGGGACCGTCAGCCCTCGCGACCCCCGTGCCGCGGCGCGACGGCGTCGTGCAATGCCGGGAGAACCACCGCGGCGAGCTGTACCGCGAGGTCCGGCCGAAGTGATTCTCCACGCTCGTCTCCTGCTGTTATGACCTGAAGACTCTGGAAGCTCTGGCGGGCAGCGGGGTTACCCCGATCTACCCATACGAGGGCAGACAGATGCGCGTCTCCATTGCCACCGCGCCCGGCGGTACGAACCCCAACGAAGACTGGGTGGCGGCCACGCCCACGTTCGCCGTGGTCCTGGACGGCCTGAGCACGGCCGGGCTCGACACCGGCTGTCGTCACGGTGTCCCGTGGTATGTCGCCCAGTTGGGCGGCCACCTGGTGGCTGCGCTGGCGGAGCCTGGCCGGCCGCTGGCTGACGGGTTGGCCCAGGCCCTCGACCAGGTCGCCGCGCTCCACCCCGGGTGCGACCTCGGCAACCCTGGGACGCCATCGGCAACGGTCTCGATCCTTCGGGCCGGAGCCGACCACTTCGACTACCTGGTCCTCGCCGACTCGCCGATCGTCTTCGAGCGGGCCGACGACTACCAGGTGGTTACCGACCTGCGGGTCGACTCCGTGGTGCCCGAACTCCGCGCTGAGACCGAACGGTTCGCCACGGGCACGCCGGAGCACGCCGAGGCCGTCCGCCGGATGGTCGAGGCCCAGCGGCTCACCCGGAACACTGTGGACGGCTATTGGGTGGCTACCTCCAGCGGCGAAGCAGCACACCATGCGCTGACGGACACCGTGCCGCTGGCCGACGTCCGGGCGGCGGTCGTCCTGTCCGATGGCGTCTCGCGACTCGTCACCGAGTACCGCGCCGCTTCGTGAGCGGATGCCTTCGCCACCCTCCGGGAGACTGGCGCTGACGGGTTGATCTCGACGGTCCGGAAGGTCGAGGCCACGGACCCTTAGGGGCCCCGCTGGCCGCGCTTCAAGTCCGGCGACGACGCGACCGTGGCGTTCTGCCAGCTGCCGTAAGTCATCCTGGCTGCTCCTCGTGCGTGCCACAAGGAGGTTCTCAGAGCAGCGATCCTTCGAGAAGAAGATGTTGGCATCAACTAGAAGCAGTGAGGAACTGCAAGCAACTACGAGGAACTAAGAGAGCACGTTTCATGTGGCTTAGTTGATACAGTTCTCTTGTTGCTACTCGCTGACAGCAAGATCCTGTCAGCTGACAACTAAGCAAGTTGGTCCATGAAGCCTGGAAGCAACGAATGATTGCTTCACTAGCTTCTACAACAGAACGCCCGGACCTGGCGGCAACCAGACCCGGGCTCCTGTGTAGAGAGATCGAGTGAGTCCGGCCGACTAAGCAGCGGCCGGGCTTCCTCGTGCTAGCCCTGGGCGCTCGTCCGGTTCTGCTCTCGACCACGGGGGAGCGCTAGTTCAGCGCACCAGCTGCTCTACGCAGCTCGCGATAGCTGTCACCGCCGTAAGTGCTGCAATGAGGATCTGCCTCCAAGAGGGCCTACCCTCCTGCGTCTTGGCAGGTGGCCGCCGCTTTCCCATGTTTGCCCAGCTCCTCGGGTTGAAATGCCCCGCAGTGCGAGGTCCTCGGCCGCTCGCCGAGGCGCGCGAGACCGTTGGAGCTGAACATCAATCAGCATACCGGTTGAGAGCGTGCGTTAAGACGTTTACGGCGGCGATTACCCTTGATTAAGGCATTGACTTCGGACATGTCCGACCGATGCAGCATTGGGGTAGGGCGGCGGCCCGGGGGCCGCGCCCCGGGCCGTCTGTGGGCCGTCCGGCGTCGATCAAGGGCGGCCAACGATGGTAACTGTTGACGGCTCAACCCGAGGTCAGAGCCCCTTGATCAGGCCCGAAGAACCGACAGGCCAGACCCAGGGCAAGAAGTAACGCCCGACTGCTTGCAGGCCCCGCCTCCCGGTTCGCCGGGGGGCGGGGTCTCTGTCGTTCCGGGGGGTGTCGTGTCGGTGGGGGTGGTCAACCGGCTTGTGTGGCAGGGGAGTTGCGGTCGGCGAAAATGGTTCAGACCATTGACGGGTGGTGGCTGCTGCTCCTACCGTGAGGGCACCGGCTGGCGCAAGCATGCCAAGGATCCCCCTGTCCTGGCCGCCGCACCCCCACGCGCGCGACCGCGCCCCGGCGCACTCTCCATCCACCCCCACGGAGGAGCACCATGCGCACACGTCACATCGTCGGGGCGGCCGTCGCCGCGCTCGCGATCCCGCTCACCTTCGCGCTCCCGGCGCAGTCCCACGGCTACATCTCGACGCCGCCCAGCCGGGCCGCGCTCTGCGGAGCGGACGCGGTGGCCTGGGACTGCGGGGACATCCAGTGGGAGCCGCAGAGCGTCGAGGGCCCGAAGGGCTTCCCGAACTCCGGGCCCGCGGACGGCACCATCTGCGCCGGCGGCAACTCGCGCTTCGCGGAGCTGGACGACCCGCACGGCGGCGCCTGGCCAGCCACGTCGGTGCGGGCGGGCCAGCAGCTCACCTTCACCTGGAAGTTCACCGCGCGGCACGCGACCACGAGCTTCAAGTACTACCTGACCAAGGCGGGTTACGACGCGAGCCGGCCGGTCACCAGGGCGAGCCTGGAGCTGACGCCCTTCCTGACCGTCCCCTACAACGGCCGTCAGGTGCCGAGCACCCTCAGCCACACCGCGACCCTCCCGAGCGGGCGGACCGGCCACCAGGTGGTCGTCTCGGTCTGGGAGATCGCCGACACCGGGAACGCCTTCTACTCCTGCACCGACGTGCAGTTCTGAGACCCGCCCCGAGGCCCCGGAGGACGTGTCCGGGTGCGCGGCCGCCGGTCGTGGCGGTCGCGCACCCGGGTGGTCGGGGCGGACCGGGGCGTCCTCAGTGGCCGCAGCAGCCGCCGTCCACGCCGCCGCACTGGCAGGGCGCGCCGGACTGGCAGCCGCAGCCGCAGCCCGGACCGCAGCCGCAGCCGGCCGCGAGGACGGGCAGCAGCCTGGGGGCGGGCGGCGTGGAAGTGTCGTGGGCCGGTGCCGGTCGGGTGGGGTTGGCGTTCATCGTGCTGAACCCTCCTAGTGACGGGCACGCGTCGGTGCCCACGGCTTCGAGTGAAACCGCCGATCGGAGGGAGCGTCAACGGGCGCGCAGGGGTGGGGAGTACGAAGAGCCGTGCTTCCCCACCACCCCCGCCGCGGGTTTACCCACCCCGAGGGGTGAGCGGCCGCCCCGCCGAGCGGGGCGGCCGTGCCGGCGCGGCCGGCGGTCACTCCGTGGCGGCGGCCTCCGAGGAGGCCACGAACTCGGCCACGTGCTCGCCCGTCACCAGGTACACCACGCGCTTGGCGACCGACACCGCGTGGTCCGCGAAGCGCTCGTAGTAGCGGCCGACCAGGGTGAGGTCGACGGCGGTCTCGATCCCGTGGTGCCAGCGGTCGTCGATCAGGTGCGACAGCAGCTCGCGGTGCAGGGTGTCGATCGCGTCGTCGTCCTGCTCCATCTCCAGGGCCTTGTCCACGTCCTTGGTCGCGATCACCAGGCCCGCCTTGGCCACCAGGCGCTGGGCGAGCTGCCCCATCTCCAGGACGGTCGAGTGCAGGTCGCCGGGGACGGCCGAGTCGGGGTAGCGCATCCGCGCGACCTTGGCGACGTGCCGGGCGAGGTCGCCGCAGCGCTCCAGGTCGGCGCTCATCCGCAGCGAGGTGACCACGATGCGCAGGTCCGTGGCGACCGGCTGCTGGCGGGCGAGCAGGTCGATCGCCCGGTCCTCCAGCCCGTGGTGCAGCTCGTTGATCTTCTCGTCGGCGGCGATCACGCTCTCCGCCAGCGCCAGGTCCGCGTCGAGGAGTGCGGTGGTGGCCCGGCCCAGGGCCGAGCCGACCAGCCGGGCCATCTCGACCAGGCTGTCGCCGATCGCATCGAGTTCCTCGTGGTACGCGTCGCGCATGCTCTCTCCTCAGAAGCTGTGTCGGTGGCGGTGCCGACCGGTCCTCCCGTCCGACCGTCGCCGTGACGTCCGGGTTGACCGCTGCTGGTGGCGCGAATCGTACGCGCGCACCCGGGACGGCGGCCGCTGTTCGGCCCGCCGCCCGCTCCCACACGGGCTGCACGGCCAACTCTGCGCCGTTCGGGCGACGGTGCACGGCCGGTGCGGTGAATCGGCAGCTACGTGGAGGTGAATTCTCGGCAACGCGTGGCCGATGCCTTGATCCAGGCCTTGGGGAGTGCCCTGGCCGTACGCTTACGCTGGCCACATGGACGTGAACGTGGCCGCCGCCGCTGCCTGCGCCATAGCCGGGCTCGGCGTCGGCCTCACGGCCTCCATCGCCTTCCGTTGGAGCGAGCGCGAGCAGGCCAGGGGCAGGTACGGCGGCACCAGCAGCAGGACCCGTGGTCGCCAGCAGGTGCTGGGCACCGCCACCCCGGAGCCTCCGCTCCCGCCGGGGGTGGACACCGTGCTCTCCGTGCTCCGCTCCTGCGCGATCGTGCTGGGCGAGGGCGACGAGGTGGTCAAGGCCAGCTCCGCCGCATACGCGATGGGCCTGGTGCGCGGCGGTGCCGTCGCCGTGGACCCGATGCTGTCGCTGGCCCGCGCCACCCGCCGGGACGGTGAGATCCGGCAGGTCGAACTGGAGGTGCCCCGACCCGGCGCGGCCCGCGCGGCCGAGCCGCTGGCGGTCTCCGTCCGGGTCGCCCCGCTGGGCTCGCGGCTGGTGCTGGTGCTGGTCGAGGACCAGACGGAGCGCCGCCGGGTGGAGGCCGTCCGCCGGGACTTCGTGGCCAACGTGAGCCACGAGCTGAAGACCCCGGTCGGCGCCCTGTCGCTGCTCTCCGAGGCGGTCGCGGACGCGTCCGACGACCCGGAGGCGGTGCAGCGCTTCGCCGGCCGGATGCAGATCGAGGCGACCAGGCTGGCCAGCCTGGTCCAGGAGATCATCGACCTCTCCCGGGTCCAGGACGACCGTCTGATGGTCGACCCGGAGCCGGTCGCGGTGGACGAGCTGATCGCCGAGGCGATCGACCGCTGCCGCCAGCAGGCCGCCGCCAAGCAGATCCTGATCGCGGCCGGCGGCATCGCCGGCCTCTACCTGCACGGCAACCGCGGCCAGCTCGCCGCGGCGCTCGGCAACCTGGTCGAGAACGCCGTCAACTACAGCCCGCCGCGCACCCGGGTGGCGATCGCGACCCGCCGGATCTCCAGCGCCGCGGCGCTCGGGGAGGCGGACGGCGAGCTGATCGAGATCTCGGTCACCGACCAGGGCATCGGCATCTCCGAGAAGGACCGCGAGCGCGTCTTCGAACGCTTCTACCGGGTGGACCCGGCCCGCTCCCGGGCGACCGGCGGCACCGGCCTCGGCCTCTCCATCGTGAAGCACGTCGCCGCCTCGCACGGCGGCACGGTCTCGGTGTGGAGCGTCGAGGGCCAGGGCTCCACCTTCACCGTCCGGCTGCCCGCCGGCCAGGCGCCCGAGTCCGACTCCGACGCCGAGGTCGAGTCCGCAGACGCCGACGACCTGCCCGACGAGTGGGACGACGACCCGTCCGACAGCCGGTCCGACAGCCGGTCCGACAGCCGGCCCGACGACCGGTCCGACAGCCGGTCCGACGACCGGCCCGGCCCCGACGCCGGCCGCGCCGGGACCGCCACCACGCCCACCCAGACCCTCACCACGGACCGGACGGCCGACTCGGGCCGCGCGGACCGTTCGCTCCCCACGGGGGAGCGGGAACAACCCCTGTCAGACCCAACCCCACAGCTTGCCCCGGAGGCCCGATCGTGACCCGAGTACTGGTGGTCGAGGACGAGGAGTCGTTCAGCGACGCCCTCTCGTACATGCTCCGCAAGGAGGGCTTCGAGGTGGCCGTGGCCGCCACCGGCCCCGACGCGCTGGAGCAGTTCGAACGCAACGGCGCCGACCTCGTCCTGCTCGACCTGATGCTGCCGGGCCTGCCGGGTACCGAGGTCTGCCGCCAGCTCCGGGTGCGCTCCAACGTCCCGGTGATCATGGTGACCGCCAAGGACAGCGAGATCGACAAGGTCGTCGGGCTGGAGATAGGTGCGGACGACTACGTCACCAAGCCCTACTCCACCCGTGAGCTGGTCGCCCGGATCCGCGCGGTGCTGCGGCGCCGCGGCGAGGACGGCGGCCCGGGCGAGAACGGCGGCGGCCCGGGCGCCCTGGAGGCGGGCCCGGTCCGGATGGACGTCGACCGGCACGTGGTGACCGTCGACGGCGCCAAGGTCGACCTCCCGCTGAAGGAGTTCGACCTGCTGGAGATGCTGCTGCGCAACGCGGGCCGGGTGCTCACCCGCATGCAGCTGATCGACCGGGTCTGGGGCGCGGACTACGTCGGCGACACCAAGACCCTGGACGTCCACGTGAAGCGCCTGCGGGCCAAGATCGAGCCGGACCCGGGCGCCCCGCGCTACCTGGTGACGGTCCGCGGCCTGGGCTACAAGTTCGAGCCGTAGACCGCAGGTCCGACGTGATGCGGAAGGCCCCCGCCGGCAGTCGCCGGGCGGGGGCCTTCCGCATCACGCCCGGCGGCCCCTGGGGGCCGCCGGAGCGCCGTGGTGCCTCAGTGGGTGCCGGCGGACGGGCTGCCGGACGGGGTGCCCGCGGCGGGCGTGGTGCCCGCCGGGGCGGCGGTACCGGACGGCACGGCCGCACCGGTGGTGGCCGGGGCGCCCGGGGTGGTGGCGCCGGCGGCCGGGGTGGCCGCGGCGGGGGCGGTGCTCTTGGCGGGCACGGCGACCGGGCTCGCCGTCGGGCCGAAGCCCTTGTAGAGGCCCTTGTTCGGGCTCACACCGGCCAGGGTGTCGACCTTCTGGCCGTCCTTGAAGGTGAAGGTGGTGTTGACGAAGCCGCCGACCTGGACGGTCACCGAGGCGACCTTGGCGGACGGGTTGCCGTCGCCGCCGATGGCCACGGCGCCGTTGGCGGGGATGACGATGCCGGTCAGCGGGGCGCCCGCGGCGTCGGCGAAGGAGGCGGTGGCGGTGCCGACGGTGATCGACTGCAGCTCCGCCGGCACCAGGCCCGTGTTGGCGATGTTGACGGTCACGTTGGCGGGGCCGGTGTGCTCGCCCGAGGACTCGTCCCCGGTGACGACCACGATGTTGTTCAGGCGGAGGTCCGTTCCGAGAGTGGCCGCAGCGTTGTCCGGCTTGATCTGCAGGGTGTCCGGCGAGTTGCCGGCGGCGCAGGACGACAGCGAGGCGATGGCGATGGCGGCGATGGCGGCGATGCTGCCGCGTCGAAGGCTGCGGCTCACGGCGGCGGCTTCTCCTAATGGGTCACGTGTCGGTAGGTCAGGTCTCAGATTATCGACCTCACTTATGCGCTCCTCACGGGGTGGTCCCCCGTGTCGCACGACCGGGGTCCGCCGGGCGCCCGTCCGGCCGCACCGATGGCGTGTCCAGGTCACTCCCGGGACAAGCTTCGACCAAGATCGAATAACGATGTGGATACGGCCCGATAAACGGTGAAAACTCAAGATCCAATCACGGTTTCGCGAGTGTTGCGCGAGGTTTCGTCGAGCGCCGGAACCGCCTCCGACCTGCGGGAAGCCCCTCTCGAACATCGGTCGCAGCACGTCATGGGGGTGGTTGTCAAGCCCCGAGACCTGCCCTGACCTGCGAAAACGCCCTTCGGGTGCGCCGAAAAGCGTGTTATTCTGGAAAGCCACGGAAGGGGTCCTGTCACATGACGTTCAAGGTTGGCGACACGGTGGTCTACCCCCATCACGGGGCCGCGCTGATCGAGGCCATCGAAATTCGCCAGATCAAAGGTGTGGACAAGACCTACCTGGTGCTCAAGGTGCAGCAGGGAGACCTGACGCTCCGCGTGCCCGCCGAGAACGCGGAGTTCGTCGGCGTGCGCGATGTGGTCGGCCAGGAGGGTCTGGACCGGGTCTTCGAGGTGCTGCGCGCACCGTACACCGAAGAGCCGACCAACTGGTCCCGTCGCTACAAGGCGAACCTCGAGAAGCTCGCCTCGGGCGACGTTATCAAGGTCGCCGAGGTCGTGCGCGACCTCTGGCGTCGTGAGCGCGAGCGCGGCCTGTCGGCCGGCGAGAAGCGCATGCTCGCCAAGGCGCGCCAGATCCTCGTCAGCGAGCTCGCGCTGGCGGAGAACACCAACGAGGACAAGGCGGAGACGCTGCTCGACGAGGTGCTCGCCTCGTAGTGCAGTCGGGCTTCCGCCCACCGCTCACAGCGCCCGGTGCCGGCGCGCCGCTCCCAGGACCACGTGTCCGGGGGTGGTGCAGTGGCACTTCGGGCGCTGAGGCGTGTCCGGACGACGCCTCCGGCCCGACCGGGTCGGGGTCCGCCACGACGCGGCCGGGCCTGCCGGGCCCGGGGCCGCCAGACCGATTCGCCGTGCAGGACCGATTCTGCGGGTTGTGCGGCGGGTGTGGTGGACCGTGGTTCTTCGGAAGGGGCCCTCGCGCCCGCCGGGCACGCCAAGGCCATACCCACTTCGCCGAAGGAGTGAAACCTGAACGCCTCAGCAGCAGTCGCAGCAGCAGTGGTGCCCGCCGCCGGACGCGGTGAGCGGCTGGGGCCCGGTGCCCCGAAGGCCCTGCGGGAACTGGGCGGTGTACCGCTCCTGGTGCACGCCGTACGGGCGCTGGCCCGCAGCCGGGCCGTCGGCCTGGTCGTGGTCGCCGCGCCCGCCGACGGGGTGGCCGAGGTGGTCGCCCTGCTCGACAGCCACGGCCTGGACGACAAGGACATCCGGGTGGTGGCCGGCGGCGCGACCCGCCAGGAGTCGGTGCGACTCGGCCTGGCCGCCATCCCGGCCGACGTGGAGGTCGTGCTGGTGCACGACGCGGCCCGCCCGCTCGTCCCGGTCGAGGTGGTGGACGCCGTCGCGGCCGCCGTCCGGGCCGGGGCCGTCGCGGTCGTGCCCGCGGTGCCGCTGGCCGACACCGTGAAGCGGGTCGAGCCGAACCCGGGACTCCCCGAGCCGGTGCTCGACACGCCCGAACGGGCCACCCTGCGCGCGGTGCAGACCCCGCAGGGCTTCGACCGGACCACCCTGGTCGAGGTGCACGCCAAGGCGCTGGCCGAGGAGAGCGCGGGCGCCGCCGACGCGCCGCCGGTCACCGACGACGCCGGCCTGGTGGAGCGCTACGGCGGCCGGGTCGTCGTGGTGCCCGGCCACGAGGAGGCGTTCAAGGTCACCCGTCCGCTGGACCTCGTGCTCGCCGAGGCCGTACTCGCCCGCCGGAGGGCCTCCGATGCCTACTGATCCACTGCTCCCGCCCGTCCCCCGGGTGGGGATCGGCACCGACGTGCACGCCTTCGAGGCCGGCCGCCCGCTGTGGGTGGCCGGACTGGAATGGCCGGACGCCGGGTTCGGGCTGTCCGGGCACTCGGACGCCGACGTCGCCGCGCACGCCGCCTGCGACGCGCTGTTCTCGGCTGCCGGGATCGGCGACCTGGGCGCGCACTTCGGCACCGACCGGCCCGAGTGGGCCGGCGCCTCCGGGGTGAAGCTGCTCGGCGAGGCCGCCCGGCTGGTGCGCGAGGCCGGCTTCGAGATCGGCAACGTCGCGGTCCAGGTGATCGGCGTCCGACCGAAGATCGGCAAGCGGCGGGCCGAGGCGCAGGCCGCGCTGTCGGAGGCGGCCGGTGCGCCGGTGTCGGTCTCCGGGACGACCACCGACGGCCTGGGCCTCACCGGCCGGGCCGAGGGGCTCGCCGCGATCGCCACCGCCCTGGTGTACGAACGGCGTTGAGCCCGCACGGCGGAGGCCTCGGAAAACTCCGCCGCTGACGGGTGTTCAACGGGGGCTGCCGGGGCCCGGGTCGATAGTGTTCGGCGCGGGCCCGCTCCGGCCGTTCCGCGCCGTCCCGCCGGGTCCGCCCCACCGCCGACGAGAAGAGGTTCCCGATGAGCGCCCAACTCTCCGACCGTGCCAAGGCCCTGGTCGACGGCAAGACCTTCGCCGTGATCACCACGATCCAGCCCGACGGCAGCCCCCAGTCCTCGGTGGTCTGGGTCAAGCGCGACGGCGACGACATCCTGTTCTCCACCGTCCAGGGCCGCCGCAAGCACCTGAACCTGGTCAAGGACCCGCGGGCGACCCTCCTGGTCAACCCTCCGGACAGCCCGTACGAGTACTTCGAGGTGCGCGGCTCGGCCACCATGACCACCGAGGGCGGCCGGGAGCTGATCGACGAGCTGGCCTTCAAGTACCGCGGGGAGCAGGTCTACGGGTGGGACGGGCCGGACGACGTCCGGGTCGTGGTGCGGCTCACCCCGCGCAAGGTGGTCGGCAGCATCTGACCGCCGTCCGGGCCCGGGATTCCGGGGGAATGTCGCGGGGCACCCCCCGCCGCCCACTACGCTTGACGCTGTGAGCATTCGCCTGTACGACACCAGCACCCGCCAGGTACGCGACTTCGTCCCGCTTGTACCGGGTTGTGTCTCGATCTACCTGTGCGGCGCTACCGTCCAGTCGGCGCCACACATCGGGCACATCCGGTCCGGGCTCAACTTCGACATCATGCAGCGGTGGTTCGCCTACCGCGGCTACCAGGTGACCTTCGCCCGGAACGTCACCGACATCGACGACAAGGTGATCGCCAAGGAGCGCCAGCTCGGCACCCCGTGGTGGCAGATCGCCTACGAGAACGAGCGCGCGTTCAACGACGGCTACACGGCCCTCGGCTGCCTGCCGCCGACCGTCGAGCCGCGGGCGACCGGGCACATCCCCGAGATGATCGAGATGATGCAGGTGCTCATCTCCGCGGGGCACGCCTACGCGGCCGACGGGAACGTCTACTTCGACGTGAAGTCGTACCCCGACTACCTCGCGCTCTCCAACCAGAAGCTCGCCGACCTGCGCCAGCCCGAGGGCGAGGGCGAGACCGGCAAGCGGGACCCGCGCGACTTCGCGATGTGGAAGGCGACCCGGCCCGGCGAGCCCAGCTGGGACACCCCGTGGGGTCGCGGCCGCCCGGGCTGGCACCTGGAGTGCTCGGCGATGGCCCACAAGTACCTCGGTGCGGCCTTCGACGTCCACGGCGGCGGGCTGGACCTGATCTTCCCGCACCACGAGAACGAGATCGCCCAGTCCAAGGCCTACGGCGACGACTTCGCCAACTTCTGGGTGCACAACGCCTGGGTCACCATGGCCGGCGAGAAGATGAGCAAGTCGCTGGGCAACTCGGTGCTCGTCTCCGAGATGGTCCAGCGCTGGCGGCCGATCGTGCTGCGCTACTACCTGGCCGCCCCGCACTACCGCTCGATGATCGAGTACAGCGAGGAGTCGCTGCGCGAGGCCGAGGCCGGCTTCGGCCGGATCGAGGGCTTCGTCCAGCGCACCGTCGAGCGCTGCGGCCCGGTCGAGGCGGCGCCCGAGGTGCCGCCGGCCTTCGCCGAGGCGATGGACGACGACCTGGGCGTGCCGCAGGCGCTCGCCATCGTGCACACCGCCGTCCGCCAGGGCAACAGCGCCCTGAACGCGGACGACAAGGAGAACGCGGTGGCGCGGCTCGCCGAGGTCCGTGCGATGCTCGGAGTGCTGGGTCTCGACCCGCTCGACCCGCACTGGGCCGGGGCGGAGCGCGGCGAGGACCTGCACGGCGTGGTCGACTCGCTGGTCAGCCTGGTCCTGGACCAGCGGCAGGCGGCTCGTCAGCGCAAGGACTTCGCCACCGCGGACGCCATCCGCGACCAGCTCGGCCTCGCCGGGCTGGTGATCGAGGACACCCCGTCCGGCCCGCGCTGGACGATCAACAACCAGTAACCCCATCTGACGATCGGGGTGAGGGTGGGCCGTACCGGACCGGTGCGGCCCTCCCGCATGACGTAGCGCATGCCGCCGGCCGCCGCCGGACAGTAACGGGGCGGCCGGGCATGCCGGACAGACAGGAAGTACAGCCATGGCCGGCAACAGCCAGCGCAGGAACCGCCGCAACCCCGGATCGAAGAAGGGCGCGTCTGTCGGTACCGGCGGGCACAGCCGGAAGGCGCTCCAGGGCAAGGGCCCGACCCCGCCCGGCGCGGAGCGCAAGGGCCACCCGAAGCAGCGCGCCGCCAACGCCGCGGTCAAGCGCGAGCGGGACGCCAAGGCCCGCGCCGGCATGCGCCGCGCCGGGGCCGGCCGCGGCGGCCGCGGTGGCGCGGGCAGCGCCGAGCTGGTCTTCGGCCGCAACTCCGTGGTCGAGGCCCTGCAGGGCGACGTGCCGGCCAACGCGCTGTACGTCCAGCAGTTCATCGACACCGACGACCGCGTGCGCGACGCCTTCCAGGCCGCCAACGACCGCGGCATCCCGCTGATGGAGGCCCCGCGCGCCCAGCTGGACCAGATGACCGGCGGGCTCAACCACCAGGGCCTGGTGCTCCAGGTGCCGCCGTACGAGTACGCGCACCCCGACGACCTGCTGGTCGAGGCCTCCGACGCCGGCCAGGACGCGCTGATCATCGCGCTGGACGGCGTCACCGACTCGCGCAACCTCGGCGCCGTGGTCCGCTCCGCCGCCGCCTTCGGCGCGCACGGCGTGGTCATCCCCGAGCGCCGCGCGGCCGGCATGACCGCCGGTGCCTGGAAGACCTCCTCCGGTGCCGCCGCCCGACTGCCCGTCGCCCGGGCCACCAACCTCACCCGCACCCTGGAGGCCTACCAGAAGGCCGGCCTGATGGTGGTCGGCCTGGCCGCCGACGGCGAGGCCGAGATCGGCGACCTGGAGCTGCTGAACGGTCCGGTCGTGATCGTCGCCGGGAGCGAGGGCAAGGGGCTGTCCCGGCTGGTATCGGAGACCTGCGACATGCGGGTGCGGATCCCGATGTCCGGGCTGACCGAGTCGCTGAACGCCGGCGTCGCGGCGGGCATCGTGCTGTACGAGGCCGCGCGGCAGCGCGCCAAGCGCTGACGCCGTGAGCCGTGAGCCGTGAGCCGTGAGCCGTGAGCCGTGAGCCGATGCCGGACGGCGTGAGCCGACGGCAGGCGTCCTGAGCCGACGGCAGGTGCTCCGCGCCGAGCGCGCGGAGCACGGCCGGCGCGGAGCACCTGCCACGGAGCACAGAGCGGGGCCGGCGCGCAGGGGTTCTTCCGAATCCTCCGCAGTCCGGCTGGAAAGCGATCGGGCCCGACCGGGCCCGATCGCTTTTTTCATGATCACTTCAAGTGTGCGCCGGACATCCACCCGGGAGAGTGTCCTTAGCGGCCGTCACCCGGTTAGACCGGGCGTGGACACCAGAACACCTCGGCGCCCCCTGTTCGGCGGCGGCAGCACCGGGATAGAAGCGGGCCCCGGCCTCGACACCGTCAAGGTGTCGTCCGACCCGGCGCGCCTCAGCAGCACCCAGGCGAGCTTCCGGCTCCGGCTCGGCACCCCGGTGGCGCCGTTGATCGAGGCCCCGGCCGGACTGCTGTCCACCGGCGCCGCGTTCGGCGACCCGTACGCCAACCAGGGCCTGATCCGTCGTCCGCTGGTCACCCCGCAGGTCGTCGTGCCCGCCTCCGCCGTCCCGGCACTGGCGGGTGCCGGCGGAGGCGGTGCGCCGCGCCGCAAGGGCCGCGTCACCGCCGTCACCTGGACCGGCCAGGCACCCCCCGGGGACCTCGCGGCCACCCAGCTCCTGGAGGCCGTCCGGCTCACCGGCTCCGGGGGCGGCGGGGTCGGCCTCGCCGAGTCCGACACCCAGGTCATCCCGTCCTACACCGGCGCCCGGACGGTGCCCCGCCAGCCCCGCGAGGGCTCCGGCACCGCCACCGACGCCGGCGTCGGCCCGGTCGGCGTGCCGCAGGGCTGGACCCCGAGCGGCGAGCTGCCCGAGGTCTCCGCGGCCGCCGCCGACGGCCGGCAGGCCTGGTACCCCGGCCGCCGCGTCGACCTCGGCCTGGTCCTGCTGCCGCTGCGCGCCGTCCTCGGCTCGCTGTCCGTCTACGCCGGCTTCAGCAAACTCTGCGACCCGGTGTACTTCGACGGCGGCGAGCGCGGTTCGATGATGCGCTGGCTCTCCTCGCTGCACCCCTGGAAGGTCGCCGAGCCGCTGCTGGCCTTCGCCATGGCGCACCCCGTCGGCGCCGGGCTGGTGGTGTCGTTCACCGAGATCGTGGTCGGCGTGCTGACGATCCTCGGCCTCTGGCAGCGGCTCGCGGCCGGGGCGGCGATGCTGCTCTCCGCCGCACTGCTCTTCACCGTCAGCTGGCGGGCCGTGCCGGTCTACGACACCCCCGACCTGATCTTCCTGGCGGCCTGGAGCCCGCTGCTGATCGCCGGTGCGCCGTTCGCCTCCCTGGACGGACGGCTCAGCCTGGAGGCCTGGCGGCGGTACGGCACCGACGCGCCCGCCGCGCTGCGCCGCCGGGTGCTGCGCCGGGGCACCGTGGTCACCACGGTCGTCGTCGGGGTGACCCTGCTGCTCGGTTCGATGCTCGGTGCGGCGGTGCGCACCGGTGCCCGGCCGCACCAGGCGCCGGCCCGTCCGGCCACCGACTACGGCACACCGGTCTGGCCCTCCGGGGCCCCGACCGGCCCCTCCACCGGCCAGGGCCCGTCCACCCCGCCCTCGCCGTCCTCCGCCCCCCGCCCGGCCACCCCCACGCCGAGCCCGACCGCCCCGCCGTCCTCCGCCCCGGCCAGCCGTCCGGCCGCCCCGACGCCGAGCGGCAAGGGGCACGCCACCAAGACCGAGGGCGGCGCCAGTTCGGCCCCGGCCCCGGCCGCGCCGACCGCCGCCGCACCGGCGGCCGGTTCCTCGCCCGCCCAGCGCAGCACCCCGGCCCCCGGCGGCTCCGGCACGGCGCCCAAGCCCAGCCCGAGTTCCGGGTCGGGATCCGGGTCCGGACTGCTCGGCGGGGTGCTGGGCAGCGGCCCGCTGGCCGACCTGTCCGGTGGCGCCCGCTCCTCCCGTCCGGGGGCGCCGACGTCCACCTGACGGTCCGGTACGGCAGTGGGCCGGATGCTCCGTGGGGGAGCATCCGGCCCACTGCCGTGGCGTCGCGGGCCCGGTCGCCGTGGCGGGTGCCGCGGGCCCGGTTGCGGTGTCGCGGCCTCCTCGGCGGGCGCTGCGGCCCCGGTCACCGCCGGCGGTTCACTGCGGGGCGCGGCCGGCCCCGGCGGCGAGCTCCTTGGCCGCCTCCGTGAGGTCCTTCGCGGTGTCGATGGCGCGCCAGTACACGCCCTGCGGCAGCTGGTAGCCCGCCAGCCGCTTGCCGCGCGCCAGTTGGGGGAACGTGGTGCGCTCGTGGTCGCCCACGTCCGGCAGCAGCTCGGCGAACTCCGGGCTGAACACGTACAGCCCGGCGTTGATCAGGAACGGTGAGGGTGGCGCCTCGATGAAGTCCAGCACGTTGCCGAACTGGTCGGTCTCCACCGCGCCCCAGGGGATCCGCGGCCGGGCCAGCGCGAGCGTGGCGACGGCGTCCCGCTCGTGGTGGAAGGCGGCCATCTCGCGCAGGCTGAACCTGGTCCAGATGTCGCCGTTGGTGGCGTACCAGGGCTCGTCCGGGCGGGGCAGCGCCCGGGCCGCGTACTTGAGGCCGCCGCCGCGCCCGAGCGGCTCCTCCTCGACCACCGTGCGCACCCGCAGCGGCAGGTCCGCCTTGTCCAGCCACTCCTGGAGCACGTCGGCCAGGTGACCGCAGGACACCACCACGTCGGTGACGCCCTCGGCGGCCAGCCAGGCCAGCTGGTGACCGAGGATCGGGGTGCCCGTCCCCGGGATCTCGACCAGCGGCTTCGGGCGGTCGTCCGTGTAGGGCCGCAGCCGGGAGCCCTGGCCGCCGGCCAGGATCACGGCCTGGGTGACGGGCGTCGTGGTCGGCCGGGGCGAGCGGGGGGAGCGGGACGGCTGGGACGCGAGGTCGGCGGTGGGGCCGTAGTCAGCGGTCATGGCTGAACAATAAGGCGCGGACCGGGCCGTGGAGCCGGGGCGGCTCCGCGGCCCGGTCCGGGCTGCGGCGCCTGCTGCGGGGGTGCGGGGGAGGCCGTCGTGGGGCTCCGGCGCCCGGCGTGGTGCCGGGGGCCGGCCGGGGGGGGGGCGTCAGCCCGCGATGCCGGCGGCGAACGACCCGTCGCAGACCGGGCGGGCGAAGGAGCGGGCGCGCTGCACGTCGCCCTGGTACTTGCGCACCGCGGCCTTGCCCAGCTCGGAGGCGAGCGAGCTGCAGTACGGCGTCAGCGACGGCTGCTCGCGCATCGAGCGCTCCAGCAGGTCCAGCGCCGCCGACGGGTTCTTCGCGCGCAGCTCGTCCAGCAGTGCCACCCGCAGCGACTCCTGCGGGGCGAGCGCGTCCGAGGAGCGGTCCGCGGCGGCGGTCGCGGTGCGGCCGATCCCGGCGCCGTCCCCGCTGGACGCGGCCACGACCTGCTGGTCGAGGCCGGTCGGCGGGGCCCACGGCACGCGGGTCACGGCGAGGGTGCCGGTGGTCACCAGGACGACCGGCAGGGTCAGGGCGACGGTCTGGCCGATACGGCGCACAAGCTGCTTCACGCTCAGGAGCGTAGCGGTGGGTGCGGGCCGGATCGCCCTCCGTTACACCATCGAGTGACACCGTGTCCGGGTTCGTCCCCGCGCCGTGTTGACGCGGGGGTGTACGGACGGAGCCCGTCGGACCGGGGCAGGTCCGACGGGCTCCGCACGGCGGTGTGCCCGGGCGCACCCGGGCCGCCCCGTCAGCTGCTCAGGCGGGCGCCCGTGCTGGTGGAGAACACGTGGGTCTCGTCGGCGATCGGCACGACGTGGATCGTCTCGCCGCGGGCCGGGATCTGCCGGCCGTGCACGCGGACGACCAGCTCCTTGTCCTCGCCGCCGATCTTGGTGGTGCCGTAGACGAAGCCGTCCGAGCCGAGCTCCTCGACCACGTTCACCGTCACCGCGACGCCCTCGATGCCGCCCGCCGGGACGATCTCGAAGTGCTCCGGGCGGATGCCGACGGTCACCGTCTTGTCGGAACCGGCACCGGCCAGGTCGTCACGCGAGACGTTGACCACCGAGCCGCCGAACTTCACGCCGCCGTCCACCAGCGGGACCTCGACCAGGTTCATCGCCGGCGAGCCGATGAAGCCGGCCACGAACAGGTTGGCGGGCCGGTCGTACATGTTCCGCGGGGAGTCGACCTGCTGCAGCACGCCGCCCTTGAGCACCGCGACCCGGTCGCCCATGGTGAGCGCCTCGGTCTGGTCGTGGGTGACGTACACCGTGGTGATGCCCAGGCGGCGCTGCAGGCCGGCGATCTGGGTGCGGGTCGACACGCGGAGCTTGGCGTCCAGGTTCGACAGCGGCTCGTCCATCAGGAAGACCTGCGGCTGGCGCACGATCGCGCGGCCCATCGCGACGCGCTGGCGCTGACCGCCCGACAGCGCCTTCGGCTTGCGGTCCAGGTACTCGGTGAGGTCGAGGATCTTCGCGGCCTCCTCGACCTTGGTGCGGATCTCCGACTTGTTCACGCCGGCGATCTTGAGCGCGAAGCCCATGTTCTCCGCGACCGTCATGTGCGGGTACAGCGCGTAGTTCTGGAACACCATCGCGATGTCCCGGTCCTTCGGCGGCAGGTGCGTGACGTCCCGGTCACCGATCCGGATCGCGCCGCTGTTGACGTCCTCCAGGCCGGCCAGCATGCGCAGGCTGGTCGACTTGCCGCAGCCCGACGGGCCGACGAGCACGAGGAACTCGCCGTCCGCGATCTCCAGGTCCAGCGCCGCCACCGACGGGTCCTTGGCACCGGGGTAGATCCGGGTCGCCTTGTCGTACGTGACAGAAGCCATGGTCGTTCTCTCCTTCACCGGCAGGAACGTGCCGGACGATCCGAGTAAAGGGGGGTTGGTTCGTCTCCGTCCGCCCACCCAGTGGTCTGAACCACTGCGCAGGCCGACTCCCGGCGACGCTACCTGCGCTCGCGCCGCTTGTCAGCCCCCGTCCCGCCCGATTTCGGCATCGGTTCCATCACGCCCACCCACCCCGCCGACCCCCGGATATCCCCCCACCCCACCACCCGGGCCCGGTAGACTGCCCCCGGTGCCGCCGTGATCCATCGCGGACGGCCACCGTGCCTCCTTAGCTCAGCTGGCCAGAGCACCGCTCTTGTAAAGCGGGGGTCGTCGGTTCGAACCCGACAGGGGGCTCTCGTTTCCACCTCGGATGAGCTGCAGTTTTGGCCTTCTGGGGGCTTCATCGCCGGCCTCGGACTTCTTGTCCGAGGCCGTTTGCGTGAGCGGATGGCCCGGTGAGCTGGGTGTTCGTGGTGGACTGGGCAACCTTGCGCGGCCTGTTCGCCCGGGGTACGAGCCGGGCCGCCGCCTCTGCGATCGCCCGGTCGACCTGCGGAAGCAGAGTCGTGTACGTGTCCGAGGTGATGCCGATCGAGGAGTGGCCGAGCATCTCCTTGATCGAATGCAGGTCCGCGCCCGCCGCGTGAGCGAGCGTGAGGGATTCCGCTCTCCTTGCGGTCGGCCTACCAGGAGCGAACTCCTGGACCTCATCAGGGTTTTCGTGTTCCGCATGCCGAAGATGCGACTGGGGTGGGCGCCCTCTCTCCCCGGGACCAGCGGTGTCCGGCTCCCTGGGCTTGCTCGACCCCGGGGCCACCTGACGCCTTCCAGCGTCCGGGTCCTTCCCGCCGACTACTGACCATCAGCGCGGGTCCTACATGACGAGGATTCCTCAAGGGTTCACTCTCGTTCGCCCGTCCAGCCTTCCCCTCGCCTGTCGCTCCTCGATGACCAAGGTGCGCTTGGGCTTGAACGCTCAGCTTCACACCCCGCCGTTGCCAGCGACGCATGTGAGCGCGGGGACGGATTCGGACACAAATCCGGAGGCATTCCGCTTTGACTACCTCTTCACACGATCAGCCTCACTTTGAACAAGCGACCTCACGCCGCGCAGCAAGTCGTGGGGTAAGGAGTCCTTACCCCAGCCCGCGCCCCTGAGGGTGGAGCAAGTTGTCGCGCATGACGGTCCTACGGTCTTCGCGCAGCCACCAGCTGGGCTCTCCGCCGGGAGTCCCATGGGTCTGCTTGCTGACTGAGTGGCTCCCGGTCGGACCTTCGCTTGGCCAAGCTACGGGCGGATGACGATCGTGCTGATGGTGCCATTGCCCCAGACGGTGGTGTTCATCATCATTCGGCCGTCCAGGGACGCCGCAGTGAACTCCGGAACGAAGCGAGCGGTGAAGAGCGTTGCGAACCCGCTCCTCAGAAGATCCACCTCGCTCCCCACGAGGTCCCAGTCGTCAAGTAGCCGCACCCGAAGCCACACCGTGTAGGGCTCTTCGTCCGGATCTTCTCCGAGGTCTGCGCGGCTGACTGCGAGCAGAAACTCCCGGTTCCCGTCGAAGAGCCCGTACTCCGTCGCCATCCGGAGCCAGCTCGCGTTGACCTTGTCGGCCATGTCCGAAGCGTCTAGATCGGCAACCTCGTCCTGGTGAGAGTCGAACCGCCCGTGCTCGGGCCTGGCGCTCGCGGGCGAGTGGTAAGGCGGAAGAGGCGGCAACTGGACCTCCCCGTGGACCCGTTCGAGGAAGCGAAACCCGGCCGGTGCGAGCAGGTTACCTATCTCGGCATCGGTGAGAGTCACAGCGGCACAGTAATCGCAGGTCACGCCCTCCTGGTCAGAGTTTCCGGGAGAACCAAAGATGCGGTCAGCTGTCGAACCACACGATGAGTCGGACGTTCTCTCCGCCGTGAACATCAGCGAGGGCACTCATGGTCTTCCACACCGGCGCCCACTCGCCGTCTTCTGGCACGGCATCCCGGCGCACCATTCGCACGACACGAAAGAGGACCCCGTCCTCCACCCACTCAGCGCCTTCCGGCCTGTTGTGGCGACCCCGGAACGATTTGCTTGTCAGGACCCAGCTCCGGTCCGGCGTCCGCGTGTACCGCTGCACACGCTCGTCCACGGCCTCGGCGGGCTCGTCCCAGTCCACCGCAGCCAGTTCCGCCCAGCTGATCCAGGACGGGCTGTGACCACCGGGCGCCCATGCCTCGTAGGACTGCCGGGTCTGGGACGACACGTCGGCGGGTAGGCCCCGCTCTCCGGCCAGTGGGCGGAAGCCGGCATGGTTCCGCACGCCGAACAGGCAGCCGAAGGCGTCGTAGCTTCGACCGCCGTACAACAGATCCAGGTCTATCGCTGCATTCCAGTGCGCGTCGTCTTCGTCGAGCGTTCCGTAGGTGGCCCGGCACTCCACGAAGCCATGTATGTCGGCTCCCATGCGATCGGATTCTCCGGGCCACACAGACAAACTGCCATGAGTTTTCAGGACGTCCGACCCGATTGGACGCGTCGAAGCGGACGTGACCGCGGTCGGCCGAGCCTGAGGACCTACAACCGTGGCAGGGCCAGTCAGCCGGTGATCTCGGAGAGCCTTCTCCGCAGACGCTCCTCAAGGTCGAGGTTGTCGCCTCGGGTGGTGGTCTGCAGGAGTTCCGTGATGACCACGAGCTCGGCGAACCTCCCGGCGGGGGTGTCGAGGATGTGCCCGAGCCGCCGCCGGACTTCTGCGGCGGTGTCCGGCACGAGGAGGCTGTACGAGTACAACAGCGCCGCGTCGTATCCGGCAGGCGCGATGCCCCAGCCTTCCCAGTCGAGGACGGTGAGGACGGGGGCGGTGAGGTTGGCCCAGTGCAGGTCACCGTGGGCGGTCGTCCAGGCCGGCACCCTGGTGTCGATTGGGAAGCCCAGATACTGGGGCATGGCGCGGTCCAGGTATTCCTGCCGGACCGCCACTCGGTCGCAGGGAACGGCGGCGATGGCATCGAGGGCGGTGCTGAGTTCGTCCCACCAGGCGTCGTCCAGGTCAGGAGCTTCCCGGAGGATCGGCTCGTGGGTAGTGATGGTGGAGGCGGTGATCTTGTCGTACAGCTCCGCCAGGTAGACGTGCTTGCCCTCGGTCCAGGTACGCCGCTCTCGCAGGCGTGGCCTGGGTACCGCAGGAGGCATGAGCCGTTCTGCCTCCTGCGGTCCCTCCCAGAGCTTTCCGCCGGCCTTGTCAGCCGGGGTGGACACCAGCCGGAGCCAGCCCTCGCCGGATGCTGTGGCGACCGCGCGACCGAGGGTGCGTCCGCGCCAGCCCCACGCTTCGCGGGAGCCGAGCGGCGTCGCGTCGAGCGCCGCTGCTGCTGCGGCATGCATCCCGCGCATCCGCCTGGCGGTGTCCGGCTCAGGTTCCGAGTACATCAATGACCCTTCGGAGTACGTCCGGAGACAACGGCGGTTGGCTGACGGTGTCGGCGGCCCGCATCCAGTGTCCCGGGTTTCCCGTCGAGAGGAGCACGCGCTTCACCCCTGGGGCTGAAGCAACGACGGCGAGGGCGGTCTCGACAGGGGTCTTGCCAGGGGTGATCAGCTCGGACAGTTCCGGGGTCACCATGCCGGGGATCTCGCCGCCGTGGAGCGGGGCAGAGGCGAACACCTTCAGTCCCGCATCCAGGGCATCGGCCAACGGGCCGTGTCCGTCGAGAGCCTGGGCGACGGGCGCAAGGTGGACGAGGGAGACCGGGAGCTGGATGGCCCGCAGGTGATGATTCGGCCCGCCGGCCTTGGCCGCGAGTTCGATCAGCGTGGGTACGTCGAAGAGGCCGTTACTGAAGCCGCGCCAGGTCGCCACTCCATAGGCGCTGATGATCTGTTGGCTGCATGCCTCCTCCAGTGCCAGGAATGCGGTGTAGAGCCGGTCGGTGATCTCGTCTTCCGGGCAGCCGTGTTCGGGGTTGTGGACGAACACCAGATCGGGCACCCGGCCGAGCATGCGCCTGCTACGGGCGAGCTGCCAGGCGATGTAATCCGGGGCGAGGCAGTGCCCGCGTTCGGCGTCGGCTGCGGACAGGGCACCGGCTCGCACACCGATGTGCGTGGCGCCGGCAGGGACGAAGCCCACCTTCGTGGAGACGAGCAGATCCGGGTAGGCGGCCAGAACCACGGCGAGCGAGGTCTCCGCTTGGCCCCGTTCGTAGTTGGGCGCGGTGTCTATCCAGTCGGCACCTCGGGAGGCGGCCATCAGCGCGGCCTCGGCCACATCGAGGCAGCGGTAGGTGCCGAGGCCCAGCCGGGCCGTCATTGCGCACCTCCGATCGCGGCGGCCTGGCCGTCTACCAGCCCCGTCACGACACCGGCCGCCTGCCCGAGAGTGATGCCTGCGGCCTGTGCGAGATCGGCCAGCCGGTGAGGTTCCCCGTCGGCGAGGAGCGCGAGTATCGACTCGGCCTTGGCGGCAAACGTCCACTCCTCACCTCCGGCGGTCAGCCGGACGGTGCCGTCGGGCATGGCCGCGAGCGCGGGCCGCGTGGTGACCAGGCGCACCTGAAGGTCAGCATCCGGTGGGGCCGCCGTGATGTGGGGCAGCGACGGCGCGAGGCGGGCTCGCTCGGTGGCGTCGCGAGCGGAGGAGAAGCGGGCGATCAGGTCGTCGTGTTCCAGCTCCGTCCCGATGAGCTTGCCGATCGTATCCAGGAAGGCACGCTGTTCCTCGGCGGCCCCGAAGCGCGGGATGTCCGCCCGGACGGCCTCGTGGGCGCGCAACATCTCCGACAGCCAGGTGATCAAGTCGGCGCCCGTTGTGCTCTGCAGCCCGCACGTGACGTGCAGCGAGTGCTGGCCCTCGGAGGCGGCAACGGCGTGCCACCAGCCGCGGGGCAGGTAGAGCACATCGCCGGCGGTGAGTACCAGATCGGCGACGGGCTCGTCGGGCGGCGGCTCGGGTGTCTCGACGTCGCGGTGCATCGGCATCGTTCGGGTGGGGCCGTAGATGCGCCAGCGCTTCGCGCCGTCGAGCTGGACGACGACCACGTCGTGATCGTCCCAGTGGACGCCGAAGCCCTCGGTGCCGGTCCAGGAGGCGTACAGGTTGGCTTGCACGCCGGTTCGCAGCCATCGCTCAAGCTGGCCGGCCAGAGCACCGATGCCGGGGTGGAGTTCGTCGGCGGCGTCCAGGACCAGCGTGGCACCCTCGGCGAGACGCTTGTGCAGTTCGGAGGGCTGAAGCTGGTGCCAGACGGTGTTGCGCCGGGTGGTGATCGGCCGGGAGTACGTGTGCGCGGGCAGCTGCTCCCCGTTGGTGGCGAGTCGGAAGCGAGGGGGTTCGAACCGGTGGTGGGTCAGGATGGCGTTGAGGTCATCCCAGCTCATGAGTCCGGCGAGTGACGCGGCTTCACCGCGTGCGACCTTGAAGCCGCGGCCGAGCGTCTGGGCTAGGAAGTCATCCCCGCCCAGACGCTCGACCACCCAGAAGTGCTCGGCGGTCATCGTGATGCAGCCGTCAGTCGTTGGTGTCGGTTCGGCCGGTGGAGCCGCCGTCCGACGGCTGCTCGCCACGCGAGCGGGCAGCGGCGACCTTCGTACGGGCGACCAACAGGCCGTCGCCCTCCAGCTCGGTGCTGGTCGTCAGGTTCTCGGGCATGAAGTACTCCTTAGGAATCACGGGGCGGGTCGACTGCCCAGCCCCGTCGTGGGTGCAGCGATGGATCCGTCACCACGGCAAGCCGCTGGCAAGGAACCTCAGGTGCTTGTGCCGCGTGGCTGTTGACCAGCGCGGCCACCCGCATCCCCCAAGCCCGCGTCGGGGCGGGAGGAAGTCTTGTCAGGCACTGGTCGGCACGACATCCCGTGCTTTCGGGGCAGCGGCCCTCACCAGCGCGGTGAGTCGCTCGTCGCCCGAGACGGCGGCGGTGGTGCCGACCTCGAACCAGATCCGTTTGCCAGCGGGGTTCGGCTCGGCGCCCCAGTTCATCGCGAGCGCTGCCACCAGGAACAGCCCTCGCCCGTCGGTGGCGTCGAGGTTGATCCCGCCCGCGGCCGGCAGCTCGTGGCCGACGTCCGTCACCTCGACGCGCAGCCGTTCACCGTCCCAGGACACGCACACCGCGCACGGGGCGTGGGTGTGGGACACGGCGTTGGTGATCAGCTCGCTGGACAGCAACTCGACATCGCGGAGCGCGTCCTCCGCCAGCGGCAAGCCCCAACCGCGCACAGCCCGTATCACCTCCCGCCGGGCGTCCGGCACGGCCTCGGCACTGGGCAGCACGCGAAAGCCGAACGGGGCGGGGGCAGTGGCCTGGCGGGTGGCGACGGACATGAGCGCGGACCTTTCACCGGGACGAGGTCGGCAGCGGGCCGATTCGCGCCGGGATTCACCCGGCAGGTATCTACAGAACCGCCTCCAACGCCGGTGAACCAGAGCAGAATTGAAGCGGCACTGAGGAATCCGTGCTGCAAACCTGGGCCTGACCTGGCCCGTTATGGCTGCAGGCGAACTGACGTACCTCTGGAGGACGCGAGATGGCATCCAGGAGGTCCCGGCTGATCCAGCGCAGGGAGGCGGTTGGCCACACCCAGGAATCCCTGGCTGAAGCCCTCGATGTGGACCGTACGACCGTGGGGCGATGGGAGAGCGGCAGGGGTGCCCCACAGCCCTGGATGCGGCCGAAGCTCGCCCGCGCCCTGGAACTCTCGGTCGACCAGTTGGCCGACCTGCTGGCAGCACCCCCTGCAGCCGCCGAAGCAGTTTCACTGCCCAGCAGCGTCGGCGAGGCCGCGCCTCGTGTGCCTGCCCTGCGCACGGACCGCGACAACGATCTCGTCGTGGCCGTGGCAGCAGACTCGGCAGAGTCCGCGCTCTTCCTTCGCTTCGCGAGCGCGTCCAACGTGGACGACACGCTGCTCGAACAGATCGACGCGGACATTGCGAGGCTGGCAGCGGACTACGTGAGCAAGCCGGTGTCCGAGCTCTTCCACGACATCGGAGCCCTCCGGCGAGGGGTGTTCGACTTACTCCGAGGCCGCCAACACCCTTACCAGACAAGCCATCTTTACCTGCAGGCCGGACGCCTCTGTGGCCTGGTTACCCATGTCGCCCTCGACCTCGGCCAGTACACGGCAGCCGCCACCCACTCGCGAACGGCCTGGCGCTGCGCGGAGTCAGCCGGCCACAACGGTCTCCGGGCCTGGACCCGATCCGTCCAGTCCCTGATCGCCTACTGGCAGCAGGAGCACCGTCAGGCCGCCGAACTGGCCAGAGCAGGGCTGCCGTACGCGGACCGCGGGACGATCGCAGCTCGTCTGCTCAGCCTTGAAGCACGGGCCACCGCCGCCCTCGGTGACAGTGCGAGCGCGCTACGAGCCGTGGAAGCGGCCGCGGCGGCGCGGAGCACAGCAACCGCCGTGGATCTTCCCGGCGTGTTGACGTTTCCCGAGGCCAAGCAGTGGACCTACGCCGGCACAGCCCTCCTTGCCCTGGGCAGCCAGCGTCACGTGAACCGCGCCATCGAGGCGTCCTCCCGGGCTATCGCCCTGTACGAGTCGGCACCGCAGCAGGATCAGTCCTCCGGCGACCTGCTGGCAGCCCACCTCGACCTCGCCAACGCCCACCTCGCCCACGGTGACCTCGACGGCGTGCAGGAGAAGCTCTCGGTGGTGCTGGACGCCGCACCGGACCGGCGAACAGCGAGCATCTCCAGCCGCCTTCGGGCGCTGAGCACTCGTCTCGCCGAACCCGCCTATGCAGGCTCCCCGATCGTCCTGAGTCTTCGTGAGAATGTCAGAGAAGCCTGCTCTCGACCCGCACTCACGAACCCTCCGGAGCTGCCACAGTGACGAGCAACACCGCACAGCAGGACGCCGCTGTTGCCGACAAGTCCATCCTCGCGAACAGCGCCTACGCTGACGAACGCCACCTGGCCGCCCGACAGTCGATCTACCGGTGGCAGCAGCCGCAGTACGACCTGCCCGGGATCGTCGTCGAAGAGCTGGCCGGCACAAGCGGGATCGTCCTCGACATCGGGTGCGGAAACGGCAAGTTCGTCAGTCGACTGCACAAGGATCGCCCAGACCTTCAGGTCGTCGGGATGGACATCTCGGCGGGCATCCTCGCCGACGTCGAAAGGCCGCTCTTGGCGGCCGACGCCCAGGCCCTGCCCTTCGCCGACAACAGCGCCGACGCCGTGCTGGCCCTGCACATGCTGTACCACGTCAGCGACATCGAGGCCGCTATCAAGGAACTGGCGCGGGTCCTCCGACCTGGCGGAGTGCTCATCGGCTCCACCAACAGTGACACCGACAAGCGTGAACTGGACCGGCTCTGGATGAGGGCCGCAGGCGACGTTCTGGGCATCGCTGAGGGGCCAGCGCGTGTCTCCCTCAGCTCGCGCTTCTCCCTGGAGAAAGCCGCCGGCTACCTCGGGGCGGTGTTTACGGACATCCGAGTCCGGGCATTGCCCGGCACGATCGAGGTCACCGACCCAG
Source organism: Kitasatospora sp. NPDC101176 (assembly GCF_044768035.1). Lineage (NCBI taxonomy): Bacteria > Bacillati > Actinomycetota > Actinomycetes > Kitasatosporales > Streptomycetaceae > Kitasatospora > Kitasatospora sp. NPDC101176. Next base: position 138,549 of record NZ_JBIWPA010000009.1, read on the forward strand.
CGCCGATCGTCGCCCATCTCGCTTCCTACGAGGCATGGGCCGAGCAGTGCGGTGTCCCATTCCAGGAGACCGTCAGTCGGGCGGCTGAGATCGCTGCTGCCACTATCGAGGCCGACGGATTGTTCAAGATCACGTGCCTTGGCGGCTTCCTGATCTGTCGGCCATGAAGCTGGCCCGCACGATGCGCAGACCCAGATGGTCCGGCTGCTGTCAGGTACCCAAAGTGCCTTGCGCAAGCACAAAGATAGCCGTCACTGACCAGTTGCACGGTACTGTTGCCATTGCAGAGGAATGAAGATCTGGCCTCATCTCCCGAGATATGCGGGCAACTTCATAAATAGGAAACGCAGACATGAGTAATCATCGACCGATCGGCGGCTGTCCATGCTAACAAGGCTTGAGGTGGATGGGTTCAAGAACCTCATCGATCTTACAATTGAGCTTGGCCCTTTCACCTGCATCGCAGGAGAAAACGGTACTGGAAAGTCCAATGTCTTCGATGCGATCCAGTTCCTCAGCCTGCTTGCAGATAAGTCAATGATGGACGCCGCTCAAGAAGTTCGGGGGGTTCGCGGGGAGCGCCTTGGCGATCCCCGAGACCTTTTCTGGAACGGATATGCGCCGGGATCTCACAAGGTGAGGTTCGCCGCGGAAATGATTGTTCCGGCCGAGGTGGAAGATGATTTTGGCCGCCAGGCGAAGCCTACCACGACATTTCTTCGATATGAGCTTGAGCTTGGATATCAGCCTGCTCATGGTATCGAGAAAATTGGGCGGCTAACACTTCTCGGTGAGAGCCTGAGGCATATCAAGCAGGGAGATGCGCGTAATCATATGCGTTTTCCGCACAGCGCCTCAAAATTTCGCAATGAAGTTGTCAGGGGCCGTCGGAGCGGTGCGGCCTATATCTCCACCACTCGGGACCCCAGTGGAGAACCGATCATCAACATTCATCAGGATGGCGGAAGTCGGGGGCAGCCTAAGCCGGCAGCAGCCTCGCGGGCCCCCGCCACCCTGGTTTCGACGGTCACAAGTAGTGACGACCAGACGATCCTTGCAGCTCGGCGAGAAATGCAGTCGTGGCGCAGGCTGGCGCTAGAGCCCTCCGCTCTGCGTAGTGCGGATCGGTATGTGGGACCGCGCACCATGGGCTCAGACGGACTGCACCTTCCCGCGACTCTATTCAGGATCGCTCATAGGATTTCCCCGAGCGATCCCGAGCGCGTTTACGCGCGGACGGCTGGCAGGCTTGCTGATCTGGCAGGCCTGGGAGTCAGCAGCCTGGAAGTCGTCGAAGATGACGTGCGGGAGCTGTTGACTGTACAGCTCCGTGAAACGAGCGGTTTGATGCTGCCCGCAAGAAGCCTCTCCGAGGGGACCTTGCGCTTCTTGGCGCTGTGTGTGCTGCTTGAGGACCCCGACGTTCGGGGATTGACCTGCATGGAAGAGCCTGAGAATGGCATCCATCCGGCCAATCTCGAAGTTATGGTGGAGCTGGTCCGAGACCTGGCAGTTGACCCATTTGAGGCCCCCGGGGAAGATAATCAATTCCGGCAGGTTCTCATTAATACGCATTCTCCGGGGATTGTTCAGCTCGTGAGGTCCGAGGATTTGCTCTTTGCGGATACGTCCGCATTTCGGACCAAGGCGGGACAAGTGGGTCGCGGGTTGCGACTGCGCCCTCTTGTGGATACGTGGCGTGCACAAGATTCAGATGGCGAGTATGTCACTAAGGCCGACATTCTGCCATATCTGACAACGCCGCCAGGCGCTCAACTTAAGCTGGACTGGGGCGCGGCATGAGCACTCGAGTGCTTTACCTATGTGAAGGTAGCAGTGATCGCGGGATCTCTCTGCACATCGAGAGAATTGGTGCAGAAGAAGGTGTGGCGACTGTGCTCACAGTGCCAGATTTCAACCTACTTCCAGTAAAGCCGGGGTCGTCTGTTTCGGCGAAGTTGCGCGCTGCGAAGGATCTCGGTGGGGATTACGACCTTGTAGTGGTTCACCGGGATTCGGACCGAGACGGCCCCGAGGCTCGCAGGCGAGAGATCGAGAATGCGATTGCTGAATCGTGGCCCGACTTGCCGCATATCCCGGCAATCCCTGTCAGAATGCTTGAAGCGTGGTTGCTGCTGGACGAGCAGGCCATTCGACAGGTAGCGCAAAATCCCAAGGGTCGGGTGGGGCTGAATCTTCCCAAGCCGGCAAGTGTAGAAGCAATAGCTGACCCCAAGGCGAAGCTCAAGGATACTCTGGCACTTGCCAGCGAGCTTCAGGGTGCGCGCCTCCAGAAGTTTCAGGCACGGTTTTCTCAAAATCGGGCGCGACTTCTTGAGATGCTTGATCCGAACGGGGCTGTGAGTCGGGTCCCTTCATGGGCAACGTTCACGAAGGACTTGCGCGAGGCGTTCAGAGGGCGTGGTTAATCGAGCGAACGCCAGCAAGAACGAGATTCCTCAGTCGGCAGATCAGGTCTCGATCTCTGTCACAGGACGGATCACGGTCGGGCCGTAGGGACGAGTGGGCATGCCATGCCCATCGGATGTTGTTGGCCTGCCACGGTCTCGTCGGGAGCCGGGGGATCCCTGCCGGGAGACGTCCTCTTGGGGGCGTGCGTGAGCGATGCGTGAGCGGACGGGGTGGCAGCAGCCGTCCGGAGCTGGATCACGAAACCTGCCGCGTGGCGCTGAACTGCAGGTTAGCGCCGCGCGGCATCAGGCATCACGCTCCGTCATGATCCGGGTTCGTCTTGTAAAGCGGGGGTCGTCGGTTCGAACCCGACAGGGGGCTCAGCGGCGTGAAGGGCCGGCTCCACCTGGTGACCAGGTGGGGCCGGCCCTTCGTCGTTGCGGGGGTGGGGGCGGCGGGTTCCGGAATCGGGTGGGGCGGGGGTGAGCGGGGGGCCGGGGTGGTGCGTACCTCCTGGTGGGGAAACGGATGAGGAAGGAGACAGTGATGGGCATGCTGGCCAATCTGGTTCCGGCGATGAGGCATCCGCACAAGCGGACCAAGTCCGGTCGCTCGACCAGGACCTCGAAGACGGGCACCCACCGTCGCCGTCGGCGCACTTCGTCGTCGCGGCACTGACGGCTCCGCCGTCCTGTCAGGGCCGGGCCCCGGGCCCGGCCGAGTTCCCAGGGTTGGACGAGTTCCGTGTGGTCACTGCGGCGGCTGACGGTCGTCGGTACGGGTGAGGGCGACGGCCGGTCGGTCGTCGACGCCGCTCCGGCGGTGCCGTTGCGGCGGACCTTCGGGAGGTTCTGGCCCTACACGCGCGGGGGCAGGCGCTGGCTGGCCCTCCTGCTGGGGTTCGTCCTGCTCGGCCCGGTGGTCGACGCGGCCGCGATCTGGCTGTTCAAGGTCGTCGTCGACGAGGTGCTGGTGCCGCGCAGGCTCGGGCTGTTCCTGCCGGTCGCGCTCGGCTACGCCGGGCTGGCCGTCGTGGCGGGGGGCCTGCGCTTCGCCGACGAGACGACCTCGGCCTGGGTCAGCGAGCGCTTCCTGCTGGCCCTGCGGTCGGACGTGTTCCGGCACCTGCAGGGCCTGTCGCTCGGGTTCTTCGAGCGGCGGCGTCTCGGTGACGTGCTGTCCCGGCTGACCGGTGACATCGAGGCGGTCGAGACGTTCCTGCTGTCGGGCGTCCTCGACGCCGTCGCGTACGCCGCGGAGCTCGCCGTCTTCCTGGCCGTGCTGTTCTACCTGCGCTGGGACCTCACCCTGGTCGCGCTGGTGGTGGCGCCGCTGTTCTGGTTCCTCGCGCGCCGCTTCTCGGTGCTGGTGAAGGCCGCTTCGCGGGAGCGGCGACGGCGCAGCGGTTCGGTGAGCGCCCTCGCCGAGGAGACGCTGGGCAACATCGCGCTGGTGCAGGCGTACAACCGGCAGGACTGGGAGCAGGAGCGGTTCCTGCGGGAGAGCCTGGCGCGGTTCCGGGCGACGATGGCGGCGACCCGGCTGCGGGCGTTGTTCGCGCCGATCGTCGAGGTGCTGGAGCTGTCCGGCGGGCTGATCGTGCTGGGGCTGGGCGCCTGGGAGCTGTCCTGGGGGCGGTTGACGCTGGGCGAACTGCTGGTTTTCGTGGCGTTGTTGGGCCGGTTGTACGGGCCGATCCGGGGGATCTCGCGGCTCAGCAACGGCCTCTACTCGGCCTCCGCCGCCGCCGAGCGGATCATCGAACTGCTCGACCAGCGCCCGCAGGTGGCCGATCCGCCGGTGCCGTTGAGACCGGCCCGGGTGCGCGGGGCGGTGACCTTCGACGGGGTGTGGTTCCGCTACCCGGGGTCGAAGAGGGTGGCGCTGTTCGACGTGTCGTTCCACGCCGAACCGGGCGAGACGGTGGCGCTGGTCGGCGCGAGCGGGGCCGGCAAGTCGACGGTGTCCAAGCTGCTGCTGCGGTTCTACGACCCGGAGCGCGGTGCCGTCCGGCTGGACGGGATCGACCTGCGCGAGCTGGCGCTGGCGGACCTGCGGGACAACGTCACGGTGCTGCTGCAGGAGACCCTGGTGATCCACGGCACCGTCCGGGAGAACATCGCGTACGGGCGGCCGGACGCGAGCGACGCGGAGATCCTCGCCGCCGCCTGGGCCTCCGACGTGCACGACTTCGTCGTCGGGTTGCCGGACGGCTACGACACCGTGGTGGGGCAGCAGGGCCGGCTGCTGTCCGGTGGGCAGCGCCAACGGCTCGCGATCGCCCGGGCGATGGTCCGCGACGCGCCGGTGCTGATCCTCGACGAGCCGACCACCGGGCTCGACGCGGGGTCCGGGCAGCGGGTCATGGAGCTGCTGGGACGGCTGATGCGGGGGCGGACCACGATCATCATCTCGCACAATCTGCTCACTGTCCGGAGTGCCGACCGGATCGTGCTGCTCGACGGCGGCCGCCTCGCCGACTGCGGTACGCACGAGGAGCTGCTGGCGCGCAACGACGGCTACGCGCGGCTCGACCGGCTGCACGCCCGGCCCGTCCCCGCGACACCGCTGCAGGAGACCGTCCGATGAACACCCGACCGCTGAACACCCGACCTCCGCTGCCCGCGGGGACACCCCTCGCCCCCGGCTACCCCGTCCTGGCCCACCTGTGCCGCACCGGCTGGCTCGACGTCTACGACGCCTGGAGCGAGGAACGGGACTGCCGCTGCGTGGTGAAGGTGCTCCGGCCCGACCGCCGCCGCGACCGCCGGCTGCGCGAACGGCTGCTCCAGGAGGGCCGCTGGCTGACCGGCTTCACCCACCCGCACCTGGTGCGCGGCTACGGCACGGGCGAAAACCCGCAGCCGTACGCGGTCCTGGAGACCCTGACCGGCGAGACCCTCGCCCACCTCATCGACCGGCGGAGCCGCCGGCCGGCCGCCACCGACCTGGCCCTGCTCGGGCTGCACCTCTGCTCGGCGATGCGCTACCTGCACGGGCAGGGCCTGCTGCACCTCGACCTCAAGCCCTCCAACATCGTGATCGACTGCCGCCACGCCAAGGTGCTCGACCTGAGCATCGCCCGCCCGCCGGGCCGGGGGCGCCCGGGCGTCGGGACGGACGGCTACCTCGCCCCCGAGCAGGCCGGCGGGGGCCTGCTCACGGCGGCCGCGGACGTCTGGGGGATCGGCATCACCCTGTACGAGGCGGCCACCGGGGACGTCCCCTTCGCCGGCCCGGCCCCGGACGGCCCGGCGCCACCGGTGGGCCGCGCGCGTCGGCTGCCCCGTCCGCTCGCCGAGGCGATCGACGGCTGCCTGCGGCCGGACCCGGCCGACCGCCCGGGCCTGCCCGAACTGGCCGGCCGCTTGGACGCGTTGCTCCCGCGGAGCCGCCGTGCGGTGGCACCGCCGGTGGACGACCCGGACTACGGCGACGACGGGGACGCCGGCGACCCGGACTCCGGCGACGGGGACGCCGGCGACCCGGACTCCGGCGACGGGGACGCCGGCGACCCGGACTCCGGCGACGGGGACTACTACGCCTCGGACCCGGGCGACATGTCTCAGGACTTGCGGAGCCGCCGGAGGGTCCAGGCAGGGTCGGGCGGGGCGGTGAGCGGGCGGGAGTGGGTGGCGAGGAGTTCGGCGGCGCGGCGGTAGGAGAGCCGGGCGCGGCCGGTGAGCGGGCAGCGGTCGGCGGCGGGGGCGCGGCGGTCGGTGAGGAAGAGCGGGCCGGTGGTGCGCCCGGCGACCCCGGCGAGCCCGGCGGCCCCGGCGGCGCCGGTCATCCCCACCGGAAGCCGGTCGCGGAAGCCTGACGCCCGCCTCCCACCGGCCTCGGCACCCCACTCCGGGCCGCCCGCCGGTGCGCCCCCACCCGACCCGCTCCGCGGGCGCACCCCCGGCCCGGCGCGGTTCGTCGCCCACCGTGCCCGGCCGGCCCCGGAGCGCACCTCCGGCCCGGCTGCCGAACCCCGTCGCCCCGGCGGGGAGCGCGGCGGCCGGGCCGGTCGTACCGTGGAGGTGCGGGGACGAAGGAGGAGGTCGGCCATGCCCGGTTCGCTCACCATCAGCCACCACGAATCCGCGGTCGCCCTGGACCACGCGGACGCCGATCGGCTCGCCACGGTGCTGGCGGAGCTGGCGTACCTGCTGGAGATCCCGGGGCCCAACCGGATCAACGACGCGCAGCTCGCCCTGCTGTGCGAGGGACGGACGCCGGACCGCGCCGAGCTGTCGCGGTGGTCCCGGACGCTCGCGGCGGAGCTGAAGGGGCGGCTCTGACGGCTGCCGCGTCCGACCGCGCCGGAGCGGGAGCCGGAACCGGAGCCGGAGCGGGAGCCGGAACCGGAGGTGCCCCGCCCCGCCCGCCGTACGATGGCGCGCGGGGCGGCCCGGTCGGGTCTGCCCCGGGGGTGTCGGGGTGGCCGGCACCCGGTCCGGCGGAGGGTGGGGGCCCGAGCGTGTCGCAGTCCCGGTCGATGTCCTGGCTGACGGTGGAGACGCCGCTGCCCAGCGGTCCGATGCACCTCGCGGTGACGCCGCTGGGCGTGGCGGCCGCCGGGTACGGCGTGCGGGAGGGTGAGCTGCCGCCGTGCACCGACGCGTCGCGGATCGCCGCCGTCACGGACCGCATCGGCGCCTATCTGTCGGGCCGCAGCCGGGAGCTGGGCCTGCCGATCGACTGGAGCCTGAGTTCCGGCCCGCACCGGACGGTGCTGCGCACGCTCTGGCAGGAGGTGCCGTACGGCGGGACCATCACCTACGGCGAACTGGCCGCCCGCAGCGGGGTGTTCGAGGACGTGACCGAGCCCGGCCTGGCCGCGCGGACCGTCGGCCAGATGATGGCCGCCAACCCCGTCGCCCTGCTGGTGCCCTGCCACCGGGTGGTGGCGGCGGACGGGATCGGCGGCTTCGGCGGCGGCCGGGTGGGGATCGAGGTGAAGCGCTGGCTGCTGACCCTGGAGGGGGTGCTGGAGCCGACGCTCGACTGGAACGGCCCCCTGTAGCCGGCCCCTGGCGCAGCGTCCCTGCGGAGCCCCGGAGCCCCGGAGCCCCGGAGCCCCGGAGCCCCGGAGCCACGTCCCGCCGCCTGCCGAGCCCGGCTCAGTGCTGCCGCACCAGGTCGACCGCCGCCGGTGCCCGGCGCGGCCGGACCGGCTGGATGCCGGACACCAGCGTGTACTCGAGGCCCCGGACGTCCGGCGGCCGGACGGCCTCCAGCCGTTCGCCGAGGGCCAGCCGGACGGCGTCCCAGGGCAGGTTGAGCCCGCACAGCCGGAGCTGGTGGAGCCCGGCGGCGGGGCGGGTGTTGACGTCGATCACCACGGGCTGCCCGTCCAGTTCGCGGAACTGGATGTTGGACAGGTAGGCCATCCGGCCGGCCCGGACCAGTCGGCCGGCCGGTTCCAGGTAGCGCGGGTCGGTGGTGAAGCCGCGCCGCCGGCCGTCCTTGGTGCGGCCGACCGCGGTGAGCGGGGTGCCGTCCCGGTCGGCGAGGCAGTCGACCGAGACCTCGGGCCCGTCCAGGTACGGCATCACCAGGAGGTCCGCCGGCTCCTCCCCGGGCCCGCCGCCGGCCCGGTCGCCGGACAGCGCGGCGGCCACCTGCTCGACCTGGACCCGGTGGTCCCAGCCGTGCAGCCGGTGCGGCCCGTACGGCTCGCGGGTGAGCACCCGGAAGCCCGCGCCGCCCGCGCCGGTGGTGGGCTTGAGGCAGGGGGTGTGCCCGGTGGCCTCGATCCGGTCGACGGCCTCGTGGAGTTCGGCGGCGGTGCGGACCCGCCACCAGGGCGGGGTGGGGAGTCCGGCGGCGGATATCGCGCGGTAGCCGTCGTCCTTTCCCGCGTAGGCGGCGACGGCGGTGGCGGGGGGAGAGAGCAGGGTGGTGCCGATCGCCTCGAACTCGGGCCGGGCGAGGGCCACGGCGAGTTGGTGGAGCTGGGGGACGAAGACGGTGATGGCGTGCCGGGCGCAGTAGTCGAGGGCGTAGCCGACGTAGGCGTCGGCGGGCAGGTCGGCGGGCTCGAGGGTGCCGTGGTCGGCGGCGGCGAGCACCGGGGAGTCGGGGTCGGCGTGGGTGGCGTGGACGGTCACCGGGCGCGGTGCGGCGTGCAGTTGCTCGATGAAGAAGACGTTCTCGGCGTAGGTGCGGTTGAGCCAGACGCGTACCGGCGCTCCCAAGGCTGCCTCCCGGGGCATGGCGTGACGGAGGGTCAGGGCGTGGGGCGGGACCGTGCGCCGACTGCCCGGGCGGCCCTGTGAGGTGGCACCCTAGCGGGCCGTCGCGGGGATTCGAACAGGCGGGTCGGTCCGGGTGGCCGCTGCCCGGTTCCGCTGCCGGAGGGGGTGTCGATGGGGGACGATAGGCAGCGGCATTCCGATAAGTTCGAATAATTAGTCGAACAAGCATCGATCAGGTGATCCAGTCGTACTATTTGTTCGGTTATTCCGAACCACTCGAAAGAGTGATTGCGCCCCGCCCCCGAATGGCCTCACCATGAAGCTGCAACATGAATGTGCAAGGCGACACGTCATCGGGTAATCGGGTATGCGAAGGGCTCCCCTTATGTCGACCGAAACCACTGCCGGTATTCCTGCGCCGGGCGCGCAGCCGGAGATCCGGCAGCAGCAGAGTCTGAGCACGGCAGGTGCGCGGAACCTCGCCACCACCACCAAGTCCGCGCCGCAGATGCAGGGCATCAGCCCGCGCTGGCTGCTCAGGACGCTGCCCTGGGTGCAGGTGTCCGGCGGTACCTACCGGGTCAACCGCCGCCTGCGCCACTCGGTCGGCCGCGGTCGGGTGAGCTTCGTCAAGACCGGCCCCGAGGTGCGGATCGTCGCGCCGACGCTCGCCGAGGTGCCGGCGCTGCGCGGGTTCCAGGACGAGGCCCTGCTGGAGGAGCTGGCCGGGCGCTTCGTCCAGCGGGACTTCGGCGCCGGCGACGTCCTGGTCTCGGCCGGGGCGGCGATCGACGAGGTCTTCCTGATCGCACACGGCAAGCTCGAGCGGATCGGCACCGGCAAGTACGGCGACGAGACGGTGGTCGGCACCCTCGCCGACGGCGACCACCTCGGCGACGAGGCCCTGCAGCAGGAGGACGGCACCTGGCCGTACACCGTCCGGGCCGCGACCTCGGGCACGGTGATGGCCCTGCCCTGGTCCGCCTTCCAGGAGCTGCACGACCGCTCCGAGGCGCTGCAGCTGCAGATCATCGAGTACCTGAACGGCTTCCAGCAGGCGCAGAACAAGCACGGCGAGGCCGCGATCGACCTCTCCGCCGGCCACCACGGCGAGTACGAGCTGCCCGGCGCCTTCGTGGACTACGAGCTCAGGCCCCGCGAGTACGAGCTGAGCGTCGCGCAGACCATCCTCAGGGTCCACACCCGCGTCGCCGACCTCTACAACCAGCCGATGAACCAGACCGAGCACCAGCTGCGGCTGACCATCGAGGCGCTGCGCGAGCGCCAGGAGCACGAGCTGGTCAACAACCCCGAGTTCGGCCTGCTGGAGAACGCGGCGTACGACCAGCGCATCCAGACCCACTCCGGGCCGCCCACCCCGGACGACATGGACGAGCTGCTCAGCCGGCGCCGCGGCACCAGGATGTTCCTCGCCCACCCCAAGGCCATCGCCGCCTTCGGCCGCGAGTGCAACAAGCGCGGCCTCGTGCCCGGCACGGTGGAGGTCGAGGGGCGGCACGTCACCGCCTGGCGCGGGGTGCCGGTCTTCCCGTGCAACAAGATCCCGGTCGTCGGCGGTCACACCAGCTCGATCATCGCGATGCGCGTCGGCGAGGACAACCAGGGCGTCATCGGCCTGCACCAGACCGGAATTCCGGACGAGTACCAGCCGGGCCTTTCGGTGCGGTTCATGGGAATCGACGAGACGGCCATCATTTCCTACCTGGTCAGCGCCTACTACTCCGCCGCGATCCTGGTGCCGGACGCGGTCGGCGTCCTGGAGAACGTGGACATCGCGCAGCGCTAGAACGCGGCCGGCGACCACGGAACCGACGCTGGAACGGCGACCGCCGGCCCGGTGTTGGCCGAACGCCGACCACCGGAACCGACGCCGGAACGCCGACACCGGAGCGGCGTGCACCCAACGCCGACCACCGGGACCGATGCCGGCCGGCCATCCCGCGCCGCCCGGCCGGGGCGCCCACACCCCGGGCCGGGCGGCGCGCCTTCGTGCGGGCCGAGCGCCCCACCGCCGGTACTTCACAGCGGCCCGCCCCGGGCGGGCCGACACGTCCTGTCGCAGGCCCGACGGCCTCACCGCAGGCCAACAGGGGGGAGAAACCCATGACGAGCTCCACGCTGGAACGGGACCACCGGGAGGGGCGCGAGGCGGAGGGTGTCCTCGCCCGGGCCCGCACGCTGGTCGACCCGGTCCTGCGGGCCGCCGTCGACTCGCTGCCGGGCGCGATGCGCAAGGTCGCCGGCTACCACTTCGGCTGGTGGGAGGCGGACGGCTCGCCCTCGGCCGCGCCCTCCGGCAAGGCGATCCGGCCGGCCCTGGTGCTCGCCGCGGCCCAGGCGCTCGGCGGCACCCCGGCCAGGGCCACCGCGGCGGCCGCCGCCGTCGAGCTGGTGCACAACTTCACCCTGCTCCACGACGACGTCATCGACCGCGACGTGACGCGCCGCCACCGCCCCACCGCCTGGAGGGTGTTCGGCACCACCGAGGCCATCCTGGCCGGGGACGCCATGCACTCGCTGGCGCTCCGGCTGCTCGCCGAGGACCCGGACCCGGCTGCCCGGGAGTCCGCCCGGCGGCTCACCGACTGCGTGGTCGAGCTCTGCGAGGGGCAGCAGATCGACTGCGCCTTCGAGCAGCGCAGCGACGTCTCCCTCACCGAGTGCCTGGCGATGGCGGAGGCGAAGACCGGGGCCCTGCTCGGCGCCGCCTGCGCGATGGGGGCCCTGTACGGGGGCGGTTCGACGGAGGCCGCGCAGGCGATGGACGGCTTCGGCCGGGAGATCGGCCTGGCCTTCCAGCTGATCGACGACCTGATCGGGATCTGGGGCGACCCCGCGGTGACGGGCAAGCCGGTGGGCGCGGACCTGGTCGCCAGGAAGAAGTCGCTGCCGGTGGTCGCGGCGCTCGGTTCCGGCACCCCCGAGGGTGCCCGGCTGGGCGAACTGTACGCGCTGGAACGCCCGCTCAGCCCGGAGGAGTTGGCGCAGTGTGCGGCTGCCGTCGAGGGCGCCGGCGGCCGCGGCTGGGCGCAGGGCGAGTCCTGCGAGCGGATGGCCGCGGCGATGGCCCAGCTGGCCACCGCCGTTCCGGAGCCGTCCGCGGCGGACGAACTGCTGGCGCTCGCCGAACTGGTCACCCGCCGCAAGCACTGACCCGGGGCGGCAGGGGTGGGCGCCGGCCCGGCCCGGTCGCCCACCCCTGCGGCGCGCCCGTCCAGGCCCCGCTTCCTGCGTCCACCGGCAGCGCCGGGTCGACCACTGAGGCCCGTCCAGGCCCCGGCGCCGTCCACGTCGCCGGGCCCGGCCGCTGAGGCCGATCCCGGTGCCCCGTCCCGGAGCCGGCGCGGGGCTCAGCCGAAGGCGGCCAGCAGCCGCTGCTCCTTGGCCGGTTCGATGCCCTGCCGCACCGCGGCCTCCTTGCGGCCCTTCCGCCCCTCGGCGTCGGTGTCCTCGGCCGGGCCGCGGTTGCGCAGCCACTCCCAGGTGTCCCGCGCGGTCTCGGCGAAGGGCCGGCAGCGCAGCCCGGCCGCCCGGGCCCGGCCGGTGTCGGCGAGCCAGACGCCCGTCAGCTCGGGCACGTCGGGCGCCCAGAGCGGGAGTTCGCTCCACGGCTCGACCTGGTCCGGCCCCTCGGCGAGCAGCGCCGCGTCGTCGACCCAGACCAGCTCGGTGTCCGCGGCGCCGGCCACCTCCCGGCAGGTCTCCAGCCACTGGCCGAAGGTGAGCAGTCCGGGCGGGGCCGTGGTGACGTAGCGACCGGTGGTTCCCGCGGTGAGCAGGTCGAGCCCGAAGGCGGCGAAGTCCCGGACGTCGATCACCTGCATGGTGCGCCGGCGGTCGCCGGGGGCCAGCACCCGCCCGCCGCGGGCCATCCGTTCCAGCCACCAGGGCAACCGTCCGCCGTTCTCGTGCGGGCCGATGAGCAGCCCGCTGTTGAGGATCAGCGAGCGTTCGGCGCCGAAGCCGTCGAGGACCGCCCGTTCGCAGCCCGCCTTGAGCGGGTTGCCGGGCGGCTGGCCGGGAGGGGTGTCGGCGGGGCAGGGGTGCAGGGGCGAGTCCTCGGTGACGGTTCCGGCGGGCCAGTCGGCGAAGGCGTGCACGGAGGAGACGAAGGTGTAGTGGTCGGCCCGGCCGCGCAGCAGTGCGGCGGAGGCCGCCGCCTGGGCGGGCTGCTGCGCGGAGGTGTCGACGACGGCGTCCCAGCTGCGGCCCTCGACGAGCCGGGCGAGGTCGTCGGCGTGGTCGCGGTCGCCCCGGACGGTCTCGACACCGGGCAGGTCGGCGGTGGTGCGGCCGCGGTTGAAGGTGGTCACCTCGTGGCCGCGGGCGAGGGCGTCGGATGCGTAGGCCCGTCCGAGGAAGGACGAGCCGCCGAGCAGGAGGATCTTCATGCGGGCAAGTCTGTCCGCGGCCGGCCGTCGGTGACCCTCGCTTAGCGCTGGGCAGAGCGGGCCGCCGGGCCCGCCCACCCCGCCCCATCGGCCCCGTGCCGCCCCGCCCCCACCGGTCGGCCGACGTGCCGCCCCGCCCGGCCCCGCATAGCATCCGCTATGTACTCGTATGTCCAGAATTCCGGCCCGCCCCGGCGTCGCCGGCCTTCCGTGCACTGGGGAGAGCGACGCACATGGCCAACCCGGCACTCGTGGACCCGGCCACCATCCGTGCGACGGTCGCCGAGGCCTGGATCCGCGCCTACCCGATGCTGCGGAACTACCGCACCCTGTACGCGCAGGCCCTGGACGACGCGGACCCGCGCCACGTCGGCGGCTTCGGCGTCTTCCGCCACCACCGGCGGCCGTCCACCCCGGCCGACACCGACGTCGTCACCCCGAACAACGACACCCCGTACTCCTGGGCCTGGCTGGACCTGCGCGCCGAGCCGTGGGTGGTGTCGGTCCCGGCGACGGACCGCTACTACGTTCTGCCGCTGCACGAACTCGACACCGTCTACGCCGGGTTCATCGGCAGCCGGACCACCGGCCCGGAGGCCGGCGACCACCTGGTGGCCGGCCCCGGCTGGCAGGGCGAGCCGCCCCCCGGCGTCCGCGGGGTGATCCGCACCGCGACCCGGCTGGTCGGGATCGTCGGCCGGACCCAGCTGGCCGGCGGGACACCGGCGGAGCTCGCCGAGCTGTCGGCCGTCCAGCAGGGCTACCGGCTGCGCCCGCTGCACGCCTACGCGGGCACCCCGGCGCCCGCCCCCGCGCCGGAGCCGGTCTGGCCGGTGTGGCGCGAGGAGGTGCTCGGCACCGTCGAGTTCCTGACCTTCCTCGACTTCCTGCTCGGCTTCTTCCCGCTGCACGGCGAGGTCGCGCTGCCGCCCGCCGAGACCGACCTGCGCGGGCGCCTCACCGACCTGGGCGTCGACGGCCGCGGCGAGTTCGAACCCGCCGCACTGCCCCTCGCGGTGCGCGCCGAGATCGAGCGCGGCATCGCCGACGGCCGCACCCGGCTGGCCCGCGCCACCGGTGAACCCGGCACCTCGGCCGGGTTGTTCGGCACCCGTGGAGAGGTCGGCGCGGACTTCCTCGGCCAGGCGGTGGGCGCCGGGCTCGGCCTCTACGGGCTGCCTGCCGAGGAGGCCTGGTACGGCGGCTGGCCGGTCGACAGCGCCGGCAACCGGCCGCCGAACGCGAGCGACCGCGACTACGTGATCCGCTTCGGCCCGGACGACCTGCCACCGGCCCGGTTCTTCTGGTCGGTCACCATGTACGGGCTCCCGGACCGCCTGCTGGTCGACAACACCCTGGACCGCTACTCGATCGGCGACCGCACCCCGGGCCTGGTCCGCGACCCGGACGGCGGACTCACCCTCCACGTCCGGCACAAGCGCCCCGCCGACGCCGGGCACTCCGCCAACTGGCTGCCCGCCCCGGACGGCCCGTTCTCGGTGGTCGCCCGGCTCTACGGGCCGGACCGCTCCGTGCTCGACGGCCGCTGGCGGCTCCCGCCGCTCGACCCGCGGTGACCGCCCCGCCCCCGCGGTGACCGCCCACGGCGAGCGCCGAAACCCGACGGGCACCCGACGGGCATCCCGTACCGACCTGACGAAGGACACCCGATGAACCAGCCCGAGCTGGAGGCCCTGGCCGCCGACGCCTACGTCTACGGCTACCCGCTCGTCGCAGGCCTCACCATGGTCGAGCGCTTCACCAAGGGCGGCCTGGGCACCCTGCCGGCGGCGGAGTTCAACCACTTCAGCCACGCCACCCGGCTGGCCGGGCCCAGGGACCACTTCGTCTCGGTCAACAACGACACCGTCTACTCGGTCGCCCAGCTCGACCTCTCCGAGGGCCCGCAGGTGCTGCGCGTCCCGGACACCGCGGGCGCCTACTACGTGCTGCAGTTCGTCGGGGCCTGGACGGACAACGTCGCCTACCTCGGGAGCCGCGCCACCGGCACCGAGGAGCAGACCTGGCTGGTCGTCCCGCCGGGCTGGCACGGCACACCGCCCGACCCGACGCGGGTGATCGAGGTGCCGACCACGGTGGCGACCATCGTCGGCCGCTTCGCCTGCACCGGCCCGCGCGACCTCCCCCGGGTCAAGGCCCTCCAGGCCGCCCTCACCCTGGAGCCGTTGGAGCCCGGCGGGCTGGTCGCCGGGCTGCCCGAGCCGGACCCGGACGTCCCCGAGCGGCTGGCCTTCTTCGAACGGCTCAGGGTCTGGATGCAGGCCTTCCTGCCGGCCGGGCCGGACGTCGAGTACCAGCGGCGCTTCGCCCCGCTCGGCCTCCTCGACCCGGGCGCCTCGCCGTACCGCGCGGCCGCCGCGGACTGGACGCTCGCGCTGGGCAGGGGCCTGGCCGCCGGCCGGGAGCGGGTCGAGGACGCCACCCGCCCGCCCGAGGACCACCCGCTCGGCGAGTGGCGTTCGGCGCTCCACCTGTTCGACTACAACATCGACCACCTGGGGCCCGGGACCCGCGACGAACCCGACTGGCGCATCCCCGACCGCCGCGCCGGCTACCTCAGCCGGGCCGCCGCCGCCCGGGCCGGCCTCTGGGGCAACCACGCCTACGAGGCCTCGTACGCGATGACCTACGACGACTCCGACGGCCGCCCGCTCAGCGGCGAGCACCGCTACACGCTGCACTTCGACCAGCCGCCGCCGGCCGAGGCCTTCTGGTCCGTCACGATGTACGGGCTGCCGGACTACTACCTGGTGGAGAACCCGATCGGGCGCTACTCGATCGGCGACCGCACCCCGGGCCTGGTCTACGGCGAGGACGGCTCGCTCACCCTGACGCTCCAGCACGAGGAACCCGAGGACGGGCCGACGGCGGCCAACTGGCTGCCCACGCCGCCCGGCGAGTTCCGTCCGATCATCCGGCTCTACCAGCCGAAGCAGGCCGTGCTGGACGGCAGCTACCGGGTGCCGCCGATCCGGCGGAGCTGACCGTCCGGGCCGTACCGCTCCGCCCGTCCCCCGCCGTACGGGTGCCTCAGCGCGCGGCCGGGGACGCACCGCCCGCCGGGGCGGCCGTGGGAGAGCCCGACGGCTGCGCGGAGGGCTGCGAGGAGGGCTGCGAGGACGGGTGCGCGGACGGGTGCGCGGACGGGTGCGCGGACGGCGAGGAGCTCGGTGAGGAGCTCGGCGAGGAGGAGGGCGAGGGCGACGGCGGCGCGGAGGAGGGCGAACCCGACGGGGACGGGGACGCCGTCGCCGACCCGGACGGTCGCGGGGTCCCGCTCGGAGTGCCACCGGGCGTGGAGCCGGTCGAACCGCTCGAGCCCGTTGAGCCGGTCGGTGTGGGATCGGGTGTCGTCCCCGGGGCCGCCGTGGCGGTCGGGCCCGGGTCGGCGGGGGAGGAGGCCGAACCGCCCCGGTTGTGCGGGCCGCCCTCCAGGGTGACGACCGCCTGCGAGGGCGGCAGCGCGATCCGGGCGGTCCAGTGCGTCGTGGGGGCGAGGTCCTCGTCCACCGTGACGATCACGGTGATCCGCTGGCCCGGGGCCAGCGTCCCGGAGTCACGGCTGAGCCGGAGCCAGCCGGCGTCCGGCGCGGCACGCCAACGGATCTCGGTGGCACCGGAGTTGGTGAGCGTGAGGACGGTCCGGCTGCCGTACTCGCCGGCCTCGACGGTGAGCAGCCCGGTCGCGGCCGGTGCGGCCTGGCCCGGCCAGGGAGCGGTGACCCGCTCGACCGCGGGGGCGGGGGCGGCGACCAGGGTGGGGCTGCCGATCGGGGTCGCGCCGCGGGCCGGTACCGGTACGGCCGGTCCCTGGAGGGCGAGCCGCGGAATCCCGGGGAACAACGTTTCTGCAGTGCCGGAACCGGACGTGACCGCCCCCGCACCCGCCAATTCCATCCCGGGGACCGCGGACGACTCCGGGTCGGCCGGATCACCCGCCGACGGCCGCGCGTCCGGCGGCAGCTGCCCGCCCGCCCGGCCGGCCTCCTCCACCCGCACCGTGGAGACCGAGGCCGCCGACCCCGGCTCGCCGCCGCCGCGGTGCCCCGCCCAGAGCGCGACCACCGGCGCGGCCAGGACGGCGGCCAGCACCCCGGTGGTCACCACCCGCCGGCGGACCGCCAGCGCGCGGCCCGTGTCCGGCGCCCGGTGCCGGGGGAAGCCGCCCTGGTCGAACCGCAGTCCCGGATCCACCGCCGGGGCCCCGGCCGCCCGCCGGGCCCGCCGGGCGGCCCCGGACGCCGTCGGCAGGTAGCCCGCCGCGCCGTCCTCCGCCGCGCCGTCCTCCGCCGCGCCGTCCTCGCCCCCCTCGCGCATGCCCGGCCCGCCCCCCACCGGTGCGGCCGCGGGCGCGGTCAGCAGCGCCAGCCCGGACAGCCCGGCCGAGCCCTCCGCCGCCTCGTCGCCCACCCGTTCCGCCGTCCCCCGGCAGGTCGGGCAGTCGACCACGTGCTGCACCAGCTCCCGGCGCAGCGCCGGACCGAGCACCCAGTCCCGCCAGGACTCCGCCCCGGCCCCGCCGAGCCGGTCGAGCTCCGGGCAGCTGCCCACCCCGAGCACCAGCAGCGCGGCCCTGGTCCGGGCCACCTCGGCCTCGGCGGCGGCGAGCAGGGCGCGGGTCCGTTCGAACGGCAGCCCCAGGACGGCCGCCACCTCGTGCGGGGTCAGCCGGTGCCGGACGGACAGCTCCAGCGCCTCGCGCTGCTCGGGATCGGTGCCGGCCGCCTCCGGCCAGGCGAGCGAGGCCAGCTCGCGCCGACGCCGGGCCGCCTCGGCCTCGGCCGGCTCCGCTCCGGGCTCCCGGCCGGCGCCGTCCGCCAGACGCCGCTGGCAGCAGTACCTGGCCAGTGCGAACAGCCAGGCCCGGACCAGCCCGGGCTCGGCGAGCCGGGCGCCGTGCCGCCGGGCCAGCTCGCGGACCTCGTGCAGGGCGGCGGCGGCCGCGTCGTGCTCGCACAGCACCGAGAGGCAGTAGGTGAACAGGCCGTCCACCTGCCGGTCGTACGCCGCGAGCACGGCGGCCGGCGGCGCTTCAGTACGCGTTGTCACCCGTCCGACGGTAGAGACGGCGGGCGGTGGGCCCCGGCCGTTCGCCGCGTATGTACTTCTTTCGGGTAACAACATCGTCCATCTGTGTGGACGCCGCCCGGCCCCGGCCCGTGCATCCGCCCGCCCCGGCCCGTGTACCCCGCCCGGCCCCCGCCCGTGCACCCCGCCGGGCGGGGCGCCCGCGAGGGGCCCGCGCCCCTCGCTCGTCCGGCGGTGTCAGACCCAGGCGCTACGGTGGCCGCATGGCTGCCCGTACCAAGACCACCGCCAAGCCCCGCCCGGCGTACCGCTGCACCGAGTGCGGCAACCAGCTGCCCAAGTGGGTCGGCCGCTGCCCGGAGTGCAACGCCTGGGGCACGGTCGAGGAGTACGGCGCGGTGCCGATCCGGACGACCGCCGCCGGCCCGGTCAGCGCGCCCGCCCGCCCGATCGCCCAGGTCGACGGCCAGGTCGCGACGGCGCGTTCGACGGGCGTTCCGGAGCTGGACAGGGTGCTCGGCGGCGGGCTGGTCCCGGGCGCGGTGGTCCTGTTGGCGGGCGAGCCCGGCGTCGGCAAGTCCACCCTGCTGCTGGACGTCGCGGCCAAGGCGGCCTCCGACCAGCACCGCACCCTCTACGTCACGGGCGAGGAGTCGGCCGGCCAGGTGCGGCTGCGGGCGGACCGCATCAACGCCCTCTCCGACCACCTCTACCTCGCCGCCGAGTCCGACCTCGGCGCCGTGCTCGGGCACGTCGAGGCGGTCAACCCCGGCCTGCTGATCCTGGACTCGGTGCAGACCATCGCCTCCGCCGAGCTGGACGGCGCCCCCGGCGGCCCGGCCCAGGTCCGCGAGGTGGCGGGCGCGCTGATCCGGGCGTCCAAGGAGCGCGGCATGGCCACGCTGCTGGTCGGCCACGTCACCAAGGACGGCCAGATCGCGGGCCCGCGCCTGCTGGAGCACCTGGTGGACGTCGTGCTCAGCTTCGAGGGGGACCGCCACGCCCGGCTGCGGCTCATCCGCGGGGTCAAGAACCGCTACGGCGCGACGGACGAGGTCGGCTGCTTCGAGCTGCACGACGAGGGCATCGCCGGTCTGGCGGATCCGTCCGGCCTCTTCCTGACCAGGCGTGACAAGCCCGTCCCGGGCACCTGCCTCACCGTCACGCTGGAGGGCAAGCGGCCGCTGGTCGCGGAGGTGCAGGCGCTGATGGTGGATTCGCAGATCCCGTCGCCGCGGCGCACCACCTCGGGCCTGGAGTCGCCGCGGATCGCGATGATCCTGGCGGTGGTCGAGCGGCACGGCGGGGTGAAGCTCGGCAAGCAGGACATCTACACCGCGACGGTGGGCGGGGTGAAGCTGAGCGAGCCGTCCGCCGACCTCGCGGTCGCGCTCGCGGTGGCCAGCTCCTCCTCCGACACCCCGCTGCCCAGCAACCTGGTGGCGATCGGCGAGGTCGGCCTGGCGGGCGAGGTGCGGCGGGTGACGGGTGTGCAGCGGCGGCTCGCCGAGGCGCACCGGCTGGGCTTCACGCACGCCCTCGTCCCGCCGGACCCGGGCAAGGTGCCGCCGGGCATGAAGGTGGTGGAGGTGGCCGACATCGGCGAGGCGCTGCGGGCGATCCCGGGCCGCCGCCGGGCCGCCGCCAAGCCCCGTGGTGAGGCACCGTCGGCGCCGCCGGCCCCCCGTTCGGCCCGGGTCGTCGCCGATCCGGAGGAGCTGATGGACGGCTGGGAGCCGCTCGACTCCGACGAACTGCGCTGACCCAAGCCCTGTCGATGCCGCACGCAGTTAGACTTTCCCCAGTCTCATTGGCCAGTAGGCAGTACCGAGCGGTACTGAGCGACAGAGCAACAGACCGCGGACCGGCGCACGGCGCGAGGCGCGCGGCACGGGGTCGACCGGAGGAGTCACGTGGCAGCCAGCGACCGGGGGGCGGACAAGGCCTCCCGTGAGGAGGCCCTGCTGCGGGCCTCCCTCACCGCCATCGCGCCCGGCACGGGGCTGCGCGACGGCCTGGAGCGGGTGCTCCGGGCCAACACCGGCGGCCTGATCGTGCTCGGTTTCGACAAGACGGTCGAGTCGATCTGCACCGGTGGTTTCGTCCTGGACGTGGAGTTCACCGCCACCCGCCTGCGCGAGCTGTGCAAGCTCGACGGCGCGGTGGTGCTGGACAAGGACATCACCAAGATCGTCCGGGCCGGCGTGCACCTGATGCCGGACTCCACCATCCCCACCGACGAGACCGGCACCCGCCACCGCACCGCCGAGCGCGTCAACCGGCAGACCGGCTTCCCGGTGGTGGCGGTCTCGCACTCGATGCGGCTGATCGCGATGTACGTGAACGGCACCCGCCGGGTGCTGGAGGACTCGACCACCGTCCTGTCCCGCGCGAACCAGGCGCTGGCCACCCTGGAGCGCTACAAGCTGCGCCTGGACGAGGTCGCCGGCACGCTCTCCGCGCTGGAGATCGAGGACCTGGTGACGGTCCGGGACGTCACCGCCGTCGCCCAGCGGCTGGAGATGGTCCGGCTGATCGCCACCGAGATCGCCGGCTACGTGCTGGAGCTCGGCATCGACGGCCGTCTGCTCTCGCTCCAGCTGGACGAGCTGATCGCGGGCGTGGAGCCGGAGCGGGAGCTGGTCGCCCGGGACTACTTCCCGGAGCGCGCCGCCAAGAAGGGCCGCACGGTCAACGAGGTGCTGGCCGATCTGGAGGCGCTCACCCACGCCGAACTGCTGGACCTCCAGACGGTCGCCAAGGCGCTCGGCTACTCGGGCTCCCCGGAGTCGCTGGACTCCGCGGTCTCGCCGCGGGGCTACCGGCTGCTGGCGAAGATCCCGCGTCTGCCCAACACGGTGATAGAGCGCCTGGTCGAGCACTTCGGCGGTCTGCAGAAGCTGCTCGCCGCCAGCATCGACGACCTGCAGACGGTCGAGGGCGTCGGCGAGACCCGGGCCCGTTCGGTCCGGGAGGGCCTGTCCCGCCTTGCCGAATCGTCCATCCTGGAACGCTACGTCTGACCGGGGGCGCCCGTCTCGCGGCGCCTCCGCCCGGGCCCCCGGCGAGCAGGTCTCCCGGGGGCCTTCGCACGTCCCGCCGCGGCCCGCTGCGTCCTGCCGCGCCGCGCCCCGCCGCCGAACGCCGAAGCCCCCACCACCGGAACCGGTCCGGCGGTGGGGGCTTCGCGTGGAGCCGAGGGTGCCTCAGCTCTCCAGACGGATCGAGGAGCGCGCCGAGACCTGCCCGCCGGAGAGGCCGGTGAGGTCGGCGACCACCAGGTAGGTGCCGGCGGCCGGGGCCGTCGTGTCCACGGTGGCGCACTGCGGCTTGCTGCGGCTGCGGTCCCAGGTGAAGGTCTCGGTCATGCCGTTGTTGGCCGGGATCTGCACCCAGGCGCTGCCGCGGTCGCTCGGGCAGTCGCCGGAGGACCAGATCCGGTCGCCGTTGCTGGCGGTCACGGTGATCGCGGAGGCGGTCCGGCCCAGGTCCACCCGGCAGTTGGTGCCGGAGGCGTTCTTCACGGTGAGCGAGAGCCGGGGCTTGTCCTTGGGCTGGTACGAGTTCTGGGCGCCGGTCAGCTCCAGGGTGACCTGGGAGGAGACGCAGACCGGCAGGGCCATCACCTCGGCCGTGTTCACCGCCGGGGCGCCGCCCGAGCCGCCCGACCCGCCCGAGCCGCCCGACCCGCCCGCGGCACCCGCGCCGCCCGCGGCACCCGCGCCGCCCGTCCCGCCGGAGGCACCGCCCGCGGCCGCGCCACCGCCCGATCCGCCCGTGGCGGGGGCCGGGTTGGGGGCTCCGCCGGTGCCGCCGGTGCTGAGGCTGACCTCGCCGCCGCCGGAGCCGGCCACCGGGCCGCCGCTCTGGCTGCCGCCACCGCCGCTGCCGCCGCCGGGGCGGGCCGCCGGCCCGCTGGGCGAGGCTCCGGGCGTGATGGCCTGGGCGGGGGTCTGGGACTGGGACGGAACGGCCTGGGCGGCCTTGCTCTGTGATCCGCCGTCACCGCCCTGATCGGTCATCAGCCAGGCGATCAGGGCGACGACCGCCGCGACGGCGGCGAGCATGACGAGGCGCCGGCGCCAGTAGATCGAGGCCGGCAGAGGTCCCACGGGTTGACGCAGAGAGGGCACGCCCAAACTCTACGAGACTGTGTGTGGCGATTGACTCACCAACACTGCACAGTCGCCCCTTCCTTCACATGATCCGCCATTTGCGCCGTTCGAGGGAGCCCCGAAGCGGTGATTTCCCCGCGGTTCACCGAATTGTCCGGAGCCTCGAACTCCGCTTCGGCCGGGGCCGCCGGGCATGGGAGGATCGAAGGGCCATGGCTGCCATCACCCCCGTTCCCGTTGCTCCGACCGGCTCCGCACCGGAGGCCGTCCGGTTGCCGATGCCCCTGCCGCTCTTCCACGCGACCGTCCTCGACTGGTACGAGGCCGGAAAGCGCGACCTGCCCTGGCGGACGCCCGACGCGACGCCCTGGGCGGTCATGGTGAGCGAGTTCATGCTCCAGCAGACCCCCGTGAAGCGCGTACTGCCCGCCTGGGAGGCCTGGCTGACCCGCTGGCCCACCCCGGCGGCGCTCGCGGCCGACGCGCCCGGCGAGGCGGTCCGGATGTGGGGCCGGCTCGGCTACCCGCGCCGCGCGCTGCGGCTGCACGCGGCCGCGGTGGCGATCACCGAGGAGCACGGCGGCGAGGTGCCTGACGACCACGCGACGCTGCTCTCGCTGCCCGGCGTGGGGGAGTACACCGCCGCCGCGGTCGCCTCCTTCGCCTTCCGTCAGCGGCACGTGGTGCTGGACACCAACGTCCGCCGGGTGTTCGCCCGCGCCGTCACCGGCGTCGAGTACCCGGCCCAGGCCACCACGGCCGCCGAGCGCCGTACGGCGACCGCGCTGCTGCCCGACGACGCCGAGACGGCGGCCACCTGGGCGGTCGGCGTGATGGAGCTGGGCGCGCTGGTCTGCACCGCGCGCGGCCCGGAGTGCGGGGACTGCCCGCTGTTCGCCCACTGCGCCTGGCAGCGGGCCGGCCGCCCGCCGTACGAGGGCCCGGCCCGGCGCGGCCAGACCTACGAGGGGACGGACCGGCAGGTGCGCGGCAAGCTGCTCGCGGTGCTGCGGGAGGCGCACGGCGCGGTGCCGCAGGCCCGGCTGGACGAGGTCTGGCCCGACGCGGTGCAGCGGGCCCGGGCGCTGGACGGACTGGTCGCGGACGGCCTGGTCGAGCCGGTCGAGCAGGGCGTCTACCGGCTGCCCCAGTAGCCGGCGCCTCCGCGGTACGGCCCGGCCCGCCCGTTCGCGCTCCCGGTGTCCGAAGGCGCCCGCGGGACACCTCGGGACACCCGGCGCCCCCGGGCCCGCGGGGACGCACGAAGGCGCCCCCGGAGCACGGCTCCGGGGGCGCCTTCGGCACGTCGGGCGGATCAGATGGCCGCAGCCTCCAGCGAGGCCTCGGCCGCCTTGTCCTCCTTGCCGGTGCCGACGCCGCGCAGCGGCACCTCGCGCAGGAACACCGCGGCGGCGATGGCGATCACGGCCGCCGCCGCGCCCCACAGGAAGACGGTGTGCAGGCCGTTGGACACCGCGTGGTGGTAGGCGTCCTGGATGGTGTCGGGGAGCTTGCGCAGGGCGGCCGGGCTCATCTGGCCCGGGTCCTTCACCCCGCCGCCGCCCGCGGTGGCCTGCTCGCCGAGCCGCTCCTTCATCGTCTCGGTGACCCGGTTGTTGAACAGCGCGCCGAAGAGCGCGACGCCGAAGGAGCCGCCGATGGTGCGGAACAGGGTGGCGGTGGAGCTGGCCACGCCCACGTCCTTGAGCTCGACGCTGTTCTGCGCGACGAGCATGGTGATCTGCATCAGGAAGCCCATGCCGGCGCCGAGCACGACCATCCAGCAGGCGGAGGTGAAGCTGCTGGTCCCGGTGCCCATGGTGGAGAGCAGCACCATGCCGCCGGTCATCACGACGGTGCCGATGATCGGGTAGATCCGGTACTTGCCGGTCTTGGTGACGGCCTGGCCGACCACCAGCGAGACGACCAGCATGCCGAACATCATCGGCATCAGCAGCAGCCCGGAGTTGGTGGCCGAGGCGCCCTGGACGATCTGCTGGTAGAGCGGCAGGAAGACGGTCGAGCCGAACATCACGAAGCCGACGATGAAGCCGATGATCGAGACCAGGGTGAAGTTGAGGTTCTTGAACAGGCTCAGCGGCAGCATCGGCTCCTGCACCCGCTGCTCGACGTAGCAGAAGGCGATCAGCGAGGCGGCGGAGAGCGCGGCCAGACCGAGGATCTGCTTGGAGCCCCAGGCGTACTGCTGGCCGCCCCAGGTGGTGATCAGGGTGAGCGAGACGATGCCGGTGGTGAGCAGCAGGGCGCCCAGGTAGTCGATCCGGGCCGTGTTGCGGACCTTCGGGAGCTTCAGGGTGACGACGACCACGGCGAGCGCGACCACGCCGAGCGGCAGGTTGATGTAGAAGGTCCAGTGCCAGCTGAGGTGGTCGGTGATGAAGCCGCCGATCAGCGGGCCGCCGATGGTGGCGAGGGCCATCACCGCGGCGAACATGCCCTGGTACTTGCCGCGGTCGCGCGGCGGGACCAGCGCGCCCATGATCGACATGACGCCGACCATCAGACCGCCGGCGCCCAGGCCCTGGAGGGCGCGGAAGCCGATCAGCTCGTTCATGTTCTGCGAGAGGCCGGACAGCGCCGAGCCCACCAGGAAGATCACGATCGAGGTGAGGAAGGTGCCCTTGCGGCCGTAGAGGTCGCCGAGCTTGCCCCAGATCGGGGTGGAGGCGGCGGTGGCCAGGGTGTAGGAGGTGACGACCCAGGACAGGTGCTCGGCGCCGCCGAGGTCACCGACGATCGTCGGCATCGCGGTGCCGACGATCAGGTTGTCGAGCATGGCCAGCAGCATGGTGACGACCAGGCCGACCATCACGAGGCGGATCTCGCGGGGCGACCGCGGCTGTTCCTCCTCGGCCGTCTGCTCCTCCGGTGCCGGCCCGGCGGTCTTGGACTGTGACATGAGGTGGTGTCTCCCGGGGGGTGTTGCGGACGAGCGGAGGCCGTGCGTGCCTGCTGGCCGACTACTTACTTGTCGCCCGGCTAGTTTGGTGTACCGTCGGCACGGTAAGTTGTGTACTAGCCGGCCGTCAAGCCAGTTTCCCGAGCGGCCGTCCGGGCAGGGAGAATGGCCCGGGGCGGACGCCACCGGGGTCCGCAGCAGTCACCGACGCAGTCATGAGGCAGGCCATGGGCACTCCGCACAGCCCCCGCAGCGACACCCGGGCTCGCATCATCGAGGTGTCGTTGGAGCTCTTCTCCGAGCAGGGCTACGAGCAGACCTCACTGCGCGAGATCGCCGACCGCCTCGGCGTCACCAAGGCCGCGCTCTACTACCACTTCAAGACCAAGGACGACATCGTCCTCGGCATCGTCGAGCGGATGGCCGCGCCGATCGACGAGACCATCGCGTGGGGCCGTGAGCAGTCCTGGAGCCCGGAGATGCGGGACGAGCTGATCCGCCGCTTCGCGGACGGGATGGCCGAGCGGGCGCCGCTGCTGCGCTTCTTCCACGAGAACCAGCCCGCGCTGCGCGAGTCCCCGGCCGGGCTGGCGTTCCGGGACCGCATGATCACCATGATCCAGCTGGTGCACGGGCCGGACGCCGACTTCCAGGACCGGCTGCGCGCCGCGATGTCCCTGTTCACCGTCCACTCGTCGCTGTTCCTGCTCAAGCAGGACGACTCCGAGTGCGGCCGGACCGACAACGTCTGGGGCGAGACCTCACAGGTCGCGGCCACCCTGGAGGACGCGATCGCGGCGGCCCGGGTGGTCGCCCTGGAGATCGGCGGCCGGATCAGCCACCCCGCCCCCGCGCGCCCCTGAGACCGTCCGCCCCGTCCGCCCCGGGGCGGACAGGGCGGGGGCCCGGGGTCAGAAGTCGGTGACGCCGTGCCCCGCGAGGTACGCGATCGGGTTGACCACCGCGCCGTAGTGGTTGCTGGTGCGGATCTCGAAGTGCAGGTGGGGCC
This sequence comes from Kitasatospora sp. NPDC101176, assembly GCF_044768035.1. Taxonomy (NCBI): domain Bacteria; kingdom Bacillati; phylum Actinomycetota; class Actinomycetes; order Kitasatosporales; family Streptomycetaceae; genus Kitasatospora; species Kitasatospora sp. NPDC101176. The sequence goes on from NZ_JBIWPA010000009.1 coordinate 164,651, forward strand.
CGGTCGAGTTGCCGGTGCTCCCGGAGCGCCCGATCCGCTCGCCGGCCGACACCTTGTCGCCCGCCGAGACGGCGAGCGAGGACATGTGCGCGTACTGCGCGTAGCGCCCGTCCGCCAGCCGCAGCACGACCTCCTTGCCGTACGCGCCGTCCCAACCGGCCGACACCACGGTCGCGTTGCCGACCGCCAGCAGCGGGGTGCCCGGGGCGACCGCGAAGTCCACCCCGGTGTGGTACCCGGCGGCGTACTCGGCGTTGGCCTTCCCGTACGGGTTGCTGGTCCGTGCACCGGGGGCGGGCGCCGACCACTCGGGCGCGGGTGCCGGGGCGGGTGCCGGGGCCGGGGCGGGCTCGGCGGCGGGTGCCGCGGCGGGGGCCGGGTCCGCGGGCGCTGCGGCGGCGGCCGGCGGCTCGGTCGGCAGCAGGTTGGCGGCCACCGCGACGGAATCCTGCGCCGAGTCCCCGCCGCCGGGGAGCCGGTAGGAGCTCGGCCCCGACACCTGGACGATCCCGGGGCTGGGCACCGCGGCCTGCGGTGCCGTGAAGGCCGAGCTGCCCGGGGTGGTGGGCCGGACGGTGTGCGCCGAGGCGCTGCCGGGGGCGGCCACCAGCAGCCCGCCGGCGAGCAGGGCGGCGACCACGCCCGCGGAGGCCACCGCGTGGTCCCGGTCGGCGCGCTGACGGCTGCCCGGCAGGGTGGCGTGACGGGGCGTGGCGAGCGCGCGCAGCGGTGCGGCGGCGTGGGTGCGGACGGCGTGGCCGAGCCGGGGCTGCCAGGCCGCGGCCTGGGCGGCGGCGCGGGCGGCGAGCCGGCGCAGCGCGGGCCCCACGGGCGGGACAGAGGACATCGGTTGCCGTACCTCACGGTCGTACGAGGGCAGCACGGAAGGACCCGTTCGGGCTGTGCTGCGCGGGGACCACTCAGGTGTAACCGTCACCGGGCGCAGCCCCAAACGGTGTGACGTACTACGGCGGGTAGTCGGCGTCGCGCCCGGGATCCGGGCCGGCGGAGCGACGATCACGGGATCGGATCGACCACCACCGGTCCGCGGCGGCCGCCGGGCCCGCCGGGCCGCCTACTACCGCCGCTCGTACCCCTTCCGGCCCCTGTGACCAGTCCCACGCCGCACCGGGGTTTGTGCCGGCCCCGGGGCCTTTCGCGGTCCGCGCCGCTGACCTGACGGGCCCGCTGCGGGACCATCGACCCATGTATGGCAACAGGAGCGAAGACCCCGACGGCAGTGACCGCCCGAGCCTCCCGGACCGCCGCTTCGCCGCCCTGCGGGGCTGCGAGCGGATCCTGTCCGGCGCCCGGCCGCAGAGCATGCGCGAACGCCTCGCCGCCCTCGCGGCCGCGGACGGCGGCCTGGACCACCGGCCGGACCAGTACGGCGACGGCGTGGTCCGCACCCTGGAGCGCCGGGTCGCCGACCTGCTGGGCACCGAGGACGCGGCCTTCTTCCCCACCGGCACGATGGCCCAGCAGGTCGCCCTGCGGATCCACGCCGAGGCCGCCGGGCTGCGCACCGTCGCGACGCACCCGCTGGCCCACACCGACCGGGCCGAGCGGCAGGCGCTCGGGGTGTTGACCGGACTGCGCAGCGTCTGGCCGACCATCGCGCCGCGCCAGCCCACCGCCGCCGAGCTGCGCGCCTTCGACGAGCCGTACGCCGCGCTCAGCCTCGAGCTGCCGTTGCGCGAGGCCGGGTTCGTGCTGCCCGACTGGGCGGAGCTGACGGCGCTGGCGGAGGTGGTCCGGGCGGAGCACGGCGCGGCGCTGCACGTGGACGGCGCCCGGATCTGGGAGTCGGTGCGGCACCTGGGCCACTCGTTGCCGGAGATCGCTGGGTTGGCCGACTCGGTCTACGTCTCCTTCTACAAGACGCTCGGCGGGGTCAGCGGCGCCGCGCTGGCCGGCGCCGCGGGCTTCGTCCGCACCGCCCGGGCCTGGCGGCACCGGTACGGCGGCCAGGTCTACCAGCAGTGGCCGGCGGTGCTGGCCGCGCTGGCCGGGCTGGACGACGAACTCCCGCGGCTGGACCGGTACGTGGCCCACGCCCGGACGGTCGCCGCGGCGCTGGCCGCCGCCTTCGCCGCGGTCCCGGGCGCCCGGGTGCACCCGGCCCCGCCGCACACCCACCAGTTCCAGCTCTGGTTGCCGTACCGCGCCGAGGAGTTGGAGGAGGCCACGCTGGGGCTGGCCGAGGACACCGGGACCGGGCTGTTCGGCGGCTGGCGCGAGCGCGACCTGCCGGGGCTGTCGATGACGGAGGTCACGGTGGCCGCGGCCGCGCTCGACTGGACGGCCGCCGAGGTCGCCGGGGCGGCCGCCGCCTTCCTCGACCGGCTGCCGGCCGGTGGCAAGGTCGGGTAGCGGCGGGGCCCGGTGCAAGGACGACCGGCCCGCCCCCGCGCAGTGCGGGGACGGGCCGGCCGAGGTGTGTTCAGATGCGCCTGGTCACAGGCTGATCGCTACTGCTCGATCGATCAGTTGTCGACCGGACGGACCCGGATCCAGGTCTCCAGGTAGTTCGAGGACTCGTTCTCGACCTCGATGCTGGTGCCCGTCTTCGGGACGTCCACGCCGCTGTACGGGTTGTCCTTGGACCACCAGGACTTCAGGTCCGAGAACTCGTCGACGCCCTTGGACTTCGGGATCGTGGTCTCGACGCCGGCCTTGTGCAGGGTCAGCGCCGGAACCTTGCGGGAACCGAAGGTGGAGTCGAAGCCCTGCATGCGCGGACGCATCAGGGTGCCGTCCGACCACTTGAGCGAGGCCGGGTGCGAGTCGACCGGCAGGACCAGGCCGTGGCCCGGGTGGGCGCTCACGTTGTTGTCGGTCTGCGACTCGTCCCAGTACCAGATCAGCAGGCCGGGCTGGTACGCGTAGTGCTCGACCCAGCTCGGCTTGTCGGCGAAGCCGAAGTTGTACGGGCCGGTCTTCAGGGTCTGGTCGAACGAGACGTACTGCTTGTTCTCGGCGATGTAGTACTGCGCGTAGTCCTTGGTGTACGAGCCGCCGAAGCGGGTGAAGCCGGCGGACGTCCAGCCGTTGTCACCCTTCTCGACGTCGTCACTGAAGACGGTGGCGCCGTCCGCGGTCACCGAGATGTCGTCCACCGCGAAGCCGCGGTAGTGCAGGCCGCCGTCGGTGGTGTTGTGGTAGCGGAACTGGACCTTCTGGCCGGCGTAGGCGTCCAGGTTGAAGGACAGGTCGCCCCACGTGGCGGCGAGGCCGTTGACGGCCGGGCGGCCGTTCTCCTTCGGCAGCGCGGCGCCGTTCCAGGTGCCGTCCACGACGGTCCAGGTCTTGCCACCGTCGGTGGAGACCTCGCCGAACGCGTAGTCGAAGTCCGGCTCCAGCTCGTACCAGGCCTTGGCGTTGATGCTGGCCTTGGCCTTGCCGGTCAGGTCGACCTCGCGGGTCAGCGTGACGTTCAGGTTGTCGGCGCTGCCGCTCCACCACTCCGACGTGCCGGCGAACGGCTTGTTGATGTCGGTGGTGATGCTCTTCTTCGGCAGGTCGACGACCAGGGCCTGCGGGAGGGCGCTGTTGTACTCGACCGGACCGATGTGGTGGGTCGACTCCTTGCCCGCGGTGGCCTTGTCGTACTTCAGCCAGCCGAGCTGCAGCTTGCTCCAGGCGTCGAGGTCGTTCGGCATGTCGCCGATCGCGTCCTTGCCCTCGCCCAGCCAGGAACCGGAGGACATCAGCGACCAGAAGCCGACCGAGTTGTCGATGCCCTTGCCGGCGGTGTCGTACAGGTCCGGCAGACCGAGGTCGTGGCCGTACTCGTGGGCGAAGACGCCGAGGCCGCCGTTCTCGGGCTGCATCGTGTAGTCGCCGATCCAGAGACCGGAGCTGCCGACCTGGACGCCACCGAGCTTGTTGCCCTCGGGGCCGGCCTGGCCGGTCAGGTTGCCGTAGACGTACGAGCGGTGCGCCCACAGGGCCTTGCTGCCCTGCTTGCCGCCACCGGCCGACTTGTCCTCGCCGGCGTGCACGATCTGGAAGTGGTCGATGTACCCGTCGGGCTGGTTGAAGTTCCCGTCGTGGTGCGACCCGTAGCGGTCCCACTGGTCGTACTGGGCCAGCGTCGCCTTGATCTGGGCGTCGGTCTGACCCTTGGCCAGCTGGTCCTTGTACCAGATGTCCACGGCGTCGCGGATCAGGTCCTGCGCGCTGGCGCAGACGTTGGAGCCGCAGTAGTCGGACCCGTAGCGGGCCTCGTTCCACGGAACGCGCACCCAGTCCGAGACCACGCCGTCGACCGAGTAGCGGCCCGAGGACTGCTTCTCGTAGAAGGTCTTCAGCGAGGGCTTGTCCTTGCTGAAGTACAGGTCCTGGTAGTGCTGCTGGTTGTAGTCGGCCTGCCAGGCGGTCGAGTTGTTGGTGGCGCGGTCCGGCTGCGCGATCTCGTTGTGCTTCGGGCCGGGCTCACCCCCGTACTTGACCTTGCCGTCCGCCGTCTTGGTGGTGTTGTCCACCTGGTCGCCGAAGTCGACCAGGATGGTGAAGATCTTGTCCGTGCGCTCGCGGGCGAGCTCCACGTACTTGTCCTTGCCCAGCTTCACGCTGGTGCTGCCGTTGTGCTCCTCGACCTTCGCGGTGCCGGCGAGCAGCTGCTCGGTGGCGGCCTTCTGCTCGGCCTCCACCTTTCCGGTCAGCGGGCCGGGAAAGTTGTGCTCAGTGCTCTGGACGGCCTCGGCCGGGTCCTTCGGCACGGGGGCCGAACCGGCGGCGACGGCGGTGCCCGGGAACATGCCCGCGCCAAGCGTGACTATGACCGCCGCGGCCGTGGCCACCGCAGCGGTTCTCCTGGTGTGCTTCAACGTTGTGACGTCCTCCCCGACCGGGGCCAGCTCTTGGCCAAAGCCCGGCAAACCAAAATGAAAGACAGGTGGACGTCATTTGATACAAGCGTGGACGGAAAAGATAGACCTTGACCCTGACATGGTCACGGCGCTATGCTCCGCGACTTCCCATCAGCTGACCATATGTCAACCGTATGCTCGTTAAAGCTTACTGAGAAATGGGACGCATCCGTACCATCCCGTCCCGAAGCCGTAGATTCCGGTCAGCCGGAACCCGCGGCCCGCGGGCCCGGAACGCACCGAGCCCCCGGCGCGGACGCCGGGGGCTCGGTGGCTGTGAAGTTGTCTGTTAAATGTTGCTACTTCGTCAGGTCCGGACCGGACGAGGCGACCGCGGCCGGGGTGTCCGCGACGGCCGACTTCTCCTCCCCGCGGAAGGTGAACTTGGCGTCCTTGCCCTCGCCCTCGACGTCCACGACGACGATGTGGCCGGCCCGCAGCTCGCCGAAGAGGATCTTCTCGGAGAGGTGGTCCTCGATCTCGCGCTGGATGGTGCGGCGCAGCGGACGGGCACCGAGGATCGGGTCGTAGCCGCGCTTGGCCAGCAGCTTCTTGGCCTCGACACCGAGCTCCAGGCCCATGTCCTTGTCCTTGAGCCGCTCGTCCACCTTGGCGATCATGAGGTCGACGATCTGGATGATGTCGTCCTCGGACAGCTGGTGGAACACCACGATGTCGTCGACGCGGTTCAGGAACTCGGGGCGGAAGTGCTGCTTGAGCTCCTCGCCGACCTTCGCCTTCATCCGCTCGTACCCGGTCTGGGTGTCACCCGTGGCCGCGAAGCCCAGGTTGAAGCCCTTGGAGATGTCCCGGGTGCCGAGGTTGGTCGTCATGATGATGACGGTGTTCTTGAAGTCGACCACGCGGCCCTGGGAGTCGGTCAGGCGACCGTCCTCCAGGATCTGCAGCAGCGAGTTGAAGATGTCCGGGTGGGCCTTCTCGACCTCGTCGAAGAGGACGACCGAGAACGGCTTGCGGCGGACCTTCTCGGTCAGCTGGCCGCCCTCCTCGTAGCCCACGTAGCCGGGGGGCGAACCGAAGAGCCGGGAGACGGTGTGCTTCTCGGAGAACTCGGACATGTCGAGCGCGATCAGCGCGTCCTCGTCGCCGAAGAGGAACTCGGCGAGCGTCTTGGACAGCTCGGTCTTACCGACGCCGGACGGGCCGGCGAAGATGAACGAGCCGCCGGGACGCTTCGGGTCCTTGAGGCCCGCACGGGTGCGCCGGATGGCCTGGGAGAGCGCCTTGATGGCGTCCTTCTGGCCGATGACGCGCTTGTGCAGCTCGTCCTCCATGCGCAGCAGGCGCGAGGTCTCCTCCTCGGTCAGCTTGAAGACCGGGATGCCGGTGGCGGTGGCCAGGACCTCGGCGATGAGCTCCTCGTTCACCTCCGCGACGACGTCCATGTCGCCGGCCTTCCACTCCTTCTCGCGCTTGGCCTTGGCCTGCAGGAGCTGCTTCTCGTCGTCGCGCAGGGACGCGGCCTTCTCGAAGTCCTGCGCGTCGATCGCGCTCTCCTTCTCGCGGCGCACGTCGGCGATCTTCTCGTCGAACTCGCGCAGGTCCGGCGGCGCCGTCATCCGGCGGATGCGCATCCGGGAACCGGCCTCGTCGATCAGGTCGATCGCCTTGTCCGGCAGGAAGCGGTCCGAGATGTAGCGGTCGGCCAGGGTGGCGGCGGCGACCAGCGCGGCGTCCGTGATGGAGACCCGGTGGTGGGCCTCGTAGCGGTCGCGCAGACCCTTGAGGATCTCGATGGTGTGCGGCAGCGACGGCTCGGCGACCTGGATCGGCTGGAAGCGGCGCTCCAGCGCGGCGTCCTTCTCCAGGTGCTTGCGGTACTCGTCCAGGGTGGTGGCACCGATGGTCTGCAGCTCGCCGCGGGCCAGCATCGGCTTGAGGATGCTGGCGGCGTCGATGGCGCCCTCGGCGGCGCCCGCGCCGACCAGGGTGTGCAGCTCGTCGATGAACAGGATGATGTCGCCGCGGGTGCGGATCTCCTTGAGCACCTTCTTCAGGCGCTCCTCGAAGTCACCGCGGTAGCGCGAGCCGGCCACCAGCGCGCCCAGGTCCAGCGTGTAGAGCTGCTTGTCCTTGAGCGTCTCGGGGACCTCGCCCTTGACGATGGCCTGCGCCAGGCCCTCGACGACGGCGGTCTTGCCGACGCCGGGCTCGCCGATCAGGACGGGGTTGTTCTTGGTGCGGCGGGACAGCACCTGCATGACCCGCTCGATCTCCTTCTCGCGCCCGATCACCGGGTCGAGCTTGGCCTCGCGGGCGGCCTGGGTGAGGTTGCGGCCGAACTGGTCCAGGACCAGCGAGGTCGACGGGGTGCCCTCGGCGGGCCCGCCGGCCGTGGCCGACTCCTTGCCGCCGCTCGTCTGGTAACCGGAGAGCAGCTGGATGACCTGCTGGCGCACCCGGTTGAGGTCGGCACCCAGCTTGACCAGGACCTGGGCGGCGACGCCCTCGCCCTCGCGGATCAGGCCGAGCAGGATGTGCTCGGTGCCGATGTAGTTGTGGCCGAGCTGCAGGGCCTCCCGGAGCGACAGCTCCAGGACCTTCTTCGCCCGGGGGGTGAAGGGAATGTGACCGGACGGGGCCTGCTGGCCCTGGCCGATGATCTCCTCGACCTGCTGGCGAACGGCCTCAAGAGAAATCCCGAGGCTCTCCAGGGCCTTGGCGGCGACGCCCTCGCCCTCGTGGATCAGACCCAGGAGGATGTGCTCGGTGCCGATGTAGTTGTGGTTGAGCATCCGGGCTTCTTCCTGAGCCAGGACGACAACCCGCCGCGCGCGGTCGGTGAACCTCTCGAACATCGTTTATCGCTCCTCAGAGCGGTCGGGCAGTTCGGGGTCGGTCCCCGCCCTGTCCTTCCGCATGCTAGTCCCGCTCAGCGGCGCGGCCCACGGATTCACTCCCCGGTACGGGAGCGAGATGCTGCGCGACCAGCCGACACCAATCCCAACCTGATGTTGGGAAACGGTGTTCCCACAGGTGGCCCGGATGCACCGGATACCGCTACGCCATCGGCGAACAAGAGCCGCCGGGGCGGAGCCGGACCGTCCCCGGCCGGTCGCACATACTGCCCCTGGACGGGTCGGAGAACCCGTCCACCTGCATTCATACCCGGTATCGGGGCGGTTCTCGCGCAGTTTCCGCGGTGGCGGTGTTCGCCTGGCGAGAAGTCGGGCCGCGGTGACGGTGGTTCAGTGCCCGCCGCGTCGACCGGTACGCCATCGGTGGTGTCGGCGTTACCGCTTCGCTCCTACAGCGTTGCACAGCTCGTGATTGTTCCGCCGCCCCGGCCCACGCCCCGGACGCCCCCCGGCGCCGGTGGCGCGCAGGCCCTCCGGGCGCGCGCCGCGGGGCGCGGAGGAGATTCCTCCGCGCCCCGCGCGTGTGTCGTCGGCGCCGTGCGCGGCCGCCGGGGCCCCGCACCCGCTCCGGCGTTCCGGCGGCGCCGGGATCAGGAGGCGTTGGCCTTGTCGTAGGCCTCGCGGACCGTGCTCGGCACCCGGCCGCGGTCGTTGACCTCCATGCCCTGCTCCTTGGCCCACGCGCGGATCTTCGCGGTGTCGGGCGCACCCCCGCCGGTGGGGCGCGGCGCCGTGCCGCGGCCCGGGCGACGTGCCCCGGCGAGCCGGCCGCTCTGCTTGCGGCCCTTCTCGACGTACGGCGCCAGCAGACCGCGGAGCTTGTCCGCGTTGGCGCTCTTCAGGTCGATCTCGTAGGCAACGCCGTCGAGCGCGAACGTCACCGTCTCGTCCGCCGAACCGCCGTCGAGATCGTCTTCAAGAATGACCTGCACCCTCTGTGCCACGGGCTTCCCTTTCCGCTAAACGACCCATTGCCTAAGGAAAGGAAAGCGCCTTTCTCCGGAAAACACAAACCCTTGACCGGCGCGGAGCCGCTCAGAGGTGGAGCAGCATGCGTGAGTTGCCCAGTGTGTTGGGCTTCACGCGCTCGAGGTCAAGGAACTCCGCGACACCTTCATCGTACGAGCGGAGAAGTTCTTCATAGACATCCGTAGCGATCGCCGCCGGGTCTGTCGTACCATCATCGGTTTCCTGAACCTCGCCGATCTCGACGAAACCGTGTTTCGCGAAGAAGGGGACCTCGAACGTCAGGCAGAAAATCCGACGGACGCCGAGCCAGCGGGCGGTCTGCACCAGCTTCTCCAACAGCAGGTGTCCGACCCCGAAGCCCCGGCAGGACGGGTCGACCGCGAGCGTGCGGACCTCGGCCAGGTCCTCCCACATCACGTGGAGTGCTCCGCACGCCACCACCGTGCCGTCGTCGTCGCGTTCCGCGACCCAGAACTCCTGGACGGATTCGAACAGCGTGACCGTGGGCTTGTCCAGCAGAATCCCGTCGCGCGAGTAGGCGTCGACGAGCCCGCGCACGGCCCGCACGTCGGTTGTCCGCGCACGGCGGATGGTGACCTCCATGCCGGGACGTTATCGCGTCGGCCCCGGCCCGGTCTCCCCGGTATCGGCTCCGGGCGGCGGCGGGGAATCCGCCGGGGCCGGATCGGACGGGAACAGTGCGGCCACCCGCAAGGCGTCCCGCAGCGCCTCGCGCTGCTCGGGCGACATCAGGCCGAAGAAGTGCACCAGGGCCGCGGCCGGATTGTCGCCGGTGGCCCAGGCGTCGTTCATCAGCGCCGCGGTGTAGGCCTCGCGGGAGGAGACCGGCTCATATCGATAGGCCCGGCCCACCCGCTCGCGGCGCAGCCAGCCCTTTCTGTGGAGCTTGTCCAGGACGGTCATCACCGTGGTGTACGCGATTTCGCGTTCCGACTGCAGATCCAGGAGAACCTCGCGAACCGTCACCGGTCGGTTCCACCGCCACACCCGGGTCATGATGGCGTTCTCAAGTTCGCCGAGTTGCCGGACCATAGTGCGGCCAGGATAGGGAGTGAATGGGGCAAATCTTGTGAAGTGCGCCAAACCGGCGCGCCGCCACCCCGGAATCGGGAATGGCGGCGCGCCGGCCGTTCGGGCGGCTGACCCCGTCGGTCGCGGGTGCGCCGGCGGGTCAGTCGAGGTCTTCCTTGGCCTTCTGGGCCCCGCCCTGCGAGCGGACGATGGCCCGCACCAGGAAGCCGAAGCCGATCGCCATGACCAGCGGCGGCACGATCGCGCTGACGTAGTCCATCAGGTCACTCCTCCTCGGTCTTCTCCGCCGTCGCGGCGGATGCCTTCGGCTCCGGCTTCACCAGCGGGAAGAGCACCGTCTCCCGGATGTTCTTGCCGGTCAGCAGCATGATCAGGCGGTCCACCCCGAGGCCGAGGCCACCGGTCGGCGGCATCGCGTACTCCAGCGCCCGCAGGAAGTCCTCGTCGACCTGCATGGCCTCGACGTCGCCGCCGGCGGCCAGCAGGGACTGCGCGGTCAGCCGGGCGCGCTGCTCGACCGGGTCGACCAGCTCGGAGTAGGCGGTGCCGATCTCGGTGCCGAAGATCACCAGGTCCCACTTCTCGGCCACGCCCGGGACGGAGCGGTGCTGGCGGGTGAGCGGGGAGACCTCGGTCGGGTAGTCCTTGATGAAGGTCGGCCGGACGGCGTTCTCCTCCAGCAGGCGCTCGACCATCTCCAGCACGATCTGCCCGTGGCCCCAGTCCTTCTCGAACGGGATGCCGTGCTCGGTGGCGAGCTTGCGCAGCTCCTCGACGCCGGTGTCGGGGGTGACCTCGGCGCCCAGGCGGGCGGAGATGCCCGGGTAGACGGAGACCTCCTCCCACGGCTCGGCCAGGTCGATCTCGTGCTCCACGCCGTGCGCGTCGACGCCCTTGATCACCGTGGTGCCCAGCGCGTCCCGGGCCGCGTTGACGATCGTCGCGCGGATCAGCTCGGCCTGGGTGTCGTAGTCGCCGTAGGCCTCGTACGACTCCAGCGAGGTGAACTCCGGGTTGTGGGTGGAGTCCGCGCCCTCGTTGCGGAAGTTGCGGTTGATCTCGAAGACCTTCTCGGCGCCGCCGACCACGAGCCGCTTGAGGTACAGCTCGGGAGCGATGCGCATGTACAGGTCGATGTCGTACGCGTTGATGTGCGTCTTGAACGGACGCGCGTTGGCGCCGCCGTGCACCGGCTGCAGCATCGGGGTCTCGACCTCGATGTAGCCGCGGTCCTCGTAGGTGCGGCGGATCGAGCGGACCACCTTGCTGCGCAGGTGCAGGATCTCGCGGGCCTCGGGGTTGACGATCAGGTCGACGTACCGCTGGCGGACCCGGGCCTCCGGGTCGGTCAGGCCCTTGTGCTTGTCCGGCAGCGGGCGCAGGCACTTGGCGGTGAGCTCCCAGCGGTCCACCATCACCGACAGCTCGCCGCGCTTGGAGGTGATCACCTCGCCCTCGACGCCCACCTGGTCGCCGAGGTCGATGTCGGCCTTCCAGGCCGCCAGCCGCTCCGGGCCGAGCTTGTCCAGGGAGAACATCACCTGGAGGTCGCCGGTGCCGTCGCGCAGGGTGGCGAAGCAGAGCTTGCCGCCGGTGCGGGAGAGGATCACGCGGCCGGTGACGCCGGCCCGCTCACCGGTCGCGGTGTCCGGCTCCAGGTCGGGGTGCTTGGCACGCAGGTCCGCGATGGTGGTGGTGCGGGGGAAGCCGACCGGGTAGGGGTCGATGCCGGCGGCCCTGAGCCGGTCCAGCTTCTCGCGCCGGACGCGCATCTGCTCGGGAAGGTCGTCGGTCGCGGGGATTGGGCTCTGATCGCTCACCCCACAAGGGTAGCCAGCCACACACGGTGCTCCGCCACGGGATACGGGTGAGGGGGGCCGCGTCGGCGGCCCCCCTCGGTGCTCCGGCCGGCTCAGCCGGTGCCGGTGGCGAGCTCGATCTCCTCGGGGCCGGCCGGGGCGGGCGGCGCGGCCGGCGCGGGGTGGGCCGGGGGCTTGGGACGGCGGCCGAAGAGCTCGGCCGGGGTCGGCATCCGGTGCGGCCGGGCCGGGGCGGTCTGGGGGGCGGTGGGCCGCTCGGCGGGGGAGTCGGTGCTGCTCATCGTGATCCGTCCTCCAACAGGGGTGGGGAGACTGCTCGGGGGTGCGGCGGGGCTCGGTACGGCGACGAGGTGGCGGGGCTGCCCGGCGGTGAGGGCGAGCCGCTCGCGGACGGCGGCCTCGGCGAGTGCGTGGCAGCGGCCGGCCAGCCGGGAGCGGCGGGCGCGTTCGTGGTGGCCGCAGGGCTGGCGGGTCAGTCCGCGCAGCGCGGTGAGGTCCTCGGGGCCGGGCAGGTAGCCGTCGGTGACGGCCTCCTCCAGGCGTTCCAGGTAGCCGGGTGCGCTGCCGGGCAGGGCGGCCCGGTAGCGCCCGAGGTCGGCGAGCAGGAAGGCGCGCAGCCGGCCGCCCTCCTGGACGGCCTCGTCGATCGCCTCGGTCAGGCGCAGCGCGTCCTGGACGTCCTCCGCCCACAGTTCGGCGCCGGGCCCGGAGAACGCCGGGTGGCCGGGGCCTTGGAGGTGGACGGGGGCGGCGGGGTGCAGGGCTTGGGCGAGGGCGCGGCGCAGCACGCGGACTTCGTCGGCGCTGAAGGCCATGCCGCCGCGCGATCCGTGTGGCGTAGGCATGGGCTGACACTACGTGAGGAATATCCGATTTGTCGGTAACGTCGCGCCGGACACCCCGTGGTCGGGCCCGACGGGCCGCGCCGGGCCCGCGCCCTAGCTGGGCCGGTTGCGTTCGTAGACGAGCCGCAGGCCGATCAGGGTGAGCCAGGGCTCGTGCACGTCGATGGTGGTGGCTTCGCCGAGGACGAGCGGGGCCAGCCCGCCGGTGGCGATCACCTGGACGTCGTCCGGGTCCTTGGAGAGCTCCCGGGCCATCCGCTCGACCAGTCCGTCCACCTGGCCGGCGAAGCCGTACAGGATCCCGGACTGCATGCCCTCGACGGTGTTCTTCCCGATCACGTTGCGCGGCCGGGCCAGCTCGATCTTGCGCAGCTGGGCGCCGCGGACGCCCAGCGCCTCCACCGAGATCTCGATGCCGGGGGCGATCGCGCCGCCCACGTAGTCGCCCCGGGCGTTGACGGCGTCGAACGTGGTCGCGGTGCCGAAGTCGACCACGATGCACGGGCCGCCGTACAGGTGGTTGGCGGCCAGCGCGTTCACGATCCGGTCGGCGCCGACCTCCTTGGGGTTGTCCATCAGGACGTGCACCCCGGTCTTCACGCCGGGCTCCACGATCACCGCGGGGACGTCGCCGTAGTAGCGGCGGGTCACCTCGCGGAGCTCGTGGAGCACGGCGGGGACGGACGAGCAGATCGCCAGCCCCTCCACCGAGGCCTCCCGGACCGCGGTGTGGTTGCCCATCAACCCCTGCAGCAGCACCGCCAGTTCATCGGCCGTGCGGCGCGGATCGGTGGAGATCCGCCAGTGTTCGACCACTTCCTCGCCGTCGAACAGGCCGAGCGTGGTCTGGGTGTTGCCGACGTCGATGGTGAGGAGCATGGGGCGCTTTCTGCGAGTCGGGGCGGAGGTCAGGCGCGCAGGTCCAGGCCGATGTCCAGGATCGGCGAGGAGTGGGTGAGCGCGCCCACGGCCAGATAGTCGACACCAGTCTGGGCGACCTCGCGCGCCGTGGCCAGGGTCAGTCCGCCGGAGGACTCCAGCTTGGCCCGGCCGGCCACCAGCTCGACGGCCTCCTTCAGCTGCGGGACGGAGAAGTTGTCCAGCAGGATCAGGTCGGCCCCGGCCTCCAGCACCGGCGGGATCTGCTCCAGGGTGTCGACCTCGACCTCGACCGGCAGGTCGGGGTAGGCGGCCCGGACGGCCCGGAAGGCCTCGGCCACGCCGCCGGCCGCGACCACGTGGTTGTCCTTCACCAGGGCGGCGTCGGACAGCGCCATCCGGTGGTTGGCGCCGCCGCCGCAGCGGACCGCGAACTTCTCCAGCGCGCGCAGCCCCGGAGTGGTCTTGCGGGTGTCCCGGACGACCGCGCCGGTGCCCTCCAGGGCGTCCGTCCAGGCCCGGGTCGCGGTGGCGATGCCGGACAGGTGGCAGAGCAGGTTGAGCGCGCTGCGCTCGGCGGTCAGCAGGTCGCGGGTGCGCGAGCGGACGGAGAGCAGCACCTGGCCGGCCTCGACCCGGTCGCCGTCCTGGACGTGCCGCTCGACCTCGAACTCCTCCTCGCAGACCAGCGAGACGACGGCCTCGGCGATCCGCAGGCCGGCCACCACGCCCGCCTCGCGGGCGGTGAAGTCGGCGGTGGCGACGGCCTCGGCGGGCACGGTGGCCACCGAGGTGACGTCCTCGCCGCCGGCCAGGTCCTCGGCCAGCGCCAGCGTGGCGACGTCCTCGACCTCGATCGGGTCCAGCCCGGCCTCCTCCAGCAGCTCGGCGAGCTGCGGGTCCAGGCCGGTCTCGTAGCCCTCGCCGTCCCCGCAGGCGCAGCCGTCGCCGCAGCCGCCCTGGGCGTCGGCCAGGGGGAGGTCCTCGTGGGAGTGGGTCATGGTTCTACTGCTCCTCAGGGGTGCTGACGGGGTCGCCGGAGGCGGTGAGGGTGGTGATCAGGTGGCGCCGCCAGTGGGCGTCGTCGCGCTCGGGGAAGTCCTCGCGCCAGTGGCAGCCGCGGGTCTCCCGGCGCTGCGCGGCGGCCGCGACCAGGGCGGTGGCGACCAGCAGGAGGTTGGCGGCCTCCCAGGTCTCCACCCGCGGGTCGGCGGGCTTCTCCTCGGCGACGTGCGCGTAGGCCTGCTCGGCGAGCAGGGTGAGCCCGGCCGCGGCGTCGGCCATCGACGCGGCCGAGCGCAGCACGCCCGCGCCGCGCGACATCAGCCGCTGGATCTCGGCCCGGGCCTCGGACGGGGGCAGCGGCACCGGCTGCGCGGCGCGCGCCGCGGCGACGTCCACCGAGCGCTCGGGCAGCCCGCCGGTCCGGTGCCGGGCGGTCAGGTCCGCGGCGATCGCCTCGGCGAACACCAGGCCCTCCAGCAGCGAGTTGGACGCCAGCCGGTTGGCGCCGTGCACCCCGGTGCAGGCGACCTCGCCGCAGGCGTAGAGCCCGGGGACGCTGGTGCGGCCCCGCGGATCGGTGCGGATGCCGCCGGAGGCGTAGTGGGCGGCCGGGGCGACCGGGATCGGCTCGGTGACCGGGTCGATGCCGTGCGCCCGGCAGGAGGCCAGGATGGTCGGGAAGCGCTGCTCCCACATCTCGGCACCGAAGTGCCGCCCGTCCAGGTACATGTGCTCGGCGCCCTGCTCCTGCATGCGCCGGGTGATCGCCTTGGCGACGATGTCGCGGGGGGCGAGCTCGGCCAGCTCGTGCTGCCCGAGCATGAAGCGGACGCCGTCCGCGTCCACCAGGTGGGCGCCCTCGCCGCGGACCGCCTCGGAGACCAGCGGCTGCTGGCCCTCGGCCTCCGGGCCCAGCCAGAGCACCGTCGGGTGGAACTGGACGAACTCCAGGTCGGTGACGGCGGCCCCGGCCCGCAGGGCGAGCGCCACGCCGTCCCCGGTGGAGACCGCCGGGTTGGTGGTGGCCGAGAAGACCTGGCCCATGCCGCCGGTGGCGAGCACCACCGCGCGGGCCCGGACGGCGCCGACGCCGTCGCGCTGCCCCTCGCCCATCACGTGCAGGGTGAGGCCGGCGGCGTGGCCGTCGGCGTCGGTGAGCAGGTCGAGGACGAGCGCGTGCTCGATCAGCTCGATGCCCGGGTCGCTGCGGACGGCCTCGACCAGCGCGCGGGATATCTCGGCGCCGGTGGCGTCGCCGCCGGCGTGCGCGATCCGGCGGCGGTGGTGGCCGCCCTCGCGGGTGAGCAGGATCTCGCCGTCGGCGCCGCGGTCGAAGGCGGCGCCGACCGCGATCAGCCGGCGGACGGCGTCCGGGCCCTCGGTGACGAGGGTGCGGACGGCCTCCTCGTCGCAGATCCCGGCGCCGGCCACCAGCGTGTCGTCCAGGTGCTGCTCGGGGGTGTCACCCTCGCCCAGGGCGGCCGCGATGCCGCCCTGGGCCCAGCGGGTGGAGCCGTCGTCCAGCATCGCCTTGGTGACCACCATGGCCCGCAGGCCGGCCTTGCGGACGTTGAGGGCGACGGTGAGGCCGGCTACGCCGGAGCCGACCACGACCACGTCGGTGGTGGCGGTCCAGCCCGGGGCCGGGGCGGTGAGGCGGTGCGTGGCGGACATGGCGTCAGTGGCTCCTTCAGCGCGCGGCGGTCGGGGCCGCGCCGTTGCCGTCACCGTACGCCCGGTCGCCGCGGAGCAGTCCGCTGCCCTCCGGGGTCTCGGCCGGGTCGCCGCCCAGGCCGGTGATCCGGTTCCGCTCGTCCACGAAGACGATCTTCGGCTCGTAGCCCTTGGCCTCGGCCGTGTCCATCTGCCCGTAGGCGATGAGTATGACCAGGTCGCCGGGGTGGACCAGGCGGGCGGCGGCGCCGTTGATGCCGATCACGCCGGTGCCGCGGGGGCCGGCGATGGTGTACGTCTCCAGCCGGGCGCCGTTGTCGATGTCGACGATGTGGACCAGCTCGCCGGGGAGCAGGTCGGCGGCGTCGAGCAGGTCCTCGTCCACCGTGACCGAGCCGACGTAGTGCAGGTCGGCCTGGGTCACGGTGGCCCGGTGGATCTTGGACTTGAGCATGGTGCGGAGCATGGGGTCACGCCTCCTGTGAGTGCATGCCTGAGGGGGTACTGCTGCTTACCGGACGATGATGCGGACGTTGTCGATCAGGCGGGTCGAGCCCACCTTCGCGGCGACGGCCAGCACCGCCTCGCCCTGGAAGTCGTCCGCCGCCTCGGTGAAGTCGTGCGGGTCGATCAGGGCGAGGTAGTCAAGGGTGACACCCTCCGCGCCGTCCAGGACGGCGGAGGCGGCCTCGCGGACGGCCTTCGGGCCCTGCGCGGCCACGTCGCGGCCGGCGAACAGCGCTGCGGAGAGTGCCAGGGCGCGGGTGCGCTCCTCCTCCGAGAGGTAGCGGTTGCGCGAGGACAGCGCCAGGCCGTCCTCGGCGCGGGCGGTCGGCACGCCGACGACCTCGACGTCGAAGTCCAGGTCGGCGACCATCCGCTGGATGACCGCGAGCTGCTGGGCGTCCTTCTCGCCGAAGAACGCGAAGTCCGGGTCGGTGATGTGCAGCAGCTTGGCGACGACGGTCAGCACCCCGTCGAAGTGGCCCGGGCGGGTGGCGCCCTCGTAGCGCTCGCCCATCGGGCCGGCCGTCAGGCGCACCTGCGGCTCGCCGTTCGGGTACACCTCGTCGACGGAGGGCGCGAACACCACGTCGGCGCCGTTCTCCTCGGCCAGCCGCACGTCCGCGTCCAGGGTGCGCGGGTAGCGCTCCAGGTCCTCGCCGGCGCCGAACTGCAGCGGGTTGACGAAGACCGTCACCGCGACCCGGCCCTCCCGGCCGACCTGCTTGCGGGCGGCCCGGACCAGGGCGGCGTGCCCCTCGTGCAGCGCGCCCATGGTCATCACGACGGCGTTGTCGACCGGCTGCTCGTCCGGCCAGAACGCGGCCTCGAAGTCGTCCACGGTGTGCGTGACGACGGCCCGGTGGACCTTCGGCTCCCGCTGGGACCTGCCGGGCTGCTTGCCGCGTGCCATCAGTGCTTCTCCTCGTTCAGTACGTCCAGCAGCGCCGTCGCCGACGCCTCGTCGATCGTCCCGTGGGCGAGCGCCCGCTGGGCGGTGGCCCGGGCCATCGCCCGGTAGGCCGCCGGGATGTCCGGGGACACCGTACTGAGCTGCGCCAGGTGGCGCCGCACGGTGCCCGCGTCGCCCCGCGCGACCGGGCCGGTGAGGGCCGCGTCGCCGGAGCGCAGGCTGTTGTCCAGGGCGGCGCCCAGCAGTGGGCCGAGCAGCCGGCCGGGCTCGGCGACGCCGGCCGTGCGCAGCAGCTCCATCGCCTGCGAGACCAGTGTGACCAGGTGGTTCGCGCCGTGGGCGAGGGCCGTGTGGTAGAGCGGGCGGACCTGCTCGGGCACCCACTCGGGCTCGCCGCCCATCTCCACCACCAGCGCCTCGGCGACCGGCCGCAGCTCCTCGGGGGCGGTGACCCCGAACGGGCAGCCGGCCAGCCGGTCCAGGTCGACGGAGGTGCCGGTGAAGGTCATCGCGGGGTGCAGCGCGAGCGGCAGCGCCCCGGCCCGGGTGGCGGGCTCCAGGATGCCCACGCCGTGCGCGCCGGAGGTGTGCACCACCAGCTGCCCGGGGCGGACGGCACCGGTGGCGGCCAGGCCGGCCACCAGGTCGGCCAGCGCGTCGTCCGGGACGGTCAGCAGCACCAGGTCCGCCGCGGCCAGCACCTGCGGCGGGGTGACCACCCGCACCCCCGGCAGCAGCGCCTCCGCGCGGCGCCGCGAGGTGGCGGACACCCCCGAGGCGGCGACCACGGTGTGCCCGGCCAGCTGCAGGGCGGCGCCCAGGGCCGGTCCCACCCGCCCGGTGCCGACCACGCCGACGGCGAGGCGGGCCGGGCGGTTGCCCGGATCGGCCGGATCGCCGAAGCCGTCGGCGAGCGGGGCGAACCCGGCGAAGTCGTCCGACCCGTTCATGCGCCCACCTCGCTGCGCTCGGGCGGGCATCCGCCGACGCGCACTTCGTCCACAGCGGGCTCGCTCCGCTCGCCCACAGCCTGCCCTGGTTCCTCGACTGATCGTTCCGGTCCTCTTCGGGTACCGGACGCACCGGCCCATTCTACGGGCGGGCGGCGGGGTCTCAGTCGGCTGCGCCGGCCCGGATCAGCCCCGCCTCGTACGCGAGCACCACGGCCTGGACCCGGTCGCGCAGGCCGAGCTTGGCCAGGATCCGGCCGACGTGGGTCTTCACCGTCGCCTCGGAGAGCACCAGCCGGGCGGCGATCTCGCCGTTCGACAGGCCCTGCGCGACCAGCAGGAACACCTCCCGCTCGCGCTCGGTCAGCGGCCCCAGCACGTCCGAGCCGGGCGAGCTCTGCGGGGTGGGCAGCACCTCGGCGAAGCGGTCGATCATGCGGCGGGTGGTGGTCGGGGCGACCACCGCGTCCCCGCCGTGCACCGCGCGGATCGCGGCCACCAGCTCGGTCGGCGGGACGTCCTTCAGCAGGAAGCCGCTGGCGCCGGCCTTGAGCGCGGCGAAGGCGTACTCGTCCAGGTCGAAGGTGGTCAGGATGAGCACGTGCGGGGCGTCCGGCAGCGGGCTCCCGTCCTCGGCGAGGCAGATCCGGCGGGTGGTCTGCACACCGTCCAGGCGCGGCATCCGGACGTCCATCAGGATCACGTCCACCTGCGTGTGCCGCAGCCGTTCGAGGGCCTGGGCGCCGTCACCGGCCTCGGCGGCGATCTCGATGTCGCCCTGCGACTGCAGGATCATCCGGAAGCCGGTGCGCAACAGCTCCTGGTCGTCGACGAGCATCACGCGGATGGTCAAGGTGGCTCCTTCGGGGCGTCGGGGCGACGGGGGACTCAGTGTGCCGCCTTCAGGGGGAGGACGGCGCGGATCCGGAAGCCGCCGCCGGGGCGGGGGCCCACGTCGAGGCGGCCGCTGACCATGCCGACCCGTTCGCGCATGCCGATCAGGCCGTGGCCGAGGCCGTCGGTGCCGCCGGCGGTGAGCTGCTCGTCGGTGCTGCCGCGGCCGTCGTCCTCGACCAGGACGGCGAGCTCCCGCTCGCCGAAGTCGACCGCGACCCGGGCGTGCACGTCCGGGCCGCCGTGCTTGCGGACGTTGGTCA
Source organism: Kitasatospora sp. NPDC101176 (assembly GCF_044768035.1). Taxonomy (NCBI): domain Bacteria; kingdom Bacillati; phylum Actinomycetota; class Actinomycetes; order Kitasatosporales; family Streptomycetaceae; genus Kitasatospora; species Kitasatospora sp. NPDC101176. Next base: position 184,173 of record NZ_JBIWPA010000009.1, read on the forward strand.
GCGCCTCCTGGACGATCCGGTAGACCGTCAGCTCGACGCCGCGCGGCAGCTCGCGGGGGTGCCCGGAGGTCGCGTAGTCCACCTGCAGCCCCGCCGTGCGGACCTGCTCCAGCAGCTCCGGCAGCTCCTCGACCCCGGGCTGCGGCACGTACTCCTCGGCGGTGTCCGCGGTCCGCAGCACGCCCAGCAGCCGGCGCATCTCGACCAGCGCCTGCCGACCGGTGGACGCGATGGTGCCGAGCGCCTCCTTGGCCTGCTGCGGGGAGTTGTCGAGCACGTACGCGGCGCCGTCGGCCTGCACGATCATCACCGAGACGTTGTGGGCGACCACGTCGTGCAGCTCGCGGGCGATCCGGGCGCGCTCGGCGGCGACCGCCACCTTGGCCTGGGCGTCCCGCTCGCGCTCCAGCCGGGCCGCGCGGTCCTCGAGCTCGGTCAGGTAGGCGCGGCGCACCCGGGTCAGCCGGCCCCAGGCCCAGCAGAGGATGAACGGCGTGCTCATCAGCAGCATGATCAGCAGGGCCTGGCCGGGGGAGTACTCCCGGGTGACCGCGTCGCCGGCGTGGTCCAGCTCCGTCTTCATCGGGTGCAGCTGCCAGAACACCAGCGGACCGCTGGCGACACCGGCGGCCAGCGCCAGCCGGGACGTCCACTTCTGGCCGAAGGCGGCGCCGGTGTAGGCGAACACCAGGTAGGCGATCGAGGAGGCGGCCGGATCGACGTCGGCGGCCACCTGGCCGAGACCGAGGCCGGCGGCGGCCGCCACCGTCACGTCGGGGAAGCGCCGGCGGAAGACCATCAGCGCGGGCAGCAGCACCGCGACCAGGATCTGCGCGTCGAAGCGCCAGCCGTCGGGGAAGTTGTCGTTCGGCAGCAGGCCGAAGAACAGCACGACCGCAGCCCAGGCGGCGTCGACCACCATGGGGTGACGGCGGAGCCAGGCGTTGAGTCGATGCACGTCTCCAGCGTAGGCAGTCACGCGGTGTGCCCAGGTCCGCCGGTAGGGCGATCCGTCCTACTCCGTAGGTCGGAGACGCACGGGTGCCGATGGGCAGGGGTGCCCGGCGGCCGGGTAGCGTCCCGGCCCATGACTTGGATGCGGTGGGCGCCCGCCATGGAACAGGCCCTGTACGACCCGGACGGCGGCTTCTACCGCAGGCCGGAGGGCCCCGCCGGGCACTTCCGAACCTCGGTGCACGCCTCGGAACTGTTCGCCCGCGCGGTGGCACGGCTGCTGCTGGAGGTTGACGAGGCCCTCGGTCGTCCGGAGGAGCTGGCCCTGGTCGACGTCGGGGCCGGACGCGGCGAACTGCTCGCCGGCGTGCTGGCCGAACTGCCCGGCGAGGTGCTCGCGCGGCTGCGCCCGTACGGTGTGGAGCTCGCGGACCGCCCGGCCGGGCTGCCGGACGCGGTCCGCTGGACGGACGCGGTGCCGCGCGGCCGCACCGGGCTGCTGTTCGCCAACGAGTGGCTGGACAACGTGCCGCTGGACGCCGGCGAGGTCGACGAGGACGGGGTGCTGCGCTACCGCGAGGTGGACACCGCCACCGGCGAGGAACGGCCCGGCGAGCCCGTCTCGGCGGCCGACGCCGCCTGGGCCGGGCGCTGGTGGCCCGCCCGGCAGCCGGGGGACCGCGTCGAGTTCGGCGGCCCCCGCGACGCCGCCTGGGCGCACGCCGTCGCCGGACTCGACCGCGGCCTGGCCGTCGCCGTCGACTACGCCCACACCGCCGGGCGGCGGCCCCCCTTCGGCACCCTCGCCGGCTTCCGCGGCGGCCGCGAGGTGGCCCCCGTCCCGGACGGCTCCTGCGACGTCACCGCGCACGTCGCCCTCGACTCCGCCGCCGCCCCCGGCCTCCACAGCCTGTGGACGACGCAGCGCGACGCCCTCCGGGCCCTCGGAGTCAGCGGCGCCCGACCGGCACTCGCCCTCGCCTCCAGCGACCCCGTCGGGTACCTGCGGGCGCTCAGCGGCGCAGGTGAGGGCGCCGAACTGACCGACCCGGCCGGGCTCGGCGCCTTCGGCTGGCTGGCCCAGACGGTCCGCATGCCGGTACCGGAGAGCCTGCGCCACCTGCCGGGATGGCAGACTCTGACCCCATGAGGGAGACCACGGTCGGCATCGGGGCGGGAGCCGAGAACTTCACCGGCGAGGCGGGCACCACCGACATGGTGCTCAACATCGGCCCGCAGCACCCCGCCACGCACGGCGTGCTGCGACTGCGGCTGGTGCTCGACGGCGAGCGCATCGTCACCGCGGAGCCGGTGATCGGCTACATGCACCGCGGCGCGGAGAAGCTCTTCGAGGCCCGCGACTACCGCCAGATCATCATGCTGGCCAACCGGCACGACTGGCTCTCCGCCTTCGCCAACGAACTCGGTGTCGTCCTCGGCGTCGAGCGGATGCTCGGCATGGAGGTCCCCGAACGGGCGGTGTGGATCCGCACCCTGCTCGCCGAGCTCAACCGGGTGCTCAACCACCTGATGTTCCTCGGCTCCTACCCGCTCGAACTCGGCGGGATCACCCCGATCTTCCACGCCTTCACCGGCCGCGAGGACCTCCAGCACGTCCTGGAGGAGGCCTCCGGCGGCCGCATGCACTACATGTTCAACCGGGTGGGCGGCCTCAAGGAGGACCTCCCGGCCGGCTGGCTCGGCCGCGTCCGCACCGCCGTCGCCGTGGTCCGCTCCCAGCTGCCGGTCTTCGAGGAACTCGTCCTCGGCAACGAGATCTTCCGCGCCCGCACCGCCGGCGTCGGCGTCCTCACCAGGGCCCAGGCCGAGGCGTACGGCGTCAGCGGACCCATCGCCCGGGCCAGCGGCCTCGACCTCGACCTGCGCCGCGACGAGCCCTACCTCGCGTACGGCTCCGACGAACTGCGGCAGGTGCTCACCGTCGTCACCCGCGAGGAGGGTGACTGCCTGGCCCGCTTCGAGTGCCTGCTGGAGCAGACGGTCAACTCGCTCGACCTCGCCGACGCCTGCCTCGACAAGCTCGCGACCCTGCCGCCCGGGCCCGTCAACCAGCGGCTGCCCAAGGTCCTCAAGGCCCCCGAGGGCAGCACCTACGCGTGGACCGAGAACCCGCTCGGGATCAACGGGTACTACCTGGTCTCGCGCGGCGACAAGACGCCGTGGCGGCTCAAGCTGCGCTCGGCGTCGTTCAACAACGTCCAGGCGCTGACCGAGCTGCTGCCGGGGACGCTGGTCGCGGACATGGTGGCGATCCTCGGGTCGATGTTCTTCGTGGTCGGGGACATCGACAAGTAGGCGGGCGGTGCGCGGGGTGGGCGCCCCGGGGTGGGCGCCCCGGGGCGGGCGCCCCGGGGGCGGGCCGGTGGCCCGGCCCCTGCGGCGGGCCTGCGTCTCCCGGGCCGTGCGCCGGGCCTGCGTCTCCCGGGTCTTGCGGCGGGTCAGGCCTTCTTGGGCTTCTTCACCGGGTCCGCCGGGTGCGGGGCCACCTTGCGGTCGCCCTTGGTGGCGATCCGCTCCGCGCACAGGCCGGCCAGCACCTCGTAGGCCGCCTTGCCCATCAGCTCGGTCAGCTCGGGGCGGTAGCTGACGTACACCGGGTCCGCGCCCTGGTGCGCGGCCGGGGCGCCGGTGCACCACCAGTGCAGGTCGTGGCCGCCCGGGCCCCAGCCGCGGCGGTCGTACTCGCCGATCGACACCTGCAGGTAGCGGGTGTCGTCCGGGCGGTCGATCCAGTCGTAGGTGCGCCGGACCGGGAGCTGCCAGCAGACGTCCGGCTTGGTCTCCAGCGGCTCCCGGCCCTCCTTGAGCGCCAGCGCGTGCAGGGCGCAGCCCGCGCCGCCCGCGAAACCGGGGCTGTTCACGAAGATGCAGGCGCCGCCCACCCGGCGGGTCTGCCGGTCGCCGTCCTCGTCCAGCATGGTGACGCCGCCGTCGGACTTGATCCGCCCCTTGGCGTCGGTGCCGTGCGCGAAGTTCTCCCACAGCTCGGGCGTCAGCCGCGCCGCGTGCCCGAGGACGCGCTTCTCGTCGTCCTCGTCCGAGTAGTGCGCGCCCAGCGTGCAGCAGCCGTCCGACTCGCCGCGGCCTTCGCGGATGCCGTGGCAGCCCTGGCCGAAGACGCACGACCAGCGGGAGGTCAGCCAGGTGAGGTCGCAGCGGAAGACCTGCTCCTCGTCGTCGGGGTCGGCGAACTCGACCCAGGCGCGGGGGAAGTCGAGCGGGACCTCGTCGCGCGGGATCCCGCCGAGCGGGGTCTCGCGGCGCAGGGTCGGCATCGCGAGGTCGACCGGCGCGGAGGAGGCCTTGGACTTCTTCTTGGACGTTTCTGCTGGTGCCACCCGGCAAGGGTAGAGCCTTCGCGGGGCCGGCGGACCGCCCGCCACCGGGGGGCCTCGCGGCGCCTCGGCCGGGCGCGGGGGTGCCGGGGGGTGCCCGAGGAGGCCCGGGGGGGGGTGACGGCCGGGGCGGCTGCGGTCGGGCGTCGGCGTCGATGACGACCTGCACGTTCGCCGAGGGCCGGTGATCACGACTGGAGGCCCGCACCAGGCCCTCGCACTGCCGCACCCGCGGACGCGTGAACGGCTCCACCCGCACCGGCCCAGCCCGCAGCACCCCCCGGGTACCGGAGAAACGCCCTGCGCCCGACCGTCCGGAACAAGCCCTAGGATGGCGGCCAATCCGCGACGGGGAGGTACGGGGATGCCAGACGACGGGGTCGCCGGCAGCGGGGATTTCGTCCTCAAGCCGTGGGAACTGCGGGGCGAGGCACGGGAGTTCGAGCGGATCGGGCGCGATCTGGCGAAGGCCGTCGGCGCCCTGGAGCGGGACCTCGCCGCCCTCGGCGCACCATGGGGCACGGACCGGCCGGGCAGCGGCTTCGCCACCGTCTACGGGCCGGCGCGCGGCGAACTCGCCGGTGGACTGCGGGGGCTGGCAGGGCGGCTGGGGCAGGTCGGTGCCGGGCTCCACACCATGGCCGACCGCACCGCGGACACCGACACCTCGGCGGCGGCGGGCTTCGGGCCGCCGGGGGCAGCGGCAACCCCGGGGTCGGCGGCGGTCGTCCCCAAGGACGTGTCGGCCTGACGGTCGGCGTTCCCCGGGCCCGGTGGGTCGTGGGCCAGGGGGGTGGGGTGCCGGTGCTCGGGCGTCCGCCGCGCTCCGTGGGCGGTGGGCGGCGGGCGGTTCACGGCACGCGGGGCTCGTAGGGCTTGTAGGTCTTGTAGGGCTTGTAGGTCTCGAAGGTCTTGAAGGGGGAAGCGCGTGGCCCGGAAGCTGCCCGAGGAACTGGCCCCGGTCCTGGCCAGGACCGGCCACCAGTGGCCACAGGCCGACGAGGACGGGCTGCGCCGGGCGGCCGGGCTCTGGCGGGAGTTCGCCGCCGAGGCGGACCGCCTCACCCGTCGCGGTGGCGAGTCCGCCCGACGCGTCACCAGCGAGAACTCCGGCCATGCGGTCGACGCCTTCGGCGCGTACTGGCAGGCGTTCACCGGTGGGGGGAAGGGGCACCTGGACGACGCCCACGCCGCCGTCGGGCTGGTCGCCGGGGCCTTCGACCAGGCCGCCCGGGCCGTCGACGGCTGCAAGGCCGAGATCGTCGCCACCCTCCGGGAACTCGCCGCCGAGCTCAGGCAGGCCGAACAGCAGGCCGCCGCGGTCCAGGAGGCCGCCGTTGCTCCGGTGCCCGCCGCCCCGGTGTCCGCCGCCCCGGCCGGGGGTGGTGCCGACGGGATCTTCGGCGGGCTGCGCCGGACCGTCGCCGCTGCCACCGCAGCCGTGCGGGACACCGCGGGGCGGCAGCTCGCCGACGCGAAGACGACGCTGGCCGTCGAAACCGCAGGCCTGAAGATCGGCGGGCTGCTCGACGAGCTCGGCCGCGGGATGAAGGACGGCCTCGCCACCGCGCTCAAGGACCCGGCCGCGGTCGCGCTGCTCCGGCTCGGCGCCGCGCCCGGGGTCACCACCGCCTCCTACTCCTACCGGACCGCCGCCGCAGGCGCCTTCGACGCACGTGCCGCGGGCCTGCCGGCCGCGCTCGGCGAACCCGGCGTGCTCGGCGCGGACGGCACCGGACTCGTCCTGTTGACCGGGAGGGACGGGAAACCGCTGGTCGGCGTGCCCGGGCTCACCGTCGAACTCGACGGGGCCGGGCAGCCCGTCCTCGGACAGGACGGCCGACCGGTCATCCTCCGGGCCGACGGGACGCCCCTCCCTGACGTCGCCGGACTGCTCGTCGTCACCGGGCCGGACGGCAGACCGCTCGTCGGCGTGGCCGATCCGGCCGTCGGCCTCGACGAACACGGGCGCCCGCTGCTCACCGGTCCGGACGGCCGGGACGGCAGGGCGTCCGACCAGGAGCCGCACGGCCTGCCGCTCGCCGGACTGCTGCCCGGCGGGCCGGCCGTCCTCACGACCTCGCTGATCCCCGCTCCCGACCCGGGCCCGGGTCGGGACCCGGACCCGGACTCGACGGACGACCCTGCGACCGGTCCGACGTCCGGACCGCGGACCGGACCCAGGACGGCGGGCGGGGTGGGGGTGGCGGGGGCCGCCGCTCCCGACCTGCTGACGGCTTCGCTCGGGCCCGACACGGCCGTCGCCGGGACCAGCGCCGTCACCGGCGGCCTCTCCCCGGACGGACCCGTCGTCGCGTCCGTCGCGTCCCATGCCACTGGTGGGTGGCCGGGGCACGGCGGCGCACCGGCCGGGGCCGACTGGTCGACGCCCGCCCGGGCCGCTGTGGCCCCGGTGGCCGGGGGTGGCGGGGGCGGCTGGTCGGACGGCGACTACCCGCTCCAGCAGCCCGCGCCGGCCCCCGCGCACACCGGCGGCAACGGGGGCGGGCCCGTCACCGTACGGACCGACTCCGTGCTCGCCCCGCCGGCCGGTGCCGCCACCCCCTCGTACGACCAGGGGCCGCCCGAGACGCCGCCGTCGGTCCGGACGACCGGACCGGTCGGGGCGGTCGGGGCGGTCGGTCCGGTGGGCGTGGCCGGGCACCTCGCGGCGCCGGCCTACGGACCCCCGTCCGGCGCGGCGGGCCCGCTCGTGGGCGGTGGCGGGTACTCCGGGAGCGCTCCGGCACCGTTCGGGAGCGCTGCCGGGGCCGGTGGGCCGGGCGCCGGCCCGACCGGTGCGGCCGCGACGCCCGGGGCACCGGTCACGGGCGCGCCGGGCACGGGTGCGCCGGCCGCTGCGGCAGCCGCCACCGGCGGTCCGCAGCCCGGACCCGAACCCCGCCCGGGGGCCGCCGCTCCCCGCCCTCCCGTCGGCACCGCGCCGTACCCAGCCACGCCCACCGCCCCGACCGCCCCGGGCACCTCCCCGGGGGCCCCGCCCGCGCAGGCGGTCGTTCCCGCCCCGCCGGTCGTCGGGCCCAACCCCGCGCGGCCCGAACCGCACCAGCCCGACGGCCGCCGCCGGGACTCCGCCGCACCCGTCGCCGCCGACCCCGCGCTGGTCTGGGGCGTCGTCCCGGTCGCCACCGCCCACGCGACGGCGTTCCGACTCGCCCTCCGCGCCCGCCGCGCCGGCCACACCGAGGACCCGGCCGTCCGGCCCCGCACCCTCGCCGACAGCCGCCCCTACGGCCTGCCGGGCGGGCTCGCCCCGGTCGACCCCCAGCACCAGGCCGAACTCGAACGCCGCACACCCCGCGACGAGGACGGCCGACCGCTGCGCCACCCCGACCCCGCCGCCGGGTGCTGGGCCGAAGCCGTCAACGACGGCGGGTACCGCGAACCCGGCCGGGCCAACAACAGCCTGGAGATCGCCCTCTCCGCCATCGAGACCCACGCCGGCCTGCCCACCTGCGCGGCCCCCCGCATCCCCACCGAAGGCGACGCCGGGGAACGCGGCGGTCGCGACCGTGCGGAACGCGAACTCGGCGCTCCGTTCCGCGACCTCGGGGACGGCGGGCCGGCCTTCGACCGCCTCGTCGCGGACCTGCTCCGTTCCGGCCACGGCGCCCAGGCGCTCCTCCTCACCCTCGACGACCACGGCCGCCCCCACGCCTGGAACGCCGTCAACCACCGGAACGCCGTCACGTATCTCGACCACCAGCTCGCCCGCCAGGGCTCCACCCCTCTTCACCCCGCCACCCGCGGTCTCTGGGCCATCACCCTCACCCCCGAAGGCCACCCCCTGGACGTCACCCCCACCCCCTGAGGCCCCCCGGCCCGCCGCCCGCCGCCCGCACAAGAAGTCGACCCATCCGACTTCCTGTGCGCGCCCCGTCTCGGCCCCAGCCAAATATGTAGACCGACCGTCATATTCACCCGGAGGTTGCCCGCGCGGCGTGGCCCTGGCCCAGGCGTGCCATATGTAGACCGGTCGTCCTATTCGGCCCGTCCGGCGTGACCTGTGCGGGAAGTCGGCGCGGTCGACTTCCTGCACGCAGGTCACGCCGCTGTAGCGGGGAGGAATCTGTAGACCGACCGTCATATTCTTCGCCGAGCTCCCCCTGGGGCGCCGCGCAGGAAGTCGATCGGGTCGACTTCCTGTGCAGGGTGGCCGCGGCCCGGGTGTGTCATGTGTGGACTGGTCGTCCTGCTCGGCCTATCCGGCGCGACCTGTGCACGGGAAGTCGGCGCGGTCGACTTCCTGTGTGCAGCCCGGCGCCGCTGTAGCGGGGAGGAATCTGTAGACCGACCGCCATATTCCACCCCGGCTGCCAAGGAGGTCCTGCGTAGGAAGTCGGCCATGTCGACTTCCCGTGCAGGGTGGCTGCGTCCCGGCTTTGCCGCACCTAGATTGGTCGTCCTATGTGGTCGCGCCCTGTGGCGTCTGTGAGTGTGGAGTTGAAAGTCGGCGGAGTCGACTTCCTGCGTACGGATTGGTGCGCTTGCCGCTGGGGTGAATATGTAGACCAACCGTCATATTCCTTGCTGGTCCCACCCTGTGGTCCTGCGTGGGAAGTCGGGCAGGTCGACTTCCTGGGCGCGGGTCGGTGGGGCGGCGCTGGGGATATGTAGACCGACCGTCATATTCACCCCTCGTTCGCGCCGGCCCGGCGTGGTGTTGCACAGGGCATCGCCCGGGTGGGCCGGGGGTGCGGGGACTTAGGTAGACCGGTCTGCATATTCCTCCGGGGGTGGGCTCCGCGCCTGGTGGGCCTGCGTGGGAAGTCGGTCGGGTCGACTTTCCGTGCCGGGGGAGTGGGCGGGGAGTGGCTCGGCGGGGGCGGGTCGGGGAGTGCGGCTGTGGTGGGGGGATGGGCGGGGTCGTAGGGTCGCGGGTCGACGGCGTGGTCGAGATGAGGGGGCGGTGGCGGCGTGATCTCGCGGGCGCAGGCGGTGGCGGCGGGTCATCGGTGGATCAACGGCGATCTCCCGCAGGGCGCCGGGGCGGTGCGGCGGGTTCTCGCGCACGAGTTCGAGCTCGGGTGGGTGGTCTGGGCGGAGCCGCCGAAGGTCGCGGTGGATCCGCGGACGGGGGAGCGGCGGCCGCCCGAGGAGGTCGGGGCGGCGTGTGCCGTGGTGGACCGGGAGAGCGGTCGGTTCACGGTGTGGCCGTCCGTGCCGGTGGACGAGGTGGTCGGGCTGTACCGGGACTTCGTGGGCGCCGGCGGGTACGACCCGGCGCGTCCGCCGGCGACCGGTCGGGGCGCCCGGGCCGAGCTGACCTACCGGGACGCCGCGGGCGAGGTGCGTTCGCTGGCCCTGCGTTCGGCGGCCGGCCTGCCGCACCCGGCGCTGCGCGGCTGGTGGTGGCTGCGCGAGCAGGGCGTCCCGGCCGAGGACGTGCTGGCCGTGCGCACGGATCTGCGGCTGGGTGCCCTGCCCGGCGGCTACTGGGCGCACGCGCTGGCGGCGGAGCTGCCGCGGGTCCGGGTGGGCTTCGAGGTGCCGTACGGTCCGAGGTTCGATCACCGGGCGGCGGCGGTGCGGGCGTTGCCCGCGCCCCCGGACGGTCCGGTGCGGAACCGGGTGCCGTTCCCGCGGGCGGCGCTCCCGGTGCCCGCGGAGTCGGCGCACAAGGAACCGGCGCCCGTGGAGTCGGATGCGGCGTTGGCGGCCCGGCTGGCCGCGGGGTTCGGTGCGGCGGGCGTGCAGCGCTTCGATCCGGCGGACGTGGCGCGGGCGGAGTTGCCCGGGGAGGCGGCGGCCGTGTTGCTGACGGTGGGTGTGCCGTCGGTGCTGCCGGGCTTCTTCACCCTGTACCACCCGGGGGCGGCGGCGGTCGGGGACGGTTCGCGCCCCGCCGCCGTGCTGCCTCCGCTGGCGGCGCACCTGGCGGCGGCGGGTCGGGGCGCCCGGGTTGCCGAGCGGGAGCGGGCGGCGCTGGCGGGGCGGCTGGTGCTGGGGTCGGACGGCTGGGCGCTGGTCACGCTCGACGCGGTGAGCGGTGCGGTCCGGGCCGTCGATCCGGACGACGGGACGGCCCGGTACGGCAACGCGGACGTGCGGTCCTTCATCCGCTGCCTGGCGGTGTTCGCCGGGTGGCTTCCCGCCCTGCGCGGGTCGGACCCGGTGACGGCCGGGGCGGCGGTGGAGGCCCTGCAGCGGGCCTTGGTGGCGGTGGACGGGACGGTCTTCGACGATCCGGAGAACTGGTGGGCCGTCATCGTCGAGCAGTCGTGGGACGGACTGCTGTGAGCGGCGCAGCGGCCACTCGTCCGGGTGACGTGGACCGCACCGCGGTGTCGGCGTGCCGCCAGGTGGCCCCAGGCTGAGAGGAACCGGATGGCATCGTCGGGTTGTCGGATCAGTTTGATGATCTGCCGTCGAGTCGTATGAGATGCGTTCCGACCGGGCGGCGACGTCCGCCAGCTGACCCCCGGCCGAACCAGACCCCGGCCGAACCAGACCCCCGCCGAACCAGACCCCCGCCCAACCAGACCCCCGCCCAACCAGACCCCCGCCCAACCAGACCCCCGCCCAACCAGACCCCGGCCGAACCAGGCCCCCCGACCGAACCACCCCCCGACCGAACCGAGCAGGAGCCGGAGCCCCCGAGCCGTGACCGCCCAGCCCCGCGCCGCCCAGACGGCCGTCCTCGCCGCCCTCGCGGTCCTGGCCGCCGGATGCGCCTCCGCGCCCGCGCTGAAGGCCCGGTCCGTCGCCGCCACGCCGTCCTGCGACGCCCCGGTGGTGATCGGTCACCGCGGTGCCCCGCGCAGCGCTCCCGAGAACACCATGGCCTCCTTCGAGACCGCCCTGGAGCAGGGTGCCGACTGGCTGGAGACCGACGTGCAGACGACCCGGGACGGCGTCCCGGTGCTGATGCACGACCCGACCGTGGACCGCACCACCAACGGCAAGGGCGCCGTCGCCGACCTGACCGCCGCCCAGGTCGCGGACCTGCGGGTGACGGTCGGGCCGGGCCCCGCCGAGCCGGTGCCCACCCTGGAGGAGCTGCTCGACCGCCTCTCGGACAGCAACGCCACCCTGCTGATGGAGATCAAGTGGCAGCGGGCCGAGGACGTCGTCCGGATCGCCCGGATCGCCGCCGCCAGCCGGGCCAAGGTGGTCCTCTACTCCTTCTCGGCCGAGCACCTGCACCAGGCCCACGCCGCCGCCCCGGCCCTGCCGGTGGTGCTGATCCAGGGCTCGGCGATCGCCGAGGACCCGGGTGACCTGCCGTTGCGGGGCATCGCCCTGGACACCTCGCTGGCGACCGCGGCCCGGATCGCCGCCGAGCGCAGGGCGGGCCGCGAGGTGTACGTCTGGACGCTCGACGACGAGGAGTCCTGGCAGCTGATGTCCGCCCGGGACGCCGACGGCCTGATCACCGACACCCCGGGCCCGGCCCGGCGCTGGGCGGACGCCAACTGCCGCACCGGGCCGCGGCCCGGGCCCGGCGGCCACTGATCCACCACCGGCGCGGCCGAGGCCACTGATCCGCCCCCGGTGTGCCCGGCGGGCACTGCCCCACCGCCGGTGTGCCCGCCGGGACCAGCGCGAATACGGTCACATCCGGTCTCGCCCAGGTCCGGATCGCGTAGCGTGGAGAGTTATGCGACTCGGTGTACTCGACGTAGGTTCCAACACGGTCCACTTCCTCGTGGTGGACGCCCATCCGGGTGCCGCCCCGCTACCCGCGTACTCGCACAAGGCCGAGCTGCGTCTGGCCGAGCTGCTGGACGTCGACGGCGCGATAAGCGAGGCCGGTGTCGAGCGGCTGGTCGGGCACGTCGCCTCCTCGCTGCGGGTCGCCGAGGACAAGGGCGTCGTCGACATCCTGCCGTTCGCCACCTCGGCCGTCCGGGAGGCGGCCAACGGCGAGGAGGTACTGGGCCGGGTCGCCGCGGAGACCGGGGTGGAGCTGCGGGTGCTCTCCGGGCAGGACGAGGCCAGGCTGACCTTCCTGGCCGTCCGCCGCTGGTTCGGCTGGTCCTCCGGGCGGCTGCTCAACCTGGACATCGGCGGCGGCTCGCTGGAGATCGCCTGCGGCCTGGACGAGCAGCCCGACGTCGCCTGTTCGCTGCCGCTGGGCGCCGGCCGACTGACCGCCCGCTGGCTGCCCGGGGACGTGGCGGACCCGGACGGGCTGCGCGAGCTGAGACGCCACATCCGGGCCGAGATGGGCACCGTCGTCGGTGAGGTCTCCCGACTCGGCACTCCCCAGCACGCCGTCGCCACCTCCAAGACCTTCAAGCAGCTGGCCCGGATGACCGGCGCCGCGCCCGCCGACGCCGGCCCGTACGCGGACCGCAGGCTCACCCGCAGCGGGCTGTCCGCCTGGCTGCCGCGGCTGGCCGGGATGACCGTCGCCGAGCGGGCGCAGATCCCCGGCGTCTCCGAGGGCCGGGCCAAGCAGCTGCTGGCCGGAGCACTGGTCGCCGACGCCGCCATGGACCTCTTCGGGCTGGAGGAGCTGGACGTCTGTCCCTGGGCGCTGCGCGAGGGCATCATCCTGCGCCGCCTGGACACCATGGACAGCCCCGCCGACCGCCGCCGCCCGGCGCTCACCCCCTGAGGACGGTCCCGTTCGGAGCGCGGTCCGCATACGCTGTCTCCCGTGGTGCAACCAGCGGGTGAGGACGGGACGCCGGAGGACCGCGCCCCCGGGGACGGGCAGCCGCGGCCGGACGGCGCGCGCCGCAGGCTCGGCAAGGCGGTCAAGGGCGCCACCGCGGCGAAGGCCGCCAAGGCCGCGAAGGCGGCTCAGCGCACCGCCGCGAAGTCCGCCGCCGCGAAGTCCGCCGGCGGAAAGTCCTCCGCCGAGAGGTCCTCCGCCGAGAGGTCCTCCGCCGAGAGGTCCTCCCCTCGGAAGCCCGACGTCCGGAAGCCCGCCGCCGAGAAGTCCGCCGGCCCGGAGGCACCCGGCTCCGAGCACTCCGGGACCGGGCGTCCCGAGACGGAGCCCGAGGACCCGGAGACCAGGGCCCCGGAGCCGAAGCGGCCCGCGCGCAGGAGGACGGCCTCGAAGACGTCCGACCCCGCGAAGCCCGCCCCCACGAAGGGCGCTCCCACGAAGCCCGCCCCCACGAAGGGCGCTCCCGCGAAGCCCGCCCCCACGGCGGCCGACCCGAAGAGTCCGGAGCCCCCGAAGCCCGCCCTCGCGAAGGCCGAGCCGAGCAAGGCCGAGCCGAAGAAGGCCGGTGTACGCAAGCCCGGCACGCGGAAGGCCGCCGCCACCGCCGCGCCCCGGGAGACCCGCACCGCCCGGGCCGCCGGTGCCGCCAAGGCCGCCGTCCAGTCGGTGCGCTCGGTCAAGGCCGCCCGGCGCGACGCCGCCCGCCCCCCGCTGCTGCGCACCACCGACCGGCTGGTGCTGCCCCCGCACCCGACCCTGCACATTCCGGACACCAAGGTGGTCCTGTCCACCGCCTCGGTGTACCCGGCGAGCACCGCCGTGGCGTTCGAGCTGGCCGCCAAGCTCGGCTACGACGGGGTCGAGGTGATGGTCTGGAACGATCCGGTCAGTCAGGACGTCGACGCGCTGCGCCGTCTCTCCGACGCCCACCGGATGCCGATCCTGGCCGTGCACGCGCCCTGTCTGCTGATCACCCAGCGGGTGTGGACCACCGACCCGTGGACCAAGCTGGTCCGGGCCCGGGCGGCGGCGGAGAAGCTCGGTGCGAGCGCGGTCGTGGTCCACCCGCCGTTCCGCTGGCAGCGCCAGTACGCCCGGGACTTCGTGACGGGCATCAACCGGATGGCGGGCGAGACCGACGTCCGCTTCGCGGTCGAGAACATGTACCCGTGGCGCTACCGCGACCGCGAGGTGCTGGCCTACGCGCCCGGCTGGGACGTCACCGACGAGGAGTACCGGCACTTCACCATCGACCTCTCGCACGTCGCGACCTCGCGGATCGACACCTTCGCCATGGTCGAGCGGATGGGCGACCGGCTGGCGCACGTCCACCTGGCCGACGGCAGCGGCTCGGGCAAGGACGAGCACCTGATCCCCGGCCGCGGCAAGCAGCCCTGCGCCGAGCTGCTGGAGCACCTGGCCCGCACCGGCTTCGACGGTCACGTGGTGCTGGAGGTCAACACCCGGCGTTCCGCGTCGCCCGCCGAACGCGAGGCCGATCTGGCCGAGGCCCTGGCTTTCACCCGCCTGCACCTGGCCACCCCGTCGCGCGTACGCTGAGAGACCGCGCTCGTGAGGGCGCGAACCACCGTGCGGAGGGGAAGCCATGACGGAGGATCAGCACCAGGGCCGGGGCCAGGATCAGGGGCGGCTGGAGGCGGCGCGGAGCTTCGGCGGGGTCGCCGTCGAGTACGGCCGCGGCCGGCCGGGCTACCCGGAGGAGCTGTTCGACGCGGTGGAGCGGTTGTCCGGCCGCAGCCTGAAGAGCGCCCGGGTCCTGGACGTCGGCGCCGGCACCGGCATCGCCACCCGCCTGCTCGCCGCCCGCGGGGCGGACGTCGTCGCGGTGGAGCCCAGCGCGGGCATGGCCGCCCAGTTCCTGGCCTCGTCGCCGGGGCTGCCGCTGGTCCGGGCCGGCGGCGACGAACTGCCGTTCCACGACGGCTCCGCCGACCTGGTCACCTACGCCCAGGCCTTCCACTGGACCCGCCCCGAACTGGCCGTCCCCGAGGCGGTCCGGGTGCTGCGGCCCGGTGGCGCCCTGGCCGCCTGGTGGAACATCCCGGACGAGACCGTGCCGTGGGTCCGGGCCCGGGTCGAGCGGATGACCGCGGCGCTGGGGGACCGCTACCACGGCTACGGCGGGGTCGCCGGTCACGTCGCCCACTTCGCGGCGGCCGGCCTGAGGGTCGAGCGCGCGGTGCTGCGCTGGGGGCGGAGGGTCACCGTGGACGAGGTGCTGGCCGACCTCACCTCCCGCTCGTTCATGGCCTCCCTCGGGCCCGAGGAGCGCGCGCCGCTGCTGGAAGCCGAGCGGGTCGCGATGACCGCGGAGTTCCCGGACGGCCGGCTGGTCGAGCGCTACGCCCTGGAGCTGGCGGTGGCGATCACCCCGGACACCCCGGCCTGACCCGGCCCACCCCGGCGCCCTGGCCACACCCCCGCCCCGCACACCTCCGAAGGGCCCGCCCCACACCCCCACCCCCCGAACGGCCCCGCCCCGCACACCCCCGAACGGCCCGTCCGCCTGACCGCATCGCGGACGGGCCGTCCGCCGCCTGGACCGCGGGCGTAGGCTCGTAGCCACAGCGGCCCCCGCACCCTCCCACCAGCGGGGCGCCGGCGACAGCCCCGAAGGAGTGGAGCACAGTGCCCGAGCTGAGGTCCCGTACGGTCACCCACGGTCGCAACATGGCAGGCGCCCGGGCGCTTCTCCGGGCCGCCGGCGTAGCCCGCGAGGACTTCGGCAAGCCGATCATCGCGGTCGCCAACTCCTTCACCGAGTTCGTGCCCGGCCACACCCACCTGCAGCCGGTCGGCCGGATCGTCTCCGAGGCGATCAAGCAGGCGGGCGGCATCCCGCGCGAGTTCAACACCATCGCCGTGGACGACGGCATCGCGATGGGCCACGGCGGCATGCTCTACTCGCTGCCCTCGCGCGACCTGATCGCCGACTCGGTCGAGTACATGGTCAACGCGCACTGCGCCGACGCGCTGATCTGCATCTCCAACTGCGACAAGATCACCCCGGGCATGCTGATGGCCGCGCTGCGCCTCAACATCCCGACCGTCTTCGTCTCCGGCGGGCCCATGGAGGCCGGCAAGGCCACCCTGGTGGACGGCACGGTGCGCAAGCTCGACCTGGTCGACGCGATCTCGCAGGCCGTCAACGAGAACGTCTCCGACGAGGACATCGCGATCATCGAGGAGAACGCCTGCCCGACCTGCGGCTCGTGTTCCGGCATGTTCACCGCCAACTCGATGAACTGCCTCACCGAGGCCATCGGCCTCTCGCTGCCCGGCAACGGCTCGGTGCTCGCCACCCACACCGCCCGCCGCGCCCTCTACGAGGCCGCCGGCCGGACCGTCGTCGAGATCACCAACCGCCACTACGGCCAGGACGACGCCTCGGTGCTCCCGCGCGCGATCGCCACCCGCGCGGCCTTCGAGAACGCCATGGCTCTGGACATCGCCATGGGCGGCTCGACCAACACCATCCTGCACCTGCTCGCCGCCGCCCAGGAGGCCGAGCTGGACTTCGACATGCGGGCCATCGACGCGGTCTCCCGCCGGGTGCCCTGCCTCTCCAAGGTCGCGCCGAACGGCTCGTACTACATGGAGGACGTCCACCGGGCCGGCGGCATCCCGGCCATCCTCGGCGAGCTGTACCGCGGCGGGATGCTCAACGAGGACGTCCACACGGTGCACTCCGGCTCGCTCGCCGAGTGGCTCAAGACCTGGGACGTGCGGGGCGGTTCGCCGTCCGCGGAGGCCGTCGAGCTGTGGCACGCCGCGCCCGGCTGCGTCCGCTCCGCCGAGGCCTTCTCGCAGTCCGAGCGCTGGGAATCGCTGGACACCGACGCCGCCGGGGGCTGCATCCGCAGCGTCGAGCACGCCTACTCGGTGGAGGGCGGCCTCGCCGTCCTGTACGGCAACCTCGCCGAGGACGGCTGCATCGTGAAGACCGCCGGCGTCGACGAGTCGATCTGGACGTTCAGCGGCCCGGCCGTCGTCGTGGAGTCGCAGGAGGACGCGGTCGAGGCGATCCTCGCCAAGCGGGTCAAGGAGGGCGACGTCGTCGTCATCCGCTACGAGGGCCCCAAGGGCGGTCCGGGCATGCAGGAGATGCTCTACCCGACCTCCTTCCTCAAGGGCCGGGGCCTGGGCAAGGCCTGCGCGCTGGTCACCGACGGCCGCTTCTCCGGCGGCACCTCGGGCCTGTCCATCGGCCACGCCTCCCCGGAGGCCGCCTCCGGCGGGACGATCGCCCTGGTCGAGGACGGCGACACCATCGCCATCGACATCCCGGGCCGGAGGATCTCCCTGGAGGTGCCCGCCGAGGTGCTGGACGAGCGCCGCCGCGCGCTGGAGGCCGGCGGCGGCTACCGCCCGAAGAACCGCGACCGCCAGGTCAGCCAGGCGCTGCGCGCCTACGCGGCGATGGCCACCTCCGCCGACAAGGGCGCCGTGCGCGACGTGAGCAAGCTGGGCTGAGCCCGCTGCCGGGCGGCCGCCCGGCAGCCGTCCGGGCCCGGCCCGACGACGACGGCGGAGGAGCCGTCCCGCAGTCCGGGACGGCTCCTCCGCCGCTTCCGGCGTCCGGGGGATAATCGACCCCGTGAACGAGCAGCCCCCCGCCCCCGCCCCCCAGCCCGTCGGCGCCCCCGAGCCGGACCCGATCCGCTGGTTCGGCACCAGCTGGGTCGAGCGGGACAACGGCTACTGGCTGCGCCGCGTCGCGGTGTCGGCCGGTGCGCTGGTCGCCGCGGCGGCCGGTGCGTTCGCGCTGCGCCTCGGCGTCGAGGGCGTCGCCCTCTCCGACGGCGGCGGCTTCCTCAACGGGCTGCTGACCGCGGCCATCGCGATCTGTTCGCTGATGGCCGCGCTGCGCACCTGGAAGGTGCTCACGGAGGGCAAGGACCGGCTGACCGGCTGGATGACGGAGGACCGCTCACTCGGCGCGGTCTGGCTGATCGGCGGGGTCGGCTCGCTGCTCGCCTACTTCGTCCGCAGCCTCACCGAGGCCCCCGGCGAGGCGGTCAACCGGGCCGCCCACGAGCGGGCCCTCGCCCAGTACGGCAAGCGCCGGGCCGACCGCAGCGGCCGGCCCGGCGCCGGGGCGCCGGGCCGGGGCAAGCGCCGGCGCTGAGCGGTCAGTTCCGGCTGAGGGTGCCGCAGGCGGCGCTCTCCTGGATGTCCTTCGTCCGGTCGTAGGGGTCGGTGGCCGGCCCGGTCGGCGTGGAGCCGGGGTGGGCGAGCTCCGCGAACTGGTCGAACTGCGGGTGCAGGAAGCCGTCGTAGACGTCGCACGCGCTGTTGCCGATGTCCGACGAGGACTTGGCGAAGCTCAGCTTCTTCGGGTTGACCCGGTACCGGGCCGGGTCGTAGAAGCGGAAGTCCTCCTGCTTGCGGACGATGGTGCGGGTGGTCCAGGTGTCGCCCGCGACGTCCGCGGCCGGCAGCACCAGGCCCACCGGCTTGGCCGTGCCGCCGGACGGCGCGGCCGGCTGCTTCGTCGCCGGGGGAGCGCTCGGCGCGGGCCGGGGGGAGGCGGCCCGCTGGGCGGCCTCCGGGCCCGGGCGCAGGGCGTACACGTAGGTGAAGTCGGTGTGCACCAGGACGCCCTTGTCGCCGTCGCCCTCGACGGTGATCCGGCCCTGCACCTTGACGGTGTCGGTCGCCAGGATCGCCTCGCGCGGGTCGAAGCGGGCGAAGTCCCTGGTGGGGTCGTGCTCCTCGGACGGCTTGGCCAGCGCCGCGTTCAGGTCGTCCTGCTGGTCCCGCTCCAGCATGGCCAGCGCGGCGTCCGGCCGGGCGCCGCCGATGACCTTGGGGTCCATGTTGGCCGCGGCGAGGTAGCCCTTCACCAGCGCGACCTGGGCGGCGACCTGGTCGGCGCCGAACACGCCGGTCGCGGCCGGCTCGTCCACGGGCTTGAAGTCGTCCATCGAGGTCGGCCAGCCCTCCACGGGGGAGCCCTTCCAGGGGTGGTCGACGGTCGGCTGCTGGTCGGCGGCCGCGGAGGGGGCGGCGGTGGGCTTCGCCGTCTCCGGGGCGACGGGGGCGGCCGGGGTGCGGGCGGCGGCCGGCCCGTTGCCGGAGCCGTTCCCGTAGCGGGTGTCGTACCAGCTGCGCAGCCCGTCGATGTTGAGCGCGGCGAGCAGCACGGCGATGGTGAGGACGACGTAGAGCGGCGCGCGCCACTCCGGCCGGCGGCGCGGGCGCGGATTGCCCCAGGCATCGAGGGCCGGGGCCTTCGGCTTGCGGCCGAACCTGCGGCCGGCCGCCTTCGCCGGGCCGTCGTTGACGGAGCGGCGGCCGCCCGGATCGACCGGCGGGGTGTGCTTCCACCGGGCGGCCAGCATCCGGGTGCGCCCGGACTGCTCCTGGACGGTGGCGCCCTTGATGAACTCCTCGTCCAGGACGAGGTCGGCGAACGGGTCCTTCCCGCCCGCTCCGGACGGGTCGGACCCGCCCGGCTCGCGGCCCTCGGCGGGGCGCGGTTCCGGATCTTCGGCTATCGGCATCGCGCCAGTATGACGACGGGCGGTGACGATTCGTCGATCGGGGGCACACCATGTGGTGAACGCGTGTGCGAGGCGTGGCGTTTCACCCCTTCTTGCCCCGGTCTGTGCCGGTGTCAGTCCTTGCCGCGGGCCTGCTTCACCGACCCCACGACCCCGGCGACGGCCAGCAGGACGCCGGCCGGCAGCAGGGCCAGGAAGAAGGCGCCGAACAGGCTGGAGTCGCCGAGGAACCACTGCGCCAGCACGTCCAGCACGAGGAGCCCGCCGGCCGCCGGGAGGGCGGCCCGCCACGGGTGCTCGTTCGACCAGCGGCGCAGCCGGCGGTCACCGGTGTCGCGGCGCAGCTGCCCGCCGACGGTGCCGACCAGGAAGAAGAAGAACAGGGCCCAGCCGGCCGGCCCGGCCAGCATGCCCAGTGACCAGTCCCCGGAGATCGCGTCGATCCCCAGGGCGGTCGCACCCACCACCGCACCGACCCCCGCGGCGGTCCGCCACGGGCCCACGGCCGCCGAGGCGACGGCGAGTTGCCGGTTCTCACGTCGGGACATTTCGTCGTGTGCCATGGCTCCACGGTGCGCCCGCGCGGACGCGGAGGCCATAGGGGATGCCCCGGACTTTCCCCTGAGGGGTCGGCTCGGGGCGGCGGCCGGCGGCGGCCGGCGGCCGGTGGCCGGTGGCCGGTGGCCGGCGGTGCGGCGGTGCGGCGGTGCGCCGGTGGCCGGGTGCCGACCACCGGAGTGGGCGGACCACGGGCTGGACGGTCCCCGCGGCCGCCCCCGCACGGTGCGAGGATGGCCGCAGTACCGAGGGTAAGGAGCAGCCATGGGCGCCAGCGCAGCACACGGACAGAAGATCGCCTTCCTGGGCACCGGCAAGATCGGCGAGGCCCTGCTCTCCGGTCTGCTGCGGGCCGGCAAGGACCCGGCGGACGTCCTGGTGACCGCCCGCCGCCCCGAGCGCGCCGCCGAACTGGCCGCCCGCCACGGCGTGGCGGCGGTCTCCAACGCCGAGGCGGCGAAGCTCGCCGACACCCTGATCCTGGCCGTCAAGCCGCAGGACATGGGCAGCCTGCTGGAGGAGCTGGCGCCGCACGTCGCCGCGGACCGGCTGGTGATCTCGGCCGCGGCGGGCGTCCCCACCGCCTGGTTCGAGGAGCGGCTGGCGGCCGGCACCCCGGTGGTCCGGGTGATGCCCAACACGCCCGTCCTGGTGGACGAGGGGATGAGCGTCATCTCCGGCGGCTCGCACGCGACGGAGGAGCACCTGGAGCGCGCCGAGGAGATCTTCAGCTCGGTCGGCAAGGCGCTGCGGTTGCCGGAGTCCCAGCAGGACGCGGCCACCGCGCTGTCCGGCTCCGGGCCGGCCTACTTCTACTTCCTGGTCGAGGCGATGACCGACGCGGGCATCCTGCTCGGTCTGCCCCGGCAGGTGGCGCACGACCTGATCGTGCAGTCCGCGATCGGCGCCTCGGTGATGCTGCGGGACTCCGGGGAGCACCCGGTGAAGCTGCGCGAGGCGGTCACCTCGCCGGCCGGCACCACCATCGCGGCCATCCGGGAGCTGGAGAACCACGGGGTGCGGGCCGCGCTGCTGGGCGCCCTGGAGGCGGCCCGGGACCGCTCCCGGGAGCTCGCCTCCGGCGGGAAGTAGCCGGACCCGGGACGCGTCCCGCGGATCACCGCCGGGGCGAGGTCCACGAGGCGCGCCCCGGGGGCGCCGAGTCCGCGCCGGGGCCCGCCGCGGCCCGGTGCGCGGAAGGTCGCTGTGCGGCCCCGTGCACGGAAGGCCCCTGCGCGGCCCCGTGCACGGAAAGTCCCTGCGCGACCCCTCCCGCAATCGCGGCCCACCCCCTACGCTCTCGCCAACATCGTCGTACCGGCCGGTAGCGAGGTCCCGCATGCGTGAGGCGCCACCCGCGACACCCGAGACACCCCCCGGGGCCCCGCCCGCGGCACCGCCCGCCCTGCGCGCCGGGCGGGCCGCGCTCGCCGTGAGCTTCCTGCTCCAGGGCGTCACCTTCGCCCTGCTGGTGACCTGCATCCCGGAGATCCAGCACCGGTACGGGCTGAGCGACGGCATGCTGCCGGTCTTCCTGGCCGCCGTGCCGGTCCTCGCCGGGGTCGGCTCGATCACCTCCGAACAGCTGGTGAAGCGCACGGGTGCCCGGGCCGTGCTGCGGGTGGTCCAGCCGCTGGTGTGCCTCAGCCTCGCGGGTGCCGGGCTCGGCGGCTCGCTCTGGCAACTCGCCCTCGCGCTGGGCGCGTTCGGGCTGCTGGTCGGGGCGCTGGACGCCAGCATGAACATGCTGGGGGTGGGGCTGCAGCACCGCTACGGCCGGTCGATCATGATCGGTTTCCATGCCGCGTTCAGCCTCGGCGGCATCGTGGGTGCGGCGGTCGCCGGGCTGGGCTCGCACTACGACCTGGGCCTGCCGGTGCTGTTCGGCACCGCCGCCGCGGTGATCGCCCCGCTGGCCCTGCTGACCGGTACCAGGTTCGCCGGGCCGGTCGAACTCGGCGACGCCGTCCGGGAGGCCGCCGAGGCCGCCGCCCGCTCCATCCCCTGGCGGCCGCTGCTGCCGCTCTGCCTGGCGATGGCGTTCGCGTACATCGCGGACGCCTCGGTCTCCAACTACAGCGTCAAGTACCTGACCGACGGCCTGGGCAGCGCCGAGGACGTCGCCAAGCTCTCCTACCTCGGCTACATGGTGGCGATGCTGCTCGGCCGGGCCCTGGGCGACCGCGCGGTGCAGCGCTGGGGCGCGGTCGGGGTGGTCCGGGCCGGTGCCGGGCTGGCCGCGCTCGGCTTCGCGCTGGCCGCCGCGGCGCCGGCGCCCTGGGCGGGCATCGCCGGGTTCACCGTGCTGGGCTTCGGCATCTGCGCGATCATCCCGCAGGTGTTCGCGGCCGGCGGCCGGCTGTTCCCGGCCGACTCGGACGCCGCGGTGGCGCGGCTGAACCTCTTCAACTACGTGGGGTTCCTGATCGGTTCGCCGCTGGTCGGGGCGCTGGCGGACGCCGGCTCGTACCGCTGGGCGCTGCTCGCCCCGATGCTGCTGGTGCTCGCCGTGCTGCCGTTGGCCGAGCGGTTCTCGCCGGCACCGGCGTTGGCCCCCGCCCCCGCCGGCTGAGGGCGGGGACGGGGGCGGGGCGGGCAAGGGCGGGCGGGATCAGCCCAGGATCGTGGTCGCCAGGCTGGCGGTGCCGTAGGCCCAGCCCTGGTCCTGGGCGGTGGAGGTGCCGCCCACCTGGCCGAACTCGTAGTAGACGTAAGGCGCCCAGTTCACCGTGTACGGCGTGGTGGCGTCCCACGGCGGGGTGTCGGTGATCTTGACGGTGAGCGTGACGGTCTTGGTGGCACCCGGCACGATCGGCGCGTTGAAGTGGAAGCTGGCGCTGTTCCCGCTGGTCGTGCAGTCGACGGTGTCGCCGGCGCAGCCGGTGACGGTGAAGGCACCGTTCAGCTGGTTGGCCGGCCAGGTCGGCTGGATGGACTCGTAGGCGAAGTAGATGTCGCTGGTCTCGTTGTTGGTGAGGGCCAGCGTCAGGGTCAGCTGGTCACCGGCCTTCGCGGTCGACTTGTCGACGCTGAAGTTGGTCCCGTTGACCGTGGCGGAGGCCGGTTGGGCGGCAAAGAACACACCAAGTCCCAGTATTGCAGCGAGAATTACCCCAAGGCGTTGCACGCTGAATGGCTTCATGGCGGAGAGCATAGGTACTCGCACAGCTCTTGTCTGTACCGCCTCAACAAATCACCTCCACCGTTGCCGCACGCGCGCACCGCACCTGCCGTACGTGCACCGCGTGACCAGCGCCGCGTCCGCCGCCCCGGCGCGCCCCGCGGGCGGCCCGGCCACCCCCACCCACTACGGTGGAGGCCATGCCCGAAGCCGAGCGTGACACCCCCTGCGGCCTGCACCTCTTCTGGGACGAGGCCGTCACCGCCTACGACTTCGGCCCCGGCCACCCGATGGACCCGACCCGGCTGGCGCTCACCATGCGCCTCGTCGAGGCCCTCGGCCTGGACGCCGGGCCCGGGGTGACCGTCCGGGCCGCACCGCCGGCCGGCGAGTCCACCCTGCACCTGGTGCACACCCGGGAGTACGTGGAGGCGGTCAAGCACGCCGCCGCCCACCCCGAGCTGTCGGACCCCCGGCACGGGCTCGGCACCGACGACAACTGGGCCTTCCCGGCGGTCCATTCGGCCTCCGCGCTGATCGCGGGCCAGTCCGTGGCCGCCGCCGACGCAGTCTGGCGCGGGGAGACCCCGCACGCGGTGAACTTCGCCGGCGGGCTGCACCACGCGATGCCCGCCAAGGCCTCCGGCTTCTGCGTCTACAACGACCCGGCGCTGGCCGTCGCACGGCTGCTCGAACTCGGCGCCGAACGGGTCGCCTACGTCGACGTGGACGTCCACCACGGCGACGGCGTCCAGCAGGTCTTCTGGGACGACCCCCGGGTGCTCACCGTCTCGCTCCACGAGCACCCCGCCACGCTCTTCCCGCAGACCGGCTGGCCCACCGAGACCGGCGGCCCCGACGCCCCCGGCACCGCCGCCAACCTCGCGCTGCCGGCCGGCACCGGCGACGCGGGCTGGCTGCGCGCCTTCCACGCCCTGGTGCCCGAGCTGCTCGCCGCCTTCCGGCCGCAGGTGCTGGTCACCCAGCACGGCGCGGACACCCACCTGGAGGACCCGCTCGCCCACCTGGCCGTCACCGTGGACGCGCAGCGGCTGATCGCCGAGGAGCTGCACGGGCTGGCCCACCGGCTCACCGGCGGCCGCTGGATCGCCACCGGAGGGGGCGGCTACGCCGTCGTGGACGTCGTGCCGCGCAGCTGGACCCATCTCGTCGCGACCGCCGCCGGGCGGCCCGTCGACCCGGCCACCGAGACCCCGGAGGCCTGGCGCGCCGAGGTCTACCACCGCACCCGCCGCCCGGCCCCGCTGCGGATGACCGACGGCGCCCGGCCGGCCTGGCGCGACTTCGACGCGGGTTACGATCCGGCCGACCGGCTCGATCAGGCCATCCTGGCCAGCCGCCGAGCAGTGTTCCCCCACCACGGCCTGCTGGCCTGAAACCGGTCCGCCGGCTCCCGCCCTGCGTACGGGCGCTCCGGCGATCCGCCGAGTGACTACGTACTGCAACAGTCCTATCTCTCACCGTACGAGGACTGCACCTCCCCTCTTCCCACTGGTACCACCCATAACTACTCTGGGGATACACGTGTGCCGGTGGAGTCACCGGAGGGGAAGCCGGTGCCTTGCACACGGGTAAGGGTCGGGTGATGGTCATGAGTTCCGGCGAGCGTCCCCTGCAGGAAGTCGTCTTCCTGACCGTGGCGGAGGTTGCCTCGGTCATGCGGGTGTCCAAGATGACGGTGTACCGCCTGGTGCACAGCGGAGAGCTGCCGGCCATCCGGGTCGGACGGTCCTTCCGGGTGCCCCAGCAGGCGGTGCACGAGTACCTCAAGGAGTCCTACGTGCGGCTCGAGAGCGCGTAGACCGAGGGCGGCGGGGGCCGGGTCCGCGACCGCGGATCCGGCCCCCGTTCGCCGCAGATTTTCCGCGTGTTTCCCGGTCACGGGGACCACGATTACGGCCCTGGCCCCGTGGACGGTAGGCTAGGCCCTCCGTCAGTCGTATGGACTCCGTCTCGTCACGGGCGAGAGTCTCAGTGAGCGAGGGTTGTTCCGTGGGCTCTGTCATCAAGAAGCGTCGCAAGCGTATGGCCAAGAAGAAGCACCGCAAGCTTCTGAAGCGGACTCGCGTTCAGCGTCGCAACAAGAAGTAAGCGCCCCCGGCCGCGCTCAGCGCGCCAGGCGCTTCCACCGCCCGCCCAGGCCCTCGCGGCCCGGGCGGGCGGTGTCGTTTCACGGCCCGGCCCGGCGGCGCGGTACGGTGCACGCAGGCCGCTCGGCTTCTGGGAATGGGGTGCAGCACCGTGGGCGTGGTCGTACTCGTCACCGGCGTGGCGCGCCATCTCGGTGCCCGCTTCGCCGCCGAGCTCCGCCGCCGACCGGGGGTGGACCTGGTGGTCGGCGTGGACGTGCAGCCGCCCGGGCTGCCGGTCGAGGAGCCGGACGGGCCCGCCGCCGAGTACCGCTTCCACCAGCTCGACCTGCGCCGGCCCGCGGTCTCCCGGGTGATCGCCGAGCACGGCGTGGACACCGTGGTGCACCTCAGCGTCAGCGCCACCGGTCTGGGCTCCACCAACCGCTCCGCGGTGAAGGAGTCCAATGTCATCGGCACCATGCAGCTGCTCGGCGCCTGCCAGAAGGCCCCCGGGGTGCGCCGCCTGGTGGTGAAGTCCACCACCGGCGTCTACGGCTCCGCGCCCCGCGACCCGGCGGTGTTCACCGAGCGGATCCAGCCGAAGAACCCGCCCGGCGGCGGCTTCGCCAAGGACGCCTCGGAGGTCGAGGGGTACGTCCGCGGCTTCGCCCGGCGCCGCCCGGACGTCGCGGTCACCGTGCTGCGCTTCGCCAACATCGTCGGCCCCCACGCGGACACCCCGCTCAGCGAGTACTTCGCGCTGCCGGTGCTGCCGACGGTGCTCGGCTACGACCCCCGGCTGCAGTTCGTCCACGAGGACGACGCCGTCGAGGTGCTCTGCCGGGCGGCCGGCGAGGCCGTTCCGGGCACCGTCAACACCGGGACGTTCAACGTGGCGGGGGAGGGTGTCCTGCTGCTCTCCCAGTGCGCCCGGCGGCTCGGCCGGCCGACGCTGCCGCTGCTGCTGCCCGCGATCAGCTGGATGGCCGGGATGGCCCGGCAGACCAGACTGGTCGACGTCTCGCCGGAACAGCTGCGGCTGCTCACCCACGGCCGCGTGGTGGACACCACCCGGCTGCGCGAGACCTTCGGCTACCGCCCGGCCTTCACCACCACGGAGGCCTTCGCCGACTTCGCCGCCGCGCAGCGGCCCGGCCTGCTGCCGCCCGAGCGGCTCGCCGCCGTCACCGACCGGCTGGCGGGCCTGCTCGGCCCGGAGCGGGCCTCCGGCGAGCGGACCCGTACCGACCGCCCCCGTCCACCGAGGAGCTGAACCCGCGATGAGTGCCGCAGCCGAGAACGCGCCGGGCGAGGCGAGGGTCATCCCGATCGAGTCCGCCCCCAGCTGGACCGCGCCCGAGGGGCCCGGGCTGGCCGACCGCCTCGCCGACGCGGTCGGCGGGGCGCTGTCCGGACAGCTCGGTCCGGCCGCCACCCGGCTGTTCGGCAAGGGCTGGGAGGGCCGGGCCGCGGACCGGCTGGCCTTCCTGCGCCGCCGGATCACCGGCGACTACGAGGTGGACGAGTTCGGCTTCGACCGGGAGCTCACCGAGGAGGTGCTGCTCGGACTGCTGCGTCCGCTGGCCGAGAAGTACTTCCGGATCGACGTCCAGGGCGTCGAGAACATCCCGGCGGAGGGCGGCGCGCTGATCGTCGCCAACCACTCCGGGACGATTCCGCTGGACGCCCTGATGACCCAGGTCGCCATCCACGACCACCACCCGCAGCGCCGGCACCTGCGGATGCTCGCCGCGGACCTGGTGTTCGTCCTGCCGGGCGTCAACGAGCTGGCCCGCAAGGCCGGCCACACGCTGGCCTGCAACGAGGACGCCCAGGCGCTGCTGGAGCGCGGCGAGGTGGTCGGGGTCTGGCCGGAGGGCTTCAAGGGCATCGGCAAGCCCTTCGCCGAGCGGTACAAGCTGCAGCGGTTCGGCCGCGGCGGGTTCGTCTCCTCGGCGCTGCGGGCCGGGGTGCCGATCGTGCCCTGCTCGATCGTCGGGGCCGAGGAGACCTACCCGATGATCGGCAACGTGAAGACGCTGGCCCGGTTGCTGGGCCTGCCGTACGTGCCGATCACCCCGACCTTCCCGTGGCTGGGGCCGCTGGGCGTGCTGCCGCTGCCGACCAAGTGGACCATCAGGTTCGGCGAGCCGATCGCCACCGACGGGTACCCGCCGGAGGCGGCGGATGACCCGATGCTGGTCTTCGACCTGGCCGACGAGGTGCGCGAGACCATCCAGCACACGCTCTACAAGCTGCTGGTGCAGCGCCGCTCGGTGTTCTTCTGACCCCGCCGCCCGGGGGCCGGTGAACGGCGCGGACGGCACGACCGAGGGCCCCGGCGGGGATCGCCGGGGCCCTCGATGCCGTTCGGTCAGCCGCCGAGGATCCGCAGTCCGGGCAGCAGGCCCGGGATCAGCGGGGGCACCTCGACGCCCTGGGGCTGGCCGCTGACCGGGGCGCTGGGCGTGCCGGTGGGCGGCTGCGGCACCTGCGGCGGGGCCGGGTCGGCGCTGGGCGAGGGCTTGCCGCCGGTGAGCCCGCTGGTGAGGTCTCCGACGAGCCCGTTGACGGCGTCCGGGGCACTGGTGGGCAGGGTGCTGGGCAGTCCGCCGCCCTTGGCGCCGTTGCCGCCGGGGGTGCTGGCCCCGCTGCTGGCCGGGGCCCGCTCGGTGCCGCCGGGGCGGCCCGCGCCGCCGCTCGCCCCGGTGCCGCCCTTCTGGGCCGGTCCGGTGTCGGGCGCGGTGCCCGGGTCGCCGGCCGTGGTGTCGGCGGGTGCGCCGCCGGTCGGTCCGGCCGTGCCGCCGCCCGCTCCGGTGCCGGTCTTCCCGCCGTTCTTGGTGGCGGGCGGGACCAGGCGCAGGGGCGCGACGTCCTCGCTTATGTCGTCGAAGAGCTGGCTCACCAGGTGGGCCTGCTGGGTGAGCTGGACCGGCAGCTGCCCCTCCAGTTCGGCCCAGCGGCCGTCCTCGTCGTGGGCGAAGCCGGCCAGGGCGCGCATCGGGTCGAGCGAGCCGTTGCTGCGGTAGACCGAGCGGAGCAGCTCGCGGCCCTTGAGGGCGTCGGCGTGCATGTCGTCCAGCGCGCGCCGGACCCGCTCGACGGTGCCCGGGCTGAGGGTGCTGCCCTGGTCGCCGTGGCCGACCAGCGTCCTGACCTCGCCGAGCCGGGTGGCGGCGTTGTCGAGCAGCAGTTCGCCGCGTTCGGAGTCGGTGTCCGCGAGGTCGAGCCGCAGCCCTTCCAGGCCGCGCTTCATGCCGTACAGCGTGTCCCCGGGGAGGGCGTTGGAGCTGGCCGCGGCGGCGCCGGCGAGGCTGCCGACGGCGAGCCCGGCGACCAGTCCGCCGATCGCGAACCGGCGGCTCCAGCGGCCGCGCGGTGCCGTCCGGATCGCCCGGTGCCGGCGCTGGCGGGGCACCGCCGCGCCCCCTCCGCCGGCGAAGGCCTGCTCGAACGCGGCCATCAGCTGGGCGCGTTGGACGGTCCGGACCTCCCGGTCCAGGGCCGGTCCGGGCAGGGCTCCCAGTACGTCGGTCAGCCCGACCAGTTCGGCCGTCGTGGCCGAACCGGAGCCGCCGGCAGCGGTGGTGGCCGATTCGGCGTCGTCCGCTCCGCGTAGCTCCGCCTGGTGGGCCTCCAGCGCCTCGGCGAAGGCCTTCGCCCGTCGGTGCTCCAGCACGTTTGCCGTCACGGGCCACACCTCCCTTCGTCGTTGTCGACACCCCGGCCTGCCGGACGGTTGCCTCGGCGGGCCAAAGCCACTCCATCGGGTGACAGGTCGCAATTCGGCTTGACCGCACGCCTGGTGGGGGCTTGCACGCTGGCCAACGAGTGGTGCGGGCGGTGGGTTACGCACGGCTGATCATCGGACCGACCGTTCACCCGGACGTGTCGGTCGCGCACGGATGGTGACGGGCCGGCCGGCCCGTCCTCCGCTATGCCGCCCGCGGTCACCGGCACCGCCGCCTCACCGCGCGTCCGGCGGCAGCAGCCTGGCCAGGGTTCGCACGGCGCGGTACTGGAGGGTCTTGATGGCGCCCTCGTTCTTGCCCATGATCCGGGCGGTCTCGGCCACCGAGAGCCCCTGCAGGAAGCGGAGCGTGACGCACTCCTGCTGCTGCGGGTTGAGCCGGCGCACCGCCTCCAGCAGGGCGGCGTTGGAGAGCGACTCCAGCACCGACTCCTCCGGGCTGCGCTCGCACTCGTTGGAGTCGAGCATCTCGCCGGTGGTCACCTCCAGCCGGAACCGGCTGGACTTGAAGTGGTCCGCGACGAGGTTCCGGGCGATGGTCACCAGCCAGGCGCCGAAGTCCCGGCCCTGCCAGGTGAAGGTGCCGATCCGGCGCAGCGCCCGCAGAAACGTCTCGCTGGTGAGGTCCTCGGCGGTGGCCCGGCTGCCGACCCGGTAGTAGATGTAGCGGTAGACGGTGTCCGCGTAGTGGTCGTACAGCCGGCCGAAGGCCTCGCTCTCGCCGGCCTGGGCGCGCTCGACCAGCTCCATGATCGGGTTGTGCTCGGTCTCGTAGCCGGGGCTGGGTGCCGTCCGGGTGCGGCCGCGGCCGACGCCGGCGGTGCCGCTGCGGCCGCGCGAGCCGGTGCCGGTGGAGCCGGCGGCGGTGGTCCGCAGCGCCAGGCCGGCGGCCTGCGGCTGCCCGAACGGAACGCCGGCGGGCACGAGTTGGGGCGAGACGGAGAGCTGGCTGCGGAGCAGGCTGCGCAGCAGGTCCAGGCCGGTGGAGATCTGCCGGTCGGTGGCGGGGCGACCGCGGAGGCCGGTGCGGGGACGCAGGGGCGCGGACGACGGGCGGGAGGGTGCAGGCGCGTCGTTCCGGACGGGTGGGTACACGGGACTCCCAGAGGCAGAACTGTGGACGGATCACCTCCGCCTGCGCGGAGAGCACGCCCGCGCCGCCCGTTCGAGCGGGGCGCGTGGGTGACGTGCATCCAGGAGAGAATAACGCTTTGTGCAATGACAGCTACACCGTGTGGTCGAAGTGGTCGCTTGGGATCCATTTGGCGCGCATATTCGGCTGACACTGACCGAAGCTGTCATCGTTCATCCGGCTCAACGTGATCGAACGGGCGCTCAGGGTGACCAATTCGGTGGTCCGGCGGGCGGTTTCCCTGTCGTGGCGCTCGGCAACCCCCGACTTTCCCGGCCTGGCGAACGATCAGAACCGGTCACCGGCTTGCAAGTTCGCTCATGGCGTCCGGAAAGCCCTGTGGCGGGCGGCAGTTCGCCCGTACGAGGGTCCAGGTCAGAGCCCCCGTTGACGGCTGGTCGCCTGCACGGGGGAGGTCCGCCCGGGGGCGGTCGGAGGCAGGAGGAGGTGGTCGGAGGAGCGGCCGGGAGCAGCCGTCAGGCGCAGCTGCGGCGCCGGTGCAGGGCCACCGCGGCGGCCGTCGCGCCGGCGAGCACCCCGACCGCGACCGCCGCTGGCAGGCCCACCCGGGCCGCCTTCCGGCCGGTCCGGAAGTCCCGTACCCGCCAGCCCTGCGCCCGGGCGTGGCGGCGCAGCGCTCCGTCCGGGTTCACCACGTACGGGTGGCCGACCAGCGAGAGCATCGGGATGTCGTTGGCTGAGTCGCTGTACGCGGCGCAGCGGTCCAGGTCCAGGTGTTCGCGGCGGGCCAGCGCCCGCACCGCGGCGGCCTTGGCGGGCCCGTGCAGCAGCTCGCCGACCAGGCGGCCGGTGTAACGGCCGCCCTCGGCCTCGGCGACGGTGCCCAGGGCCCCGGTCATGCCGAGCCGCCCGGCGATCACCCTGGCCACCTCCAGCGGGGCGGCGGTGACCAGCCAGACCCGCTGGCCGGCGTCCTGGTGCATCTGCACCAGGGCGCGGGTGCCGGGCCAGATCTTGTCGGCGACGACCTGCTCGAAGACCTCCTCGCAGAGCACCTCCAGGTCGGCCGTGCTCTTGCCGGCGACGATGCCGAGGGCGGTGTGCTGGGCGTCCGAGATGTGGTCCGGGTCCTCGGCGCCGTTCAGCCGGAACCAGGCCTGCTGCCAGGCGAACCGGGCGATGTCCCGACGGGTGAGGAAGCCGCGGCGGTAGAGGCCGACGCCGAGGTAGAAGATCGCGGCGCCGCGCAGGATGGTGTTGTCGCAGTCGAAGAAGGCGGCGGCCCGGGGGTCGTCCGGCTCGGGGGTGTGGTTCCCGGCCGGCGCCTTGGGGGCCTTCCCGGGGCGGTCCTCGGCGCCTTCCGCGGCGGGGCCCCCGGTGCCGGCGTCCGGTTGCGGCTCGGCCCGCAGGGCGGCCTCCGCCGCCTCGGCGGCGGCCTCGCCCGCCAGGGCGGTCCGCTCGCTGGGGGAACGCCTCGCCTGGGTGAGCCTTCGGAGCACGGCCATGTCATCGAGCATAGCCAGCCGGGCGAGGAGCGGCCGTGACGGCGGCGTGCCCGTGCGGTGAACACCGGGCGGCGCCCCCGGCCGGCCCGGGCGCGGGCGGCCGGGGCCGGGGCGGTGGCCGGTCGGGCGCACAATGGCCCGGTGAGCCCACTGCTGCGACGTGACAAGAGCCCCCGGCCCTCGCCGGCCGACCGCGCCGTGACCCTGGTCGGCAAGCCCGGCTGCCACCTGTGCGACGAGGCCAGGGAGGTGATCGTCCGGGTGGCGGGCGAGCTGGGCGCGAGCTTCGAGGAGAAGGACATCACGCAGGACGAGGAGCTGTACCGGCGCTACTGGGAGCAGATCCCGGTCACCCTGATCGACGGGCGGCAGCACGACTTCTGGCGGGTCGACGAGCGCCGCCTGCGCGCCGCGCTCGGCGGCTGACCGGCCCTCCGCGGCGCCTTCGCGCCCCCGCCACTCGGCGGGGGCGCTTCGCCGAATCGTTGCCAAAGACACCCCGGTTCGGCTTGGGCCGGGGCCGCTTCGTCGGCTTACGATCGAACGCGTTTGCGCCCGAGGGGGGCTGAGCACACGAGGAGTGCCGCCATGCTTCCCGGTCCGACCCCTGGGACGCCCGAAGCCCCGTCGGGGGCGGGGGGCTTCGCCGTGGTGGACGTGGAGGCGACCGGCCGCAGCCCGTGGCGGCACCGGGTGGTCGAGATCGCCGTGGTGCTGCTGGACGAGGGGCTCCGCCCGGAGGCGGAGTTCGCCACCCTCCTCGACCCGCTGGGCCCGGTCGGGCCGACCCACGTGCACCGGATACACCAGGCGGACGTCGAGGGCGCCCCGCGCTTCCGGGAGATCGCCCCGCAGCTGCTGGAGCTGCTGGCCGGCCGGGTCCTGGTGGGCCACCACGTGAGCTGCGACCACGCCTTCCTCGAGCGCGAGTTCGCCCGGATCGGCGTGCCGCTGCCGCCCGTCCCCCTGCTCTGCACGATGCGGCTGGCCGGCGCCCACCTCCCGGAGGCCCGCGGCCACGGCCTGGCGGCCTGTGTGGAGGCGGCGGGCCTGGGCTGGTACCCGGCGCACACGGCGCTGGGCGACGCCCGGGTGACGGCCGAGCTGCTGCGGTACTGCGCGGGGGTGCCGGGCTGCCCGCCGGACGACTGGGCGGGCCCGCTGCGGGAGGCGGCGCGGGTGCCGTGGCCGAGGCTGGGCCGGGCCCGCTCCAGGCCCTCCGGGGCGCCCGTCCCGTTGATGCGGCGGGAGGCGCCGTATGGTCCGTGGCTGCCCGGGGTACCTGCCCCGGCAGTGGTGCTGTCGGACCGCGGTGCTATGGGGTCGACGGCGTGATGCGCATCACTGTGCGGGGACAAATCGGACACCATCTTTGTGCACACGTTCACAAACGCATAGCCTGGCTGCCTAAGCCCAGCTTCACCCACAGGAGCACCGTGGCAATCGGCCGATCACCACAGAGCAGTTCGCAGACGCCCGAGCAGGGCGCCGCGCGCCGACCCTCGCGTGCCCGGGGCATCCCGGAGGCGACCGTCGCCCGCCTGCCCCTCTACCTGCGGGCGCTCACCGCGCTATCCGAGCGCTCGGTGCCGACCGTCTCCTCCGAGGAGCTGGCCGCCGCGGCCGGGGTGAACTCGGCCAAGCTGCGCAAGGACTTCTCCTACCTCGGCTCCTACGGCACCCGCGGCGTCGGCTACGACGTCGAGTACCTCGTCTACCAGATCTCCCGCGAGCTCGGCCTGACCCAGGACTGGCCGGTCGTCATCGTCGGCATCGGGAACCTCGGCCACGCCCTCGCCAACTACGGCGGCTTCGCCTCCCGCGGCTTCCGGGTGGCGGCCCTGCTGGACGCCGACCCGAACGTGGTCGGCAGCAGCGCGGCCGGCCTGCCGGTGCGGCACATGGACGAGCTGGAGTCGATCGTCGAGAGCCAGCACGTCTCGATCGGCGTGATCACCACCCCGCCGGGCGCCGCCCAGCAGGTCTGCGACCGGCTCGTCGAGGCCGGCGTCACCAGCATCCTCAACTTCGCCCCGACCGTGCTGACCGTCCCGGACGGCGTGGACGTGCGCAAGGTGGACCTCTCCATCGAGCTGCAGATCCTGGCCTTCCACGAGCAGCGCAAGGCCGGCGAGGAGCCCGACCAGCCCGAGTCGGTGCTGGACCGCGCCCCGGGCCCGGTCCGTGCGGCCGCCGCCAAGCTGCGCCGCGCGGCCGGCGGCAGCGGAAAGGGCCGCGGCACCGCCGAGTCCGCGGCCAAGGAGCAGCCCGAGCAGGGCAAGGGCAAGTCCGCCAAGGGCGGCGACGGAGATCGCTCCGCGGTGATGCCCGCATGATCGAGAACCGTGGGACCAGGGGGCGGGCATGAGTCTTCTCGTCGTTGGACTGAGCCACCGCACGGCGCCGGTCGGCGTGCTGGAGCGCGCCGCCCTGACGGGCGAGGTGCCGACCCGGCTGCTGCACGACGCGGCCGCCACCGCGACGGTCGGCGAGGCCGCGCTGCTCAACACCTGCAACCGGATCGAGCTGTACGCGGACGTGGACAAGTTCCACGCCGGCGTCGCCGAGCTGTCGCTGCTGCTCGCCCACCACAGCGGGGTGGACCTGGAGGAGCTGACCTCCCACCTGTACGTCCACTACGAGGACCGCGCCGTCCACCACCTCTTCTCGGTGGCCTGCGGCCTGGACTCGATGGTCGTCGGCGAGGGCCAGATCCTCGGCCAGCTGCGCGACGCCCTGGCCAAGGCGCAGGAGGAGCACACCGCCGGCCGCGGCCTGAACGAGCTGTTCCAGCAGGCGCTGCGGGTCGGCAAGCGCGCGCACAGCGAGACCGGCATCGACAAGGCCGGCCAGTCGCTGGTCACCTTCGGCCTGGAGCAGGTCGCGGCGGGCGCCGGCGAGATCGCCGGCAAGCGGGCGCTGGTGGTCGGAGCGGGCTCGATGAGCTCGCTGGCCGCCGCCACCCTGGTCCGCGCCGGCGTCACCGACCTGCTGATCGCCAACCGGACCCCGGCCCGCGCCGAGCGCCTGGTGGAGATCCTCGGCCCCGGCGCGGCCCGCACCCTGGACCTCGCCAAGGTGCCCGAGGCGCTGGCCGACGTCGACCTGGTGATCTCCTGCACCGGCGCCGCCGGCGTGGTGATCCGGGCCGAGGACGTGGCCGCGGCGGTCGCCGCCCGGACGTCCGGCGAGCCGCTCGCGCTGCTCGACCTGGCCATGCCGCGCGACGTCGACCACGCCGTGCACGAGCTGCCCGGCGCCCTGCTGGTCGACCTGGAGAGCCTCTCCCACGCGCACGCCGCCAGCCCCGGCGCCGGCGACGTCGACCAGGTCACCCGGATCGTCGCCGACGAGGTGGCCGCCTTCGGCGCCGCCCAGCGGGCCGCCCGGATCGCGCCGACCGTCGTCGCGCTGCGCTCGATGGCCTCCGACGTGGTCGCCGCCGAGCTGGGCCGGCTGGACTCCCGGCTGCCCGACCTGGACGAGCGCTCCCGCGCCGAGATCACCCAGACCGTCCGCCGGGTCGTCGACAAGCTGCTGCACGCCCCGACCGTCCGGGTGAAGCAGCTGGCCGCCGAGCCCGGGGGCGCCTCCTACGCGGACGCCCTGCGCGAGCTCTTCGACCTCGACCCGGCAGCCGTGCACGCCGTGTCGGGCACCCCCGTCGGCGGACCCCAGCCCTCGGGCGGGGGCGCCAGATGAACCGTCAGCCATCCCACGAGTACCACCGGGACGATCACCTCATGAATGGTCAACCGATCACGGAGCAGGCTCCGGCCGCCACCGCGACCCTGCGGCTCGGCACCCGGCGCAGCGCGCTCGCCATGGCCCAGTCGGGCATGGTGGCCCGCGAGGTCACCCGGGTCACCGGGCGCCCCGTCGAGCTGGTGGAGATCACCACCTACGGCGACACCTCCCGGGAGGCGCTGGCGCAGATCGGCGGCACCGGCGTGTTCGTCTCCGCGCTGCGGGACGCGCTGCTGGAGGGCCGGATCGACTTCGCCGTGCACTCGCTCAAGGACCTGCCCACCGCCGCGCCGGAGGGCCTGGTGCTGGCCGCCGTCCCCGAGCGCGAGGACGTCCGGGACGCCCTGGTCGCCGCCGAGGGGCTCACCCTGGACGAGCTGGTCGAGAAGCTGGCCGGCGCCGGCCGCCCGGCCCGGATCGGCACCGGCTCCCCGCGCCGGATGGCCCAGCTGAACGCCTGGGCCACCGCCCGCGGCGCCCAGCTGGAGACCGTCGCGATCCGCGGCAACGTGGACACCCGGATCGGCTACGTGACCGGCGGCGAGCTGGACGCGGTGGTGCTGGCCGCGGCCGGCCTCAACCGGCTCGGCCGCGGCGCCGAGATCTCCCAGCACCTCGACCCCGACCTGATGATCCCGGCCCCCGGCCAGGGCGCGCTCGCGATCGAGTGCACCACCGCCGACACCGGACTGGCCGCCGCGCTCGCCGCGCTGGACCACGCCCCCACGAGGGTCGCCGTGGCCGCCGAGCGCGCCCTGCTGGCCACCCTGGAGGCCGGCTGCTCGGCCCCGGTGGCCGCGCTGGCCACCTGGGCCCGGCCGAACGAACTGCGGCTGGAGGGCGTGGTCGGAGACCCCGACGGCGCCACCCTGCTGAAGATGACCGCCAACGGTCCGATCGTCCTCGACGAGACCGCCGAGCAGCACGCGACGGCCCTCGGCCGCGCGCTGGCCGCCCGGCTGCTCGACGCGGGCGCGGCCACCCTGATGGGGGAGCGAGCCCGATGAGCCCCACCGCCGCCACCGACACCCCGTTCCCGGGCGGCCAGTCCGCCGCCGGACGGTGCACCTTCCTGGGCGCGGGCCCCGGGGACCCGGGGCTGCTGACCCTGCGCGCGGTCGAGGTGCTGTCCTCGGCCGACATCCTGGTCGCCGACCCGCTGACCGCCGCCGCGGTGCGCACCCACTGTCCGGCCGGTGTGCAGGTGCACACCCCGGCCGCCGAGGGCACGGACTTCGACCTGACCGGCCTGGTCGCCGAGGCCGTCCGGGCCGGCAAGCACGTGGTCCGCACCGTCGACGGCGACCCGGGCCTGGACGGCTGCGCCGCCGAGGAGATGCTCCGCTGCGCGGGCGACGGGATCCCCTTCGAGGTCGTCCCGGGCGTCGCCCAGTCGGTCGGCGTCCCCGCCTACGCGGGCGTCCCGCTGCGCGGCGCGGCCGGCACCGACGTGCGCTTCGTGGACGGCGCCGCGCTGCTGGCCGGCAGCCCGGTGGACCTGGGCGCGCCGGAGACCACCCTGGTGGTCCGCACCACCCTGGGTCAGCTCCCGGCCACCGCCAACGCGCTGGTCGCCAACGGCCGCAAGCCGGAGTCGGCGCTGAGCGCCACGCTCTCCGGCACCACCACCCGCCAGCGGACCTTCACCTCCACGCTGTCCGCCATCGCGGCCGACCTGAAGGCCGCCCGGGTGCTGCCCTCGCCGGTCTCCGCCCCGGTGGACCCGGCGACCTCGGTGATAGCCGTGGTGGGCGAGCAGGTCGTCCACCGTTCCTCGCACTCGTGGTTCGAGACCAAGCCGCTGTTCGGCTGGAACGTGCTCGTGCCGCGCACCAAGGAGCAGGCGACCGGCCTCTCCGAGCAGCTGCGCTCCTACGGCGCGGTGCCGCAGGAGGTGCCGACCATCGCGGTCGAGCCGCCGCGCACCCCGCAGCAGATGGAGCGGGCCATCAAGGGCCTGGTCACCGGCCGCTACGAGTGGATCGCCTTCACCTCGGTGAACGCCGTCCGCGCCGTCCGGGAGAAGTTCGAGGAGTACGGGCTGGACGCCCGGGCCTTCGCCGGGATCAAGGTCGCCGCCGTCGGCGAGACCACCGCGCAGGCCCTGGTGGACTTCGGCGTGAAGCCGGACCTGGTGCCCTCCGGCGAGCAGTCCGCCGCCGGTCTGCTCGAGGACTGGCCGCCGTACGACCCGGTCTTCGACCCGATCGACCGGGTGCTGCTGCCGCGCGCCGACATCGCCACCGAGACCCTGGTGGCCGGCTTGGTCGAGCTGGGCTGGGAGGTCGACGACGTGACGGCGTACCGGACGGTGCGCGCCTCGCCGCCGCCGGCCGAGACCCGCGAGGCGATCAAGGGCGGCGGCTTCGACGCGGTGCTCTTCACCTCCTCCTCGACCGTCCGCAACCTGGTCGGCATCGCCGGCAAGCCGCACAACGTGACGGTCATCGCCTGCATCGGCCCCGCCACCGCCAAGACCGCCGAGGAGCACGGCCTGCGGGTCGACGTGATGGCCCCGGCGCCGTCGGCGGCCGCGCTGGCCCAGGCGCTGGCGGACTTCGGGGCCAAGCGCCGGGACACCGCGACGGCGGCCGGCGAGCCGGTCTACCGGCCCAGCGAGCGCCGTCCGGGTTCGCGCCGCAAGGCCCGCTGACACCCCGGCCGGGGGCGGTGATCCGCCGCCCCCGGCACTGCACAACCGTTCGGAGAGAGAAGCCGTGTCCGCTGAATTCCCGTACGTTCGCCCGCGCCGGCTCCGGCAGAGCCCGGCGATGCGCCGGCTGGTCGCCGAGACCCGGCTGCACCCGGCGGAGCTGATCCTGCCGCTGTTCGTCCGCGAGGGCGTCCGCGAGCCCGTCCCGGTGAGCTCGATGCCGGGCGTCGTCCAGCACACCCGGGACACCCTGCGCAAGGCCGCGGTCGAGGCGGCCGAGGCCGGTCTGGGCGGCCTCATGCTGTTCGGCGTGCCGGAGGTGCAGGACGCGACCGGCAGCGAGGGCACCAACCCGGACGGCATCCTGCAGCAGGCCATCCGGGACGTGGTCTCCGAGGTCGGCGACTCCCTGGTGGTCATGTCGGACCTCTGCCTGGACGAGTACACCGACCACGGCCACTGCGGCGTGCTGGCCGCCGACGGCAGCGTGGACAACGACGCCACCCTGGAGCGCTACGCCGAGATGGCCCGGGTGCAGGCGGACGCCGGCGTCCACCTGGTCGGCCCGTCCGGCATGATGGACGGCCAGATCGCGGTGATCCGGCGGGCGCTGGACGAGGCCGGGCACCAGGACGTGGGCATCCTCGCCTACACGGCCAAGTACGCCTCGGCGTTCTACGGCCCGTTCCGGGAGGCCGTCGGCTCCTCGCTCAAGGGCGACCGCAAGACCTACCAGCAGGACCCGGCCAACGCCCGCGAGTCGCTGCGCGAGCTGGAGCAGGACCTCGCCGAGGGCGCCGACCTGGTGATGGTCAAGCCGGCCATGGCCTACCTGGACGTCCTGCGCCAGGTCGCCGACGCCTCTCCGGTGCCGGTCGCCGCGTACCAGGTGTCCGGCGAGTACGCGATGGTCGAGGCGGCCGCCGCGAACGGCTGGATCGACCGGGAGCGCATGATCATGGAGACGCTCACCTCGATCCGCCGGGCCGGTGCCCAGCAGATCCTCACCTACTGGGCCGCCGAGGCCGCCGCGCTGCTGGACTGACGTCCCGTCCCGGATCGCGCCGGGCACGCCGAAGGCCGGGCCCCTCCCCGCAGGAGGGACCCGGCCTTCGCCGTCTGCTACCAGCCGCCGACGTGCGCGAAGCCTTCCTCGCCGCCGATGACGTCCTCGGAGGTCGCGGCGCCCCAGCCCGCACCGCCCGCGGCGACGTGCGAGGTGTGGGCGATGCCCCACCAGTCGCCGGCGACGAACGGGTGGTGGCCGGAGGCCGCGAACTCGCCGCCGCCCGCCAGGCCGACGTGCGCGAACGCCGGGGTGGCGGCACCCGCCAGCGCCAGTGCGGCGGTGACGGTCAGCGCGGCCTTGGCCAGCTTGCTCTTCATGGGTTCTGCCTCTCTGTCGGAGCGCCCCCGGGGGCGCCCTGCCTCTGACACGTGATCACATCCGGCCGTCCGGGGCGGCGCCCCACGCGCCGCCCCCGACGACCGGTCACCCGGCCGGTCCCACCCGTGCGGGCGGACCGCCGGGAACCTCGTCCGCAGAGCCCGGAGGGCCCGGGGAGACGTACCTCCCCGGGCCCTCCGTCCGTACCAGGCCCCTTGATCAGCCGATCAGGTGCGAGACACCCGCGTCGCCCGAGGACTGGGTGTTCTGGCCGACGTTGCAGATCTGCTTCGGGGTGCTGTTCAGGACGGGCACCTCGACCGGAACCGCGACGCCGACCACGGCGACGGCGATGTTGTGGACCTCCGGCAGGCAGATGTTCGCGTTGTCCAGGGTGTGGAAGTTCGGGCTGCCGTTGCCGTGGGTGCCGGTCTGGTTGGTACCGCCGTTGCCCTGGACGGAGGTGGCGGCGCCGTCCGAGTCGACGATGGCGGAGGCCGAGCCGGCGGACATCGCGATGGCGGCGGCGGCCAGGCCGGCGGCGGCGAGGGACTTCTTGATCATTTCCGGTTTTCCTCTCGAGGGGTGAATCGGGGAGCGATTCGAAGGGTGGATCGGGGGGAGTGCGGCTGGGGGAGCGTCAGCCGACGAGGTGGGACACGCCCGCGTCGCCGTGGCTCTGGGTGCCCTGGCCCTGGGTGCAGTACTGCTTGCCACCGCTGTTGGCGATCGGGACCTCGACCGGGACGGCCACACCGAGAACGCCGACGGCGATGTTGTGGATCTCGGGGAGGCAGACGTTCGCGTTGTCCAGGAAGTGGAAGTTCGGGCTGTTGTTGCCGACGGTGCCGGTGAAGTTGGTACCGCCGTTGCCCTCGATGGAGGCGGCGGCGCCGTCCGCGTCCCCGATGGCCGAGGCGGGCGCGGCGGCGGCGGCCAGCGCGGCGACGGCCAGGCCGGCGGCGGCGAAGGACTTCTGGATCATGGGGAGATCCCTCTCTGAAATGCTCTTGGTTTCCGTGCGTACAACGCGTAGAACGCTCAGACCCGGTCTGCAGTCACTGACGTCCAGATCAAAGAATGACGGCACGGAAGGTTACGGGCATTTTTTAAAACAGTCCGGGAGGCGCGTCGAGGGGTGGTTTCCGGTCGGATTATTAGGCCGAACCGGTTAACCGCCGCAATCCGGGCTCACCGTCACTCGTTGAGGCAGATTGCTTTCCGGCTGCGGCCCCGCAGCCCTCCCCGAAGGAACGGTGAAAAGCATGAAGTTCTCCAAGCGGGCCGGCGCGATGCTGCTGGCGGTCGGTGCGGGCGTGCTCGCCTCCCAGGGAGCGGCCTCCGCCGCCCCGGCCGTGAGCCCCGACCAGGTCGGAGCCCTGGAGGACAAGCTGGCCACCCAGCAGGTCCCGGCCGACGTGCCGCTCACCCCGCTGGGCAGCCGCGTCACGGCCGGCATCCCCACCTCGCTGGTCATGCCGCCGGCCGGCCGGACCACCGACAACGGGCTGCTCCCGGACCACCTGGTGCCCCAGCTGGCCACCGGCAAGGTCGGCCCGAGCGCCAAGGCCCAGTTGCCGCTCCCGCTGGTCGACCAGGGCGCCGACCTCGGTGAGGTGCTGCTGGAGGCCCCGGCCGCGCCGCTCCAGGCCAAGACGCCCGGCCTGGACGTGGGCAAGCCGCTGTCCCTGGTGCACGACGGCACCGGCCAGCTCGCCGACGGCCGGATCCGGGTGCACGAGGTGGACCCGCGCCTGGTGCCCGGTGCCGTGCAGACCGTCCCCGGGGCCACCGCGAGCCTGGGCGGCGACGAGAGCCGGCTCTCCGTCACCGACGAGGCGAACGCGCTGGCCACCACCACCACCGCGACCGCCACCGGCGTCCTGCAGCAGACCGACGCGACCGACACGGCGACCTCGACCGTCACCGGCCTCGTCCGGCAGAGCGGTCTGGCCGACCTCACCCGGCTCTGAGCCGGTCGGGCACCGGCCCGACGCGCCGGAGCCCGGCACCCCTGGCCACCAGGCGGGGTGCCGGGCTCCGGCGCGTCCGCGCCCTCAGCCCGGCAGGGCGCCGGTCAGCCCGCCGACCAGCGGGAGGTCCTTGACCCCGCCGCCCGCGCTCAGCGGTCCGGTCAGCGTGCCGGTGCCCACCGGGGCCAGGCCCTGGTCCGGCTGCACGGTCGCACCGTTGTTGAGCACGTCGGCGGAGGAGTTGGCCCACGGGTCCAGACGCAGGCTCTTGATCGGCGCGACGCCGTAGCCGAGCCCGGAGGTCGTGCCGTTCAGCGCCTGGCCGACGTCGGTCTTGGCCAGCGTGGCCGGCCCGGGCGCGGGGGCCGCCGCGGGGGCGGCCTGCGCCGAGCCCGCACCGAGCAGCATCGCGGCGCCGACGGCGGCGGCCACGCCGGCCCCACCCTTCTTCGAAACCATGCGGTATCACCCTTCGGTGGATCGGGGGCCCGGTCGGCCACCGGGCGCCGGGGACGCCGAACTGCCCCCCGGCCGGCTGGTCGGGGGGCAGTTCGGCCGGAACGCGTGCCGATCGGTGATCAGCAGTCGTCCGCGTGCTGCGGGTGCATCTCGGCGTTGGCGCAGCTGTTGCCGAAGGCCGGGTTCAGGGCGCCGATGACGTTGATGCTGTTGCCGCACAGGTTGACCGGGATGTGCACCGGGATCTGGATCTGGTTGCCGGAGGCGACACCGGGGGAACCGGCGGCCACGCCCTCGGCGCCCGAGCTCGCGGCGGCGGAGCCGGCCGCGCCCAGCACCAGGCCGGCGGCGGCGGCGGAGAGGACGGCGGCCTTCTTCACGTTCTGCATGGGGGTTGATCTCCTCGATCACACACGGGTGGAGCGTGCCGCGCCCCGGCGCTCCGGGGCGCGGCACGGTCGGTGAATCAGCAGTCGCCGCTGCGGCGACCGCGGGTTCAGCCGATGTTGGCGCAGGAGTTGCCGAACGCCGGGTTCAGGATGCTGATGACGCCGATGCTGTTGCCGCAGACGTTGACGGGGATGTGCACCGGGATCTGGATCTGGTTGCCGGAGAGCACGCCCGGGGAGCCGGCGGCGACGCCCTCGGCACCGGAGCTGGCGAACGCGCCGCCGGCCGCACCGAGGACCAGGCCGGTCGCGGCCAGGGAGAGGGCGGCGGCCTTCTTGAGGTTACGCATGTTCTTTCCTCCGTTTTCTGCCCGACGGATGCGAAATGTCGGGAGCCGGGCGAGCGGGAATACTCACCCGATGGCTTCTGGGATTGCCGTGATTGTCACTCCGACGGCGCACACCGGCGTGTTTCGCCCGTGGCGCGGGCGCACGCAGCCGTCGCGTCGTTTCCGGCTCCCCGCGGACGGTTCCCGCACGGCCGGGAACGGTTCGGAGGGGGAGCGACCAGGAATTCCCGGTCAGGCGTTGAGGCAGTGGTTGCCGAACGCCGGGTTCAGGAGGCCCACCACGTCGATCGAGTTGCCGCAGAGGTTCACCGGGACGTCGACGGGAACCATCAGCAGCTCGTTGCCCGAGACCACGCCGGCGGAGCCGGCCGCGGCACCCTCGGCGGACGCGCCGTGCAGGTGGTGTGCGGACGCGGCGCCTGCGCCGGCGGCGAGCAGGGCGGCGGTGGCCGCGGTGCCGACGACGCCGTGGGCGAGCTTGCGCATGGGCGGTACTCGATTCGTTGTGTAGGACCGGATGGAGCGTGTTCCGCCAGGGAGAACGAGGGAGGGGGCCGGGGGAAACGGTCCGGTCGGCGGATCACCCGTGATCACCCGAATGCCGGTCGCCGTGCCCGTTGGGCCACACGGGTGACAGTGCGCGCACCGTCGCAACCGCTCCGGACGGGTGTCGTTCTAGATGTCGCACTCCCCGTGCATCTCTGTTGAACAGTCAGGAGGCTCGTATGAGCATCAAGAAGACCGCCGCCGTCGGCGCGGCCGTGGTGGGCATCGTGGCCGCCGGCGCCGGCACCGCGATGGCCAGCTCCGGCGCCGAGGGCGTCGCCGCCGGTTCCCCCGGTGTCATCTCGGGCAACCAGGTCCAGGTTCCGGTGCACGTTCCGGTCAACCTCTGCGGCAACACCATCGACATCGTCGGCCTGCTGAACCCGGCGTTCGGGAACCACTGCGCCAACGTGGGCTGATCCCGCACCCGGTTCGGCCGGGGTGTGAGCCGCCGCTCCGCGCTTCCCTCCTGGGGTGCGGAGCGGCGGCTTTCGTCGTGCCCGCCTCCCCGCGGACGCCACGCGGGCCGACGGGGCCTCAGGTTCCGCCGCTGTCACGAGCCTTGTTGCACTACTTGTCAGTACCTAGAATGTGAGACCTGCTCACCTTTCTTGCCCCGCGCCGCTCGGCGCCCCTCCGGGCGGCCCCCCACCCCCGCAAGGAGTCGCGTGTGATCAGGTCCCGACTGTCAGCGGCGCGGCGCCCACGGAAGCCGGCGCGCCGCTCCCCCTACGGCGCACTGCTGGCCACCGGCGCCCTCGTCGCCTCCCTGGGCCTGGCTGGCGCGCCGGCCGCCCTCGCCGACCCGGCCCCGCAGGCCGGTGCCACCCGCCCGGCCGCGATCGTCGCCCTCGGCGACAGCGCCATCTCGGGGGAGGGCGCCGGCACCGACACCGGCGACGGCTACTTCCCCGAGACCGACAGCCCCACCAACTACTGCCACCGGCACCCCAAGTCGGAGATCTTCGTCACCGACATCCCCGGGGTCACCCCGATCGACCTCGCCTGCTCCGGCGCCCAGACCGGCGACCTGGTCAGCGACCCCGAGCTGGCCAAGGTCACCGGCTCCGGCAGCGGGGACTTCGGCGAGCCGAAACAGGACGTCCG
The DNA here is from genome assembly GCF_044768035.1 of Kitasatospora sp. NPDC101176. Lineage (NCBI taxonomy): Bacteria > Bacillati > Actinomycetota > Actinomycetes > Kitasatosporales > Streptomycetaceae > Kitasatospora > Kitasatospora sp. NPDC101176. Next base: position 228,386 of record NZ_JBIWPA010000009.1, read on the forward strand.
ACTCGCCGACGTGGCCGGGAAGTACGACGTCAAGATGGTCGTCGTCACCATCGGCGCCAACGACGACTTCGACTTCAGCGGGATCATGATGCACTGCCTCGCGCAGTACTTCCCGATCCCCAAGGACCAGGGCTGCCGGGACACCATCGGCAGCGCCGAGATCGTCCAGCGCGCCAAGCGGGTCCAGCCCAAGGTCGTGGCCGCGCTGCAGAACGTCCGGCAGACCATGCGCCGGGCGGGCTACCCGGACACCTCGTACCAGCTGGTCTACCAGTCGTACTTCAACCCGATCACCCCGGACATCCGGCGCAACGACTACCTCGGCAAGATCGCCGACGGCTGCCCGGCCTTCCCCGAGGACCTCGCCTGGGGCCACAACTGGGTGGTGCCGACCTTCAGCGACGCGCTGCGCGGCGCCGCCGAGCAGGTGCCGGGCGTGCGCTACCTCGACCAGCGCAGGGTCGCCTTCGGGCACGAGGTCTGCGCGGAGTGGACGAGCTCCCCGTACGAGTACTCCAACGGGGACGTCATCAACCTCTCCGAGTGGGCGCGCAACGGGTGCGACTCGCAGATCGGCATCCCGGGCCTGTGCATGAACATGGTCCGGCAGTCGTACCACCTGCGGGTCGCCGGCTACCGGGGCGAGGGCGTCTGCCTCGGCCAGTTCTTCGCCGAGCCCGACCTGGCGCAGGCCTACTGCACGCTCGATCCGAAGAACACCACCTCGATCCGGCCGCTCACCCCCGGCAAGCCGTTCGGCGACGCCCCCGAGGACGGCTCCTGGTACCAGCTCACCAACGCGGGCAACGGGAACGTGCTCGACCTCAGCGGCGGCGGCACCTACGGCGACTCCACCAACGGCCGGGCCGCCATCACCTATCCGGCCGGCGGCGGGCTGAACCAGTCCTTCGTGCTGGAGGCCAAGGCCGGCGGCAGCTTCGAGCTCGACTTCAGCGGCAACCGGGACATGTGCCTGGACGCCAACGCCGCCTCCACCGCCCCCGGCACCCGCATCCAGCAGTGGCGCTGCAACGGCGGCGGCAACCAGCGCTGGGTCCTGGTGCCCGCCGGCGACGGCCGCTACAAGATCGCCGACTCCCAGGACCGCGGCAAGGTGGTCGCGCCCGGCAGCACGCTCGACGCCAAGGGCAACCCGCTCGTCGAGCTCACCGCCGACACGGGCGCCCCGAACCAGCTCTGGCAGCTCACCAAGCTCGGCATCGTCTACCTCCCGAGCTGACCCTCCGCACCCGACGCCCCGCCACCGCCCGGATCCGGTGCGGCGGCGGGGCGTCGGCACGCGGGTCCGTCGCCGGTGAGGGCGGGGCGGCGCCACGGGGTTCCGGGCGGGCGGCTGGGAGCCGGGCGCTCGGGGGCGTGCCGTAGGCTCACCTGAAAAATCGCTGCGCCGTAGCCGCGCGGACCCACGAGCGGGGCGGGGAGTACCGAGAGCAGATGAGCACGGCATCGAGCACCGAGTCGTCCAGCAAGGAGCCCGGTGCGCCCGCGGCACCGGACGTGGAGCGTTCCGAGGAGTCGTCGGGCCGGGTGCCCGGGCGGTTCGGGGCGCTGGTGGACCGCTTCGCACCCGCGCTCGGCGCGTACGCGGTGGTCAAGGCCGTCGGCCTGACCGTCTTCATGGTGCTGCTGTCGCACACCGGGGACTTCCTGAAGAAGGACCCGGGCCGCGGCGGCGGGGCCCAGCCGTGGGACGTGCTGGGCACCTGGGACGGCGTCTGGTACCAGCGGATCGCGGAGAACGGGTACGACCCGCAGCTGATCCCGCTGCACGGCTGGCCGCTGGCCACCTACTACGAGAACTCGGCGGCCTTCTTCCCGCTGTACCCGTGGCTGATGCGGCTGGTCGGCGCGGTGACCGGGCTGGGGCCGTACGGCTCGGGGATAGCGGTCTCGGTGCTGGCCTCGCTGGTCGCGGCGGCCGGGATCTTCGCGGTCGCGGAGCGGCTCGGCGGGTTCCGGGCGGGTGTGATCGCCGCGGTGATCTGGGGCCTGTTCCCGGGCTCGGGCGTGGAGTGGGCGGTCTACTCGGACTCGCTGTTCGTCGCGCTGTCCGCCTGGGCCTGCTACTGCGTGATGACCCGCCGCTGGGTCGCGGCCGGCCTGCTGGCCCTGGTGGCGGGCCTCAACCGGCCGACGGCGGCGGCGCTGATCGCGGCGGTGTCGATCGCGGCCCTGGTGGCGCTGGTGCGGCGCACCGACGGCGTGGGCCGGCCGCTGTTCGCGATGCTGGTCACCCCGTGGGGCCTGCTCGGCTACGTGGTCTGGGTCGGGTACCGGATGGGCGACTGGGGCGGCTACTTCAAGCTGCAGCGCGGCGCCTGGAACCGCTACTTCGACGGTGGTGCGTCCACGGTCCGCACGGTCATGGACGTGATCACCGGGCACTGGGACTTCTGGCAGTCCAATCCCGTTCCGGACCTGATCGCGATCGCCCTGCTGATCGCGCTGCCCGGTCTGCTGGTGCTGCTCCGGCGGACCCGCCCGCCGCTGGTGCTGGTGGTCTACACGGCGCTGACCATCATCACCGCGCTGAGCAGCAACCAGATCTTCGGCAACATCTCGCGCTACCTGCTGCCGGCGTTCCCGCTGTTCATCGGTCTGGCGGTGGCGCTGCGCCGGGTGCGGACCTCCTCGCTGGTCGGGCTGTTCGCGATGCCGGTGGTGGCGGCGGGCTGGTACGCGGGCTATGCGCTGTTCGAGTTGGGTATCCCGTAGACCCGCGTTGGTTGGCAACGGGATCATCCGGGAGCGGACGGGCCGTTGCTAACCTCGGACGTATGACGACGACCCCGCCCGTGCGCCAGATCCGAGACATCTCCGGCCTGCTGGACCACGCGAGCCACGTGCTGGCGACCCGGATGGCGGCCGCCTTCACGGAGCTCGGCATCACGCCGCGCGCGTACTGCGTGCTCTTCCACGCGCAGGAGTCCGAACGCACCCAGATCCAGCTGGCCGAGCTGGCGGACCTGGACAAGACCACCATGGTGGTCACCGTGGACGAGCTGGAGAAGCTGGGGCTGGCCGAGCGCCGCCCGTCCGCGACGGACCGGCGGGCCCGGATCATCTCGGTCACCGAGGCGGGCGGGCGCGCCGTCGAGCAGGGCACCGCGATCGCCGACCGGGTGCACCGGGAGCTGCTGGAGTCGCTGCCGCAGCCCGAGCAGGAGGTGTTCGTGCGGGCGCTGACGCACCTGGTGGGCGGGCACCTGGCGGAGCCGGTGGAGAGCGAACGGACGGTGCGCCGCGCGCGGCGCGCCCGGGGCTGAGCCCTGCCCGGGGGCCGCGGGGAGGGCTGACCGGGCGTCAACCGACCTCGCCCCGGCCCGCGTCGAGCGGCCGGGGCGGCGGAGCTGTCAGATGAACCCTAGGGCCAGACCAGGCAGTACAGCTGGTGCCCCGCCTCGTGCAGGCGGTTGGCGAAGTCCTGCCACTCGTGCAGCATGCTGTAGATCACGAAGGCGTCGCGCGGTCCGCGCCGGTCGGGGACGGTGGACCAGATGAAGGCGGCGGCGCCGAGCTCGGTCTCGTCGGCCTTGCGCAGCGGCTCGACGACGTTGTGCGGGAGCTGGACGACGGCGTAGTCGGGGTGCAGCACGACCAGCTCCAGCGGCGGCACCTGGTGCAGCGGGACGCCCTGGATGCCGGTGAGCACCATGGCGCTCATGGTCTCCGGCTTGATCTTGGTGGAGAGGTGGCCGTTGGGGGAGCCGCTGGTCTCCATCAGGTCGCCCAGGCGCCCGAGCGAGCCGAGCTCGCCCGCGTCCAGACCGAGCCCCCCGGGGCCGAGGGCGGTGGGGACTCTGGCGGCGGTGGCGCGGTCCGGTGCGCCGAAGTACTTGTACGTCACCCCCACGTGTCCCTCACCCCGCCTCTCGCCACCGCGACGACCACGACCCGTACCCGCTCCCGTACCCCCGCGTGCGGCTTCGGCAGGCCTGCGGGAGCCCCCCGCGGCCTCGTCGTAGCCGTCCTGCGCCTCGGACACTCGGACCATCCTCACCGGAATTCGCCGGAATCGACAGACCCCCGCACGCCCGGCGTCCCACCGGACGTGCTCCTTACCCGTCATGCGCCGCCGTACCCACTCGCGGTACGCGGCAGTCCTCTCCACACCCCTGCACACAACCGGAGCGCCTGCGCACCCCGAGTGCACAGTCTGACCGGTCCGCGCTCCGGAGCGGTCAGGGCCCCTGCTGTACGGACAACCGTACAGACAACGGTGCCCGGATCATCGTTCCAGATGATCGGGTCCGACATGCAGAGCTCAAGGACACGATTTGAGACCATGTCTCCCGTGAGCTACCCCTACGAAGCCCCCCAGTCCCAGTCGCTGTTCGACCGCGCCTCCGTGGTGACGCCCGGCGGCGTCAACTCCCCGGTGCGCGCCTTCCGCGCCGTCGGCGGCACGCCGCGCTTCATGGTGTCCGGCACCGGCCCCTACCTCACCGACGCCGACGGCCGCGAGTACGTCGACCTGGTGTGCTCCTGGGGCCCGATGATCCTCGGCCACGCGCACCCCGCCGTGATCGACGCCGTCCAGCGGGCGGTCTCCCACGGCACCTCCTTCGGCACGCCCGGCCAGGGCGAGGTCGAGCTGGCGGAGGAGATCGTCGCCCGGGTCGCCCCGGTCGAGCAGGTCCGCCTGGTCTCCTCCGGCACCGAGGCCACCATGTCCGCGATCCGGCTGGCCCGCGGCTTCACCGGCCGGGCGAAGGTCGTGAAGTTCGCCGGTTGTTACCACGGTCACGTGGACGCGCTGCTGGCCGCGGCCGGTTCCGGGGTGGCCACCTTCGGTCTGCCGGACACCCCGGGCGTCACCGGCGCCCAGGCCGGCGACACCATCGTGCTGCCCTACAACGACCTGGCCGCCGTCGAGCAGGCGTTCGCCGCCCACCCGGGCGAGATCGCCTGCGTGATCACCGAGGCCTCGCCCGGCAACATGGGCGTCGTCCCGCCGCTGCCCGGCTTCAACGCGGGCCTGGCCCGGCTCTGCGCGGCGAACGGCGCGCTGTTCGTCTCCGACGAGGTGATGACCGGCTTCCGCGTCTCCAAGGCCGGCTGGTACGGCCTGGAGGCGGCCGGCGAGGGCTGGGCGCCGGACCTGCTGACCTTCGGCAAGGTCATGGGCGGCGGCTTCCCCGCCGCGGCCTTCGGCGGCCGCGCCGACGTGATGGCCCACCTGGCCCCGGCCGGCCCGGTCTACCAGGCGGGCACCCTGTCCGGGAACCCGGTCGCCACCGCGGCGGGCCTGGCCCAGCTGCGCGGCTGCACCGACGAGGTGTACACGACGGTGGACCGGGTCGCCGCCGAGGTCTCCGGGCTGGTGACGGAGGCGCTCACCAAGGAGGGCGTGGTGCACCGGCTGCAGACCGCCGGGAACATGTTCTCGGTGTTCTTCACCGACGCCGCCGTCACGAACTACGACGAGGCGAAGACCCAGGAGGCGTACCGTTTCACCGCCTTCTTCCACGCGATGCTCGCCGAGGGCGTCTACCTGCCGCCGTCCGCCTTCGAGTCCTGGTTCGTCTCGGCGGCCCACGACGAGCGCGCCCTCGAGCGGATCGCCGCGGCCCTGCCCGCCGCCGCCCGCGCGGCCGCCGCTGCCACGGCCTAGGGCGTGTCTTTCGGATCACGCCAGGCGGTCGCCGCCGGGGCGCGCACCTCGCCGGCTTCTCGTCAGTCGCCGATGCTCCGCATGGACTCCCTCCTCGGCGCCGCCGATGCACGCACCCCAACGACGCCCGCTGATCCGACGTGATCCGAAAGACCCGCCCTGGCCACGCCCCAGTTCACCCCGATCCCCAGGAGTACCGAGAAGTGAGCGCCGAAGAGATCACCGTCGTCCACGTGATGCGGCACGGTGAGGTGCACAACCCGGAGGGCGTCCTGTACGGCCGCCTGCCGGACTACCACCTGTCCGAACTGGGCCGGCGGATGGCCGACCGGGTGGCCGAGGACCTGGCCGGCCGGGACATCACCCACGTGGTGGCCTCCCCGCTGGAGCGGGCCCAGGAGACCGCCGAGCCGATCGCGAAGGCGCACGGCCTGGAGGTCGCGGCGGACGCGCGGCTGATCGAGGCGGAGAACGTCTTCGAGGGCAAGACCTTCGGGGTGGGCGACGGCTCACTGCGCAACCCGGGCTACTGGAAGTACCTCACCAACCCGTTCAAGCCCTCCTGGGGCGAGCCCTACCTCGACCAGGTGGTGCGGATGATGGGCGCGCTCGGCGCCGCCCGGGACGCCGCGCGCGGGCACGAGGCGGTCTGCGTCAGCCACCAGCTGCCGATCTGGATCCTCCGCTCCTTCGTCGAGCGCCGCCGGCTCTGGCACGACCCGCGCAACCGGCAGTGCTCGCTGGCCTCGCTGACCAGCTTCACCTTCGAGGGCGACAGGATCGTCTCGGTCGGCTACCGCGAGCCGGCCCGCGACCTGCTGCCCGCGCACCTGGTGGGCAAGGGCCGCAAGGGCGACAAGCCGGTCGGCAAGAGCTTCGGCGCCTGAGCGGGCCCGGGCCCCTCGCGCCCTGCCCACGCCCCGCACGGACGGCGCGTAAGCGGTGCGTAAGTATGGGGTCGGACCGCCCGGCGCACGCCGGGCGGTCCGGTCCAGTCGCAGGTCAGGAGGGGTGCGACGCGCAAGGCAGGACCCCCCCGAACCCTCCCGGGACTCCATGCGAAACTTTTCACATGTCTGCCATGGCGCGCCCCCGTCCCCGTGTCGCCGCAGCCGCCGCCGCCACCGCCGCCGCCGCTGCGCTCGCCCTCACCGGCTGCTCCTCCGCGGGCTCGTCCAGCAGCGGTGAGAGCCAGCTGGGCTTCGTCACCGTCAAGGGCACCAACGTCTCCAAGGCCGAGGCCGGCCACCGCCAGGAGGCTCCGGACATCTCCGGCGAGACGCTGGACGGCGCCCAGGTGAAGCTCTCCGACTACCGGGGCAAGGTCGTGGTGCTGAACGTCTGGGGCTCCTGGTGCGGGCCGTGCCGGGGCGAGGCGGACGACCTGCAGCGGGTCTCGGAGAAGTACAAGGACCAGGGCGTCCAGTTCCTCGGCGTCAACACCCGGGACACCGAGAAGGCCAACGCCGTCCGGTTCGAGCAGGAGAAGGGCGTCACCTACCCGAGCATCTTCGACCCGGCCGGCACCCAGCTGCTGAAGTTCCCCAAGGGCAGCCTGAACCCGCAGTCCATCCCGACCACCCTCATCGTCGACCGCGACGGCAAGCTGGCGGCCCGGGCCGTCGGCGGCACGGTGGAGGACGCGCTGGAGTCGATCCTGCAGCCGGTGGTCGCGGAGCAGAAGCAGTGAGTGCCGCGCTCCAGCTGGCCGGCGCGCACCTGGCCGACACCACCACGACCGTCCAGAGCGGGGCGCTGCTGGTGGCCGCCCCGGTCGCGCTGGCGGCCGGGCTGGCGTCGTTCTTCTCGCCCTGCGTGCTGCCGCTGGTGCCCGGCTACCTCTCGTACGTGACCGGGTTCTCCGCCGCCGACCTCGCGGACGCCCGCGGCTCGCGGCGCGGCCGGATGCTGCTCGGCGTGGTGCTGTTCATCCTGGGCTTCACCGCGGTGTTCGTCTCCACCGGGGCGCTCTTCGGCTACTTCGGCCAGGAGCTGCAGGACTACAAGCGGACGATCAGCATCGTGCTGGGCTCGCTCACCGTGGTGATGGGCCTGGCCTTCATGGGCCTGGTGCCCGGGCTGAGCATGCGCGAGGTCCGCTCGCACCGCCGCCCGGCGGTCGGCCTGCTCGGCGCGCCGATGCTCGGCGTGGTCTTCGGCGTCGGCTGGACCCCGTGCATGGGCCCGACCCTCACCGCGGTGCAGAACCTCGCGCTCAACCAGGCCGACGCGCAGCGTGGCGCGCTGCTCACCACCTTCTACTGCCTCGGGCTGGGCGTACCGTTCATCCTGGCCGCCGTCGCCTTCCGCCGGGCGCTGGGCGCCTTCGGGTGGGTCAAACGGCACTACCCGCTCGTCATGCGGATCGGCGGCGGCATGCTCGTCGCGGTCGGTCTGCTGCTCGTCACCGGTGTCTGGGACTCGATGATGAGCGAACTGCAGACCTGGACCGCCGACTTCCGGATCGGAATCTGACCGTGAGCAACACCACGACCGAGACCGAGCCGCCCCAGGCTCCGGACGACGCGGCCGCCGAGCGGCTCAGCACCGCGCCGGTCGAGTCCGACGGACCGGCCGGCATGGGGGCGTTCGGCTGGGCGCGCTGGATGTGGCGCCAGCTGACCTCGATGCGGGTCGCCCTGATCCTGCTCTTCCTGCTCTCGCTGGCCGCCATCCCCGGCTCGCTGATCCCGCAGTACCAGAACGGCCAGGGCCAGCTGAAGGTCGAGGCCTGGAAGGCGCAGCACGCCACCGTCGCGCCCGTCTACGAGAAGCTCCAGCTGTTCGACGTCTACAGCTCGGTCTGGTTCTCGGCGATCTACATCCTGCTGTTCGTCTCGCTGGCCGGCTGCATCGTCCCGCGCACCTGGCAGTTCGTCGGCGTGCTGCGGGCCCAGCCGCCGGCCGCGCCGCGCAACCTGACCCGGATGCCGGTGCACGCGGCCTGGCGCACCGCGGCCGACCCCGACGCGGTGAACGCCGCCGCCCACCGGCTGCTGCGCAAGCGCGGCTTCCGCGCCAACCTGGCCGGCGGCTCGGTGGCCGCCGAGAAGGGCTACCTGCGCGAGGTCGGCAATCTGCTCTTCCACATGTCGCTGTTCGCCCTGCTCGGCGGTTTCGCCTGGGCCAGCCTGGCCTCCGGCACCGGCGGCAAGCTGATGGTCGAGGGCGAGGGGTACTCCAACACGATCACCCAGCTCGACGACTTCAACGGCACCCGCTTCTACGGCAACGAGGACCTCGACCCCTTCTATCTGAAGCTGGACGGCTTCACCGCCAAGTTCCAGGACAAGGGCGACCAGATCGGCGCCGCCCGGCAGTTCACCGCGAACGTCGAGTACTCGACGGGCAGCGACGCGTCGAAGCGCAGCAAGGGCACCATCGAGGTCAACCACCCGCTGGAGATCGGCGGCAGCAAGGTCTTCCTGATCGGGCACGGCTACGCGCCCGTCATCACCGTCCGCAACGGCAAGGGCGAGGTCGTCTACCAGGGCGCCACGCCGTTCCTCCCGCAGGACGGCAACCTCACCTCCACCGGTGTCGTCAAGGTCTCGGACTACGGCACCGGGCCCGACGGCAGCAGGACCCAGCTGGGCTTCTCCGGCTTCTTCCTGCCGACCGCCCCGCTGAGCTTCGAGGGCACCGGGCCGGTGTCCCTGTTCCCCGGCGACGCGGCCCCCGAGCTGGTGCTGAACGCCTTCGCCGGCGACCTCGGCACCGACTCCGGCCTGCCGCAGAACATCTACCAGCTGAACACCCGCAAGCTGACCCAGCTGACGCAGGACGACCAGCCCGCCAAGGCCCGGCTCAAGCCCGGCCAGGCCTGGGAGCTGCCGAACGGCTACGGCAGCGTCACCTTCGACGGCTACAAGCAGTGGGCCAGCTTCAACGTCTCGCACCGCCCGGGCAACTCGATCGCCCTGGCCGGTGCGGTGCTGGCGATCCTCGGTCTGATCGGCTCGCTGTTCGTGCAGCGCCGCCGGATCTGGGTCCGGGCGGTCGCCCTGCCCGGCGGCGGCACCCAGGTGGAGCTGGCCGGACTGGCCCGCAGCGAGTCGGCGAAGATCGCCGAGGAGCTGGCCGAACTCGCGGTGGACCTCCAGGACGACGCCCCGGCGTCGGAGGACGAGGACGGCACCGCACCCGGGGAGCCGGGTCCCGGAGGCCCGGGACCGGAGACCGCCACGGCCCCGGAAGCACCCCCGCAACCCGCAGCCCCTGCCGACCAGAACTCCAAGGAGTAGACGGTGCATCTCGCCTCGGGGGTCGACCCACAGCTGGCCGACCTCTCCAACAAGCTGATCTATTCGGCCATGGTGGTCTACACGCTCGCCATGTTCGCCCACATGATCGAGTGGACCTTCGGCAGCAAGGGCGCCGTCGCCGTCCGCTCGACGGAGCAGTCGGGCAGCCTGGCCGAGACCGTCGCCGCGGCGGACGCCAAGGGCACGAAGAAGGTGACCGTCACCGTCGCCAAGGCCGGCGGCGGCACCGCCACGCTCACCCGCACCGCCGTGGCGGGCGCGGGCGCGACGGTGGTCACCAGCGGGCGCGGCGCGGACGAGGAGGACGGCCCGGGCGCGGCCGGCACCAGCGACCGGGCCGACCTGGCCGGCCGGATCGCGGTCTCGCTGACCGTCCTCGGCGCGCTGCTGCACGCGGGCGGCATCGTCACCCGCGGCCTGTCGGTGTCCCGCTGGCCGTGGGGCAACATGTACGAGTTCTCCTGCGCCTTCGCCTTCGCCATGACGGCGGCGTACCTGGTGCTGCTGGCCGCGCGGAAGAACGTCCGCTGGCTGGGCCTGCCGGTCGTCCTCGCCGGGCTGCTGACGCTCGGCATCGCCACCACGGTGCTGTACACGGACTCCGAGCAGCTCGTCCCGGCGCTGCACTCGCCGTGGCTGGCGATCCACGTCTCCACCGCGATCTTCTGCGGCGGCGCCTTCTACGCGGCGTTCATCGCCACGCTGCTGTACCTCGGCAAGGACGCCTTCGACAAGCGGATGGCGGCCGGCCTGACCAGCGGCCCGCTGGGCACCCCGGCGTCGGTCTGGCGCCGCCTGCCGGCCGCGTCGACCTTCGACAAGCTGTCCTACCGGATCAACGCCCTGGTCTTCCCGCTGTGGACGTTCACCATCATCGCGGGTGCGATCTGGGCCGAGGCGGCCTGGGGCAAGTACTGGGAGTGGGACCCGAAGGAGACCTGGTCGTTCATCACCTGGGTCGCCTACGCCTGCTACCTGCACGCCCGGGCGACGGCCGGCTGGAAGGGCCGCAAGGCGGCCTACCTGGCGCTGGCGGCCTTCGCCTGCTGGCTCTTCAACTACTACGGCGTGAACATCTTCGTCACCGGCAAGCACTCGTACGCGGGGATCTGACCGGGGCACAGTCACCCACCGGCCCGGCTCTCCGCAGAAGGTGGCCGGGCCGAGGTGCGACAGGGGTAGTTCGTGCCGGCCGTCGGTGCCGGCACGGGGAGGAACGAGGAGGAAATCGCGCAATGGAGTGCGACGAGGTCATGCTGACCGTCCGAATCACCGCCGCCGAGCGCATGCTGCTCCGCCGGCTCGCCCAGGGACACCGCAGCGACGTGTCCGAGGTGGTGGCCGACGGCCTGCTGGACATCATCCCCGTGCTCAGCGCGCCGGGGGACGCCTACCGGCTGCTGGGGGCCCTCGCCACGCCGGCGCCGTGTGCGCTGACGGTCTGGCTGCCGACCCCGCTGGCCGACCTGCTGGTGCCCGGCGCGGCGCGGATCGCGCAGGTCACCGAGGTCCGGATCGATTCGGCCAGCGCGGCGCTGGGCGCGGCGCTGCGGCTCTGGCTGGCCCAGGACCCGGTCCGGCTGGCGGCCAACCTGAGCGTGATGCACGCCGGGCGGCCGTCGGCCCTGGTCGCCGCCTGACCGGCCGCCGGCGCGCGGGGCGCCGGCCGGGGCCGGACGGGCCCTAGCCGCAATGCCAGTGACTTTGGCGCTGTCGTCTCGTTGATTGGGGTATGGCGAGGGTGGGGCAGGTCAAGTCGTCTGCGGGTGAGCGGATATCGGACCG
>NZ_JBIWPA010000010.1:0-152125 GCF_044768035.1 Kitasatospora sp. NPDC101176
TACTGCAGGGGGGACCCTGTGGGAGAGTAGGACGCCGCCGAACAATCATTCACGAAGAACCCCCGCCGGGATATCCGGCGGGGGTTCTTCGCGTTTCCGGGCTACCCCCCTGCGATCAGCGCGGTCGGAGCGGCCGTAGCAGATCGGCCTGATCATGACGATCAAATCGATCAAGCCGCGCGGGCTGCCGGCCGGAGATCGGGACGGCCGGAATCGACGGAGAACGATCAGCCTCCCTGCCCGGCAGGCAGTGGCCGACAGCGCCGCCACGAGGCGGTATGACCCACGTCACAGTGCCGAACCCTGGCTGTGCGCAGAACGTTCACATAATCTCCCGGAGCGAGTTGCCGAAGCGTGCGGTCGCGGGCTGCCGGATTGCCGGTGTCCGCAACGGGGGGCCGGAGAGGGCATCTGCACATGTCGATGTTCATCGAAATCGAAGTCGAATCGGCATCCCCCTGTCCCTCGTGCCGGCTGATCCGCCGCACTTGAGGAAAACGATCCACCTGGCGAGCCGAGGCCGTCCCGTCCGTCGGCCCCCTCGGTCAGGTGCTGCGTGCACAGAATGAAATGTCCGCGAACGACTTCATTCGGAGGATCGACGTGAACCTGGGCAGATACGTCGCGTCAGGCGACCGTGTGGCCGCGGAACTCCTGCTCGCCGGCAACGGTGACCCCGTGGTCGACCAGGGAGTGTCCGGCATCGGGGGAGTCCCCGCACCCGACGGGGCACCGTCCGGCCTGCGGGCGGTACTCACCGCCTACGCGACCAGCGGGCTGGCCGAGGCGGTCGCCGTGCTGGGCACCGTCCGGGACGAGGGTCTCGCGGTGCGCGACCGGGTGCAGCTGGCCTGCCTGGCTTCGGTCTGGTACCGCAGCTGGGGCGACGTGGACCGCAGTGCGGCCTGCGCGCGCCGCGCGGTCGCGGAGGGCCGGGGTCTGGATGCCGCGAGCCGGGCGGCCGGGCACCGGGCGATGGCCCTGCACGCCGGCCACACGGGCGACGAGGCGCTCGGCGACGAGCACCGTCGATTAGCACTGGACCTCGCGCCGTCCGGCCACCCGGCACTGCTGGGGCTGATGACCAGTCTGTACCGCGCCCGGCACGCCATCGACCGCGAGGAGTTCGGCGTGGCCCTCACGGAGGCGGAGGTCGGGGTCCGGTTGTGCCGGACGGGCGGGCACCTAGGCCTGGAACCGTTCGCACTGAGCGTCGGTGCGGACGCGAAGTCGCGGGCGGGACGACTCGACGACGCGCTGGTGGACGCCGTGCATGCCGCAAGACTGCGCGAGACCACGGGAGTCCGGCACGACGAGGCCTACGGCCTGCTCGTCCTCGGGACGGTGCACCGCCGAAGACGGGACCTCGGGCAGGCCAGGGCGGCGCTGGAGGCGGCGGCCAAGGAGCTGCCGCCCGGGCCCGCGGCCCGGGCGCTGGACGCCGCGATCCACGGCGAGCTCGGCCGGGTGGTCGTCGCCGACGATCCGGTGCTGGCCCGGCAGCACGTCCAGTCGGCCGTGGCCGGTGCGGACGGCGCCGGGCGGGCCGCCGCACTGCTGGCCCGGGCCTGGGTTGCGCTGGTCTGCGGGGACACCGGTACGGCGATGGCGGACGGCGAGGAGGCCAGGCTGATCGCCGAGCGGCGGGAGCAGCCCGCGACCGCCGCCGAGGCCATGGAGCTGTTGGGCCTGGTCGCGGTGGATCCGCGGGCCGCCGCCGCCCTGTTCGAGCAGGCCAGGCTGGGATACCGCGCGGTCGGGGACCGCCCGGGTGAGGCGCGGGTGCGGACGGTGGCGGCGGCCGAGCGCGGCGCGACGGGGAGCCGGACGGCCCGCTCCGAGGAGGAGACCCTGCGTCACCGGGGGGTGTCGCTGGCCCCCGGGGTGGCGGACGCGCTTACGGTCGTGGCCCGGCGGACGCCGCTGATCGCCGTGCTCTGCCTCGGCGGGTTCCGGGTGCTGCGGGCCGGATCCGGCATCGCCCCGAACGAGTGGCAGTCGAAGAAGGCCCGCGACCTGCTGAAGATCCTGGTCTCGGCCCGCGGCCGCCCGGTGCCGCGTTCGAGGCTGATGGAACTGCTCTGGCCCGGCCAGTCCCCGGCCGCGGGCGGCAGCCGTCTGTCGGTCCAACTCTCCACGCTGCGAAGGGTGCTGGACCCGGATCGGCGGATCCAGCACGCCAGCCTGATCGACGCCGACCGCTCGGCGGTCGCGGTCAACCTCGACCTGGTGCACGTGGACGTGGAGCGCTTCCTGATCGCCGCCTCCGACGCGTGCGCGGCGCACCGGCACGGTGACACCGCCGCCGACGAGCTGCTGGTGGCGGCCGAGGCCCTGTACGTCGGTGAGTTCATGCCCGACGACCCGTACACCGACTGGACGCAGGAGCTGCGCGACGAGGCCCAGACGGCCTACGTCAGCGTCCTGCGCGCCCGGGTGACGCGCTCCTCCGACGTCGACCAGCGGGTGTCGTGCCTGCTGCGGATCCTGCGCTGCGACTCCTACGACGAGGAGGCGCACATGGAGCTCGTCAGGGTCCTGCGGGGTGCCGGCCGGCACGGGGAGGCGCGGCGGCGCTACCGCTTCTACGCCCGCTGCATGCAGGAGATCGGCGTCGCCCCGGCCGCACCGCACGAGTGGGCGCCGGAACCCGCCTGACGCGGAGCTCTCCCCGGGCCGGCCGGCGGGCGCTCGAAGCCCGCCCCCCCCGGTGCCGCCCCCACCCCTCTCCCACCCTCTCCCGCTACCTCTCCCCACCGTTCTCCCCGGCGTCCTGCGGCCGGCCGTCAGGGCCGTGACCAGCCCTTCCAGGCCCGCCGGAAGGCGACTCGAAGGCCACTCGAAGGCCGCTCGAAGACTGCCTGAACCGTCCCTGAAGAAAACCGGAAAGCCCCCTGGCGAGACTGGCCGCGCACCACCTCGACAGGGAGGAACGACGGTGAGCGACCGGCGTGATCAGGAGCGGTCCGACCGGACCACGGCGAGCGTGTCGCCCTACCCGGGCGACCGCACCGTGCACGGACTGCTGGAGGACTGGGCGGACGGGACGCCGGACGCGCCGGCGCTGCGCTACGGCGAGGCGGCGCTGACGTACCGGCAGCTGGACGAGCGGGCGAACCGCCTCGCGCACCACCTGCTCCGCAACGGGGCCGGTGCCGAGGCGAGGGTCGGTCTGGCCTTCCGCGACGAGAACTGGGTCGTCGGCGCGCTGGCCGCGCTGAAGGCCGGCGCCTGCTATGTGCCGCTGGACCCGGAGTACCCGGCCGAACGGCTGGCGTACATGGCGCGGGACGCGGGGGTCGACGTCGTGCTGAGCACCCGCCGGCACGACGTCGACCTGCCCGGGCGGCGGATCGACGTCGACGCGCCGGACCTGGCGGCCGAACCCGCCACCCGGCCGGACGTCCGGGTCGGGCCGCAGTCCCTCGCGTACATCATGTACACCTCCGGCTCGACGGGCGGCCCGAAGGGCGTCGCCGTCACCCACCGGAACATCGTCCGGCTGGTGCGCAGCGCGGACTCGATCGAGGTCCGGCGCACGGACACCGCGGCCCAGGCGGCCACCATCTCGTTCGACGCGGCCACGCTGGAGACTTGGGGCGCCCTGCTCAACGGGGCCCGGCTGGTCGGGCTGGCCAGGGACGACGTGCTGGTGGCCGAACGGCTGCGCGGCGCGCTGGCCGCGCACGGCGTGGACGTGCTCTTCCTGCCCACCGCGCTGCTGCGGCAGGTGGCGGCGGAGGACCCGGCGGTGTTCCGCGGGCTGCGCAGCCTCTCCTTCGGCGGGGAACAGGCCGACGCCCGCACCCTGGCGAGGGTGGCCGCGCACTGCCCGGACACCGAACTGGTCAACCTCTACGGCCCCACCGAGATCACCACCTACGCCACGGCCCACCGCTGCGGGGACGTGACCGGCGCGGACCGGACGGTGCCGATCGGCCGGCCGGCCGCCAACAGCGCCGCGTACCTGCTGGACGAGGACCTGCGGCCGGTGCCCGCCGGAACCCCGGGGGAGCTGTTCCTCGGCGGGGACGGTGTGGCCCGCGGCTACCTCGGGCGGCCGGGGCTGACGGCCCGGCGGTTCCTGCCGGACCCGTTCGCGGCGGAGCCCGGCGCGCGCATGTACCGCACGGGTGACCTGGCCCGGAGGCGGGCGGACGGCGCCCTGGAGTTCCTGGGGCGGGTGGACCGGCAGGTGAAGGTGCGCGGGCACCGGGTGGAGCCGGCGGAGGTCGAGGAGGTGCTGCGGGGGCTGCCCGGTGTGGTCGAGGTCGTGGTGTCGGCCGACCGGGACCCGCACGGTGGCCTGCGGCTGGTCGCCCACGTCGTCCTGGACGGCGTCGGCCCGGCGGACGTGCGGGCCGGACTGGCCGGGCGGCTGCCCGGGTACCTGGTGCCCGCGGTGTTCGTGGTGCTGCCGCGCCTGCCGTTGAACGCCAACGGCAAGGTCGACCTGGCCGCTCTGCGGGTCCCGTCCGCCGACGGGGGCGACGACGGGAGGTCCGACCCGGACCCGGACACCGGGGCGACGCCGGCGGAGCGGGAGCTGCTGGCCATCTGGCGCGAGTCGCTCGGGGTCCCGGTCCGCGGGGTGGACGCCGACTTCTTCGACCTGGGCGGCAACTCGCTGGCCGCGGCCCGGGTGCGCTCCCGGCTGTCCGCCGCCACCGGGGTGGAGGTGCCGCTGCACCTGGTCTTCGACCACCCCACGGTCGCCTCGCTCGCCGCGGCCGTGGCCGCGCTGACGCCGCCGAGGGCCCCGGGGGGCCCGGTCGCCGCCGGCGTCGCAGCCGAGGCCACCCCGACGGTGGAGGGGGCGCAGCGCGACGTGGCGGACCTCCTGGCGGAGTTCGAGGGCCTGGATCCCGCCGGCCCCGAGCCCGCCGGCCCCGAGCCCGCCGGCCCCGAGCCCGCCGGCCCCGAGCCCGTGGGCCCGGAGGCCGGGGCGGCCCCCGGGCCCGTGCGTGCCGGCCGCTCGCGAGCCGAGGAGACGATCCGATGACCGCGCCCGACCCGCTCGACCGGCTGCGCGCGCTGCCGCACGACCGCAGGACCGCCTTCCTGCGCAGGCTGCGGCAGGAGCGCGCACAGTACGACCTGCACCCGCTGACCGCCGCCCAGCGCCGGATGTGGCTGCACGACCGGCTCTGGCCGGGCAGCCCGATGTGCCAGGTGCACTTCCGCTTCGAGCTGGCGGGCCCGCTCGACGAGGCCGCCCTGGTCGAGGCCTTCGACCGGGTGCTGGCCCGTCACCAGGCGCTGCGCACGGTGTTCCTGGAGATCGACGGCGAACCGTGGCAGTGGGTGCTCCCACGGGCGCCGGAGGGCGCACGGCTGCGGCTCGGCGCCGACCACGAGGGCGGGCCGTTCGACCTGGCCGCCGCACCGCCGGTGCGGGCGACGCTGGTCCAGGACGGAGCGGAGCGCCGGGTGCTGCACCTGGAGCTGCACCACATCGTCTGCGACGGCTGGAGCATGGGCCTGCTCT
This sequence comes from Kitasatospora sp. NPDC101176, assembly GCF_044768035.1. Taxonomy (NCBI): domain Bacteria; kingdom Bacillati; phylum Actinomycetota; class Actinomycetes; order Kitasatosporales; family Streptomycetaceae; genus Kitasatospora; species Kitasatospora sp. NPDC101176. The sequence goes on from NZ_JBIWPA010000010.1 coordinate 5,489, forward strand.
TCGACGACCTCTCCCGCGCCTACGGCGGCGCGCTCCCGGGGCCGGCGCCACGGCACGTCGACGTGGCGGCCGAGTCGGAGGCCGAGGAGCTGGTGGAGTTCTGGCGCCGGCACCTCGACGGGGCGCCGGCCGCGATCGGCCTCCCGACGGACCTGCCGCGGCCGCCGGTGCTGGACGAGTCCGGCGCCGAGCTGTCCTTCGACTGGCCCGCCGAACTCGCCCACGGTACGGCCGGGTTGGCCGCCGAGGTGGCCGGCACGCCGTACATGGTGCTGCTCGCGGCCTGGCAGGCCGTCCTGTCGCGCTACGGCGGACCGGACCTCGTGGTGGCGACGCCCGTCGCCGGGCGGACGACGCTGGCGGCCGAGGGTGCCGTCGGGCTGTTCGCCAACACCGTCGCGCTCCGGGCCGCGGTGCCGGGCACGCTCACCTTCCGCGGCCTGCTGGAGCGGGTCCGCGGGACCACGCTCGCCGCGCTCGCCCACCAGGAGCTGCCGTTCGACTCCCTGGTGGACCGGCTGCGGGTGGAGCGGGACCCGGGCAGCACACCGCTCGCGCAGGTGATGTTCGCGATGGAGAGCGGCTGGGCGGAACGCCTGCGGCTGCCGGGCGTCACCGTGCACGGCGTCGAACTGCCCACCGGCACGGCGATGTTCGACCTCACGCTGACCCTGACGCCGGGGCCGGACGGGATCGCGGGCCGGCTGGAGTACCGCACCTCGCTGTTCACCGCCGCCACCGCGGCCCGGATCGTCGGGCACGTGCGCACCCTGCTGACGGCGGCGCTCGCCGACCCGGACCGCAGGATCGAGGACCTCCCGCTGCTGACGGCGCAGGAGCGGCGGACCGTCGACGCCTGGACCGGGACCCGGCCGCCGGTGGCGCCCTGGCGCCCGGTCACCGAGCTGATCGCCGCCGTCCCGGCGGAGCGGATCGCCGTGGTCCACGGCGGCCGCCCGGGGCCCGGCACTCCGGGCGGCGACGGACCCGGCCGGGAGGGAACCGACGGCCACGGCACCGGGGATCGGCTCAACGGCACCTGCGAGCGGCTCAGCTACGGCGAACTCCGCGCCCGGGCCGACCGGATCGCCGCCGCGGTGCGCGCCGCCGGCGCCGTCGACGAGACGCCGGTCGGGGTGTGCCTGCGGCCCGGGCCGGACGCCGTGGCGGCGTTCCTGGGGATCCTGGCGGCGGGCGCGGTGTACGTCCCGCTCGATCCCGACCTGCCGGCCGAGCGGCTCCGGTACCTGGTCGAGGACTCCGGCACCGCGCTGGTCCTCGCCGAGCCCGGCACGTTCGCGCTGCTGCCCGAAGGACCGACCGTGCTGACACCCGGCCCGGAGTCCGGCCCGGGCCGCGACGGTGCTCGCGACCCGCAGCCCGCCGCGCCCCGACCCGCCGTCACCCTGCGCCCGGACCAGGCCGCCTACCTGATCTACACCTCCGGGTCGACCGGCCGCCCCAAGGGCGTGGTCAGCACGCACCGCGGACTGACCAACCTGGCCGACGCGATCCGCGACCTGCTGGCGATCGGACCGGACGACCGGGTGCTCGCCTTCCACGCGCCCGGCTTCGACGCGGCCGTCTCCGACCTGCTCACCGCCCTGTGCGCCGGCGCCGAACTGCACCTCGCGCCGCGCGCGGAGCGGATGCCGGGCCCCGACCTGGCCCGCACGCTGCGGGAGCGGCGCATCACGATGGTCGACGTCCCGCCGATCGCCCTGCAGGCGATGGACCCGGCGGAGCTGCCCGACCTGCGGGTGCTGACCGTCGGCGGCGAGGCCTGCCCGGTGGACGTCGCCGAGGCGTGGCGCGCCGGACGCGCCTTCCACAACACCTACGGCCCGACCGAGGCCTCGGTGATGGTCACCGGCGGCCGCTACCGGGGCGGTCCGACGGTGCCGATCGGCCGGCCGCTGACCGGCACCCGGATCCACGTGCTGGACGACGCGCTGCGACCGGTGCCGATCGGCGTGGTCGGGGAGCTGTACCTCGGCGGGGCCGGGGTCGGGCGCGGCTACCTCGGGCGCCCGGGGCTCACCGCCGCGGCCTTCCTGCCGGACCCGTTCGTGGGCGGCGGTGCCCGGCTCTACCGCTCCGGGGACCTCGCCCGCTGGCGTGACGACGGCACCCTGGACATCCTCGGCCGCCGCGACAGACAGGTGAAGATCCGCGGCAACCGGGTCGAGCCCGGCGAGGCCGAGGCGCGGTTGCGGGAGTGCCCCGGGGTCGCCCGGTGCGCGGTGGTCGTCCGGGAGGACGAGCCGGGGCGCCGGCGGCTGGTCGGCTACCTGGTGCCGGACGGCGCCGGTGCGCCCGGCGCCGACGCCCTGCGCGAAACCCTGCTGCGCAGCCTGCCGGACTACCTGGTGCCGGAGGCGTTCGTGGTCGTCCCGGACCTGCCGACGACCCCGAACGGCAAGCTCGACCACCGCGCGCTGCCCGTGCCGACGACCGCCCGGCCCCGCCTCGGCACCCCGTACCGGGCGCCGCGGGGGGCCACCGAGACGGCCGTGGCCGCGGTCTGGCGGGCCGTGCTCGGCCTGGACCGGGTCGGCGCCGACGACAACTTCTTCGACCTGGGAGGGAACTCGATGCTGGTGGTGAAGGTCCACACCGGGCTGCGGGAGGCGCTGGGCGTGCGGCTCGCCGCGGTCGACCTGTTCCGCTACCCGTCCGTCGCGCGGCTGGCCCGCTTCCTCGACGCCGACGGGGGCACCGGGCGGGACACCGCCGCGCCCGCCCGTCCGGCTGCGGCCGCCACTGCCACCACTGCCGGCACCGCCACGACCACCGCCCCCGGACGGCGGGCCCTGGCGGCCCGCACCCGGCGGCTGCACGCGGGGGAGGGGGAGTCATGACCGAGGACGGTGGACTGGACATCGCCGTCGTCGGGCTGGCCGGCCGCTTCCCCGGCGCCGAGGACGTGACGGCCCTGTGGCGGGCGCTGCTGGACGGCCGCCCGACGACCAGCCGGTTCACGCCGGAGGAGCTGGCCGGCTCGGTGCCCGCCGCGGAGTACGGGCGCCCGGACTACGTGCCGGTGTTCGGCGTCCTGGACGGCGCGGACCGCTTCGACGCGGGCTTCTTCGGCTACTCGCCGCACGACGCCCGGCTGATCGACCCGCAGCAGCGGGTGTTCCTGGAGTGTGCGTGGCAGGCGCTGGAGTCGGCCGGGCACGTCGCCGACGTCGACGAGCTCGCCGTCGGGGTCTACGGGGCCACCGGGATGAGCGGCTACCTGCTCCACCACCTGCTGCCCGCGGGGGAGGCCGTCGGCTCGGAGTACGAGATGTCGGTGGCCAACGACAAGGACGCGGTGGCCACCCGGGCCGCCTACCACCTCGGTCTGCGCGGCCCGGCGATGGCCGTCCAGACGGCGTGCTCCTCCTCGCTGGTCGCGGTGCACCTGGCCGCGCAGGCCCTGCTCGCGGGGGAGTGCGACGTGGCGCTGGCGGGGGCCGCGCACGTGCGGCTGCCGCTGCGGGCCGGCTACCGGTACGAGGCCGGCGGCATCATGGCCCGCGACGGGGTGTGCCGCCCGTTCGACGCGTCGGCCACCGGGACGGTCGGCGGCAGCGGGGTCGCGGTGGTCGTGCTGCGGCGCCTCGCGGACGCGCTCGCGGACGGCGACACCGTCCACGCCGTGCTCAAGGGCTCTGCGGTGAACAACGACGGCCGCGCCAAGGTCGGCTACACCGCACCGAGCGTCGAGGGCCAGGTGGACGTGGTGCGCACCGCCCATCTCGCGGCCGCCGTGGACCCGGCGACGATCGGGTACGTCGAGGCGCACGGCACCGGCACCGCCCTCGGCGACCAGGTCGAACTCGCGGCCCTGCGCGAGGTGTTCGGCTCCTCCGGGGTGCGGCGCGCGCTCGGCTCGGTCAAGGCCGTCACCGGGCACCTGGACGTCGCGGCCGGGGTCACCGGCCTGATCAAGGCCTGCCTCGCCGTGCGGCACGGCGTCGTCCCGCCCAGCCCGTACTTCGTCACCGCCCACCCCGACCTGGCCGGGGACGCCTCCTTCCTCGTCGGCACCGCGCCGGCGCCGTGGCCGGTGGTCGGTCCGCCCCGGCGGGCCGGCGTCAGCTCCTTCGGGATCGGCGGCACCAACGCCCACGTCGTCGTCGAGCAGCCGCCGGAGCCCGCGGTGCTCCCCACGGCCCGCACCGAGCACGTGCTGGTGCTGTCGGCCAGGACGGCGCCGGCGCTGGACCGGGCCCGGGAGGAGCTGCGCGCCCACCTGGCCGGGGCCGGGGCGGACCTCGAACTCGCCGACGTGGCGCACACCCTGAGCCGCACCCGGCGCCGGTTCGAGCACCGGCTCGCGCTGGCCTGCCGGAGCACCGGGGAGGCCGTCGACGCGCTCTCCCGCCCGGCGGCCCTGGACACGGCCGACGGCGAGGACACGGACGGCACGGTCGCCTTCCTCTTCCCGGGCCAGGGCGCGCAGCACGCGGGCATGGGCGAGGAGCTCTACCGGACGGAGCCGGTCTTCCGCGAGGAGCTGGACCGGTGCGCCGACACGCTCGCCCCGCTGCTCGGCCTCGATCTGCGCGACGTCCTCCACCGGGCCCCCGACGACGACCTGCTGCGGCAGACCCGGATCACCCAGCCGGCGCTGTTCGCCGTCGAGTACGCGCTGGCCAGGCTCTGGGAGCACCGCGGTGTGCGGCCCGCGGCGGCCGCCGGCCACAGCGTCGGCGAGTACGCGGCGGCCTGCCTGGCCGGGGTGTTCCGGCTGCCGGACGCGCTGGCGATCGTGGCCGCCCGGGGGCGGCTGATGCAGTCGCTGCCGCCCGGCGCGATGCTCTCCGTGCCGCTGCCGGCCGCCGAGTTGGCGGCCCGGCTGCCGCAGGGGGTGGAGCTGGCCGCGGCCAACGCGCCGGCCCTCTCCGTCGCCTCGGGTGCACCGGGGCCGGTCGCCGAACTCGCCGGGAAGCTGCGCGCCGAGGGCCTCGACTGCCGGGAGCTGCGCACCTCGCACGCCTTCCACTCGGCGATGATGGAGCCGGTGCTGGGCGAGTTCGCGGAGTTCGTCGGCCGGTTCGAGGCGCGGGCCCCGCGCTTCCCGGTGCTCTCCGGCCTCGACGGGGAGCCGCTGTCCGCCGCCGACGCCGCCGATCCGGCCTACTGGGCGCGGCAGTTGCGCGAGCCCGTCCGGTTCGACGCCTGCGTCCGGCGGCTGCTCGCCGGGCCGTCCGCGCTGCTGGAGGTCGGCCCCGGCGCCGCCCTGACCACCCTGGTGCGTCAGCACCGGGCCGGCGGGGGGCGGAGCACGCCCTCGCTGCCCGGGCCCAGGGAACGGGGCGGCGAACGGCTGGCGATGGCCGCCGCGACCGGCCGGCTGTGGCTGGCCGGGGTCGACGTCGACCTGCACGGGGGCGGGCCGGCCGAGCGCCGCCGCCGGGTGCCGCTGCCGACCTACCCCTTCGAGCGGGAGCGGCACTGGGTCGAGCAGCCCGGCGCGGCCGCGCCGCGGACCGCGGAGCCGACCGCCGCACCCGGGCCGGCCGGGACCCCGGAGGAGGTCGTCCGGCGGATCTGGAGCGACCTGCTCGGCATCCCCGAGATCGGCCCGGACCAGGACTTCTTCGGTCTCGGCGGGCACTCGTTGCTGGGCACCAAGGTGGTCGCCCGGATCCGTGAGGCGCTCGGCGTCGACCTGCCGGTCGGCGCGCTGTTCGACACACCCACCCTCGGCGGCCTGACGGCCACCGTCACCACGCTCCTGGCCGGGCGGGACGGGCCGCAGGAGCCCGCCGCGCAGGAGCCCGCCGCGCAGGACCCGCCGCGCCGGCCCGCCGGGCCGGACCCGGTGGCGGACGAACCCGGCGTGCCGGACTCCGCCGCGCAGGAGCCCGCAGCGCCGGATCAGTCGGACGGCCTGGCCGGGCTGCTCGCCGAGATCCGGGCGATGACGCCCGCACAGGTCAGACAGGAGCTCGGCGGCCAGGCCCCGGGCGGGACACCGAGGGAGGACCGGCCGTGACCGGGGACCAGCACTACCGGGTCGTCGTCAACGACGAGGAGCAGTACTCGATCTGGCCCGCGGACCGGGAGGACGCGCCGGGCTGGCACGACGCCGGGTACCGCGGCACCCGGGCGGACTGCCTGGAGCACGTCGAACGCGTCTGGACCGACATGCGCCCGCTCGGCGCCCGCTGACACGACAGGGAAGAGGAAGGGGTACGGACCGATGGCACAGGACGTGTCGGCGCAACTCGCCGACCTGACACCGGACCAGCGGGAGCTGCTGCGGTTGCGGCTGGCCGGGCGCGAACGGCGCCCGGAGCGGTTGCCGCTGTCGTTCACCCAGGAACAGCTCTGGTTCCTCGACCGGATGGACCCGGGCACCGCCGTCTACAACGTGCCGTTCGCCCTGGAGCTGGACGGGCCGCTGGACCGGGACGCGCTCGCCGCCGCCCTGAACGCCGTGGTGGCCCGGCAGGAGGCGCTGCGCCTGGTCTTCGCCGAGGACGACGACGGGCCCCACCAGTACGTCCTGCCCGCGGCCGAGGTCCCGCTGCCGGTGGTGGACCTGCGGGGGCTGCCCGCCGAGGAGCGCGCGGCGCGGGCCGACCGGACCGCCGCCGAACACGGCCTGGTCGCCTTCGACCTGACCCGCGGCCCCCAGCTCGCCGCCTGCCTGCTGGCCCTGGCCGACGACCGGCACCGGCTGCTGGTGACCGTCCACCACATCGTCTACGACGCGTGGTCCGGCGACGTCTTCGCCACCGAACTGGTCGAGCACTACCGCCGGTTCGCCGAGGGCACGCCGGTGGACCTGCCGGCGCTGCGCACCGGCTTCGCCGACCACGCCCGCGGCCAGCGCGAACCGGCCGCGCTCGCCGCCCTGGAGGAGCACCTGGCGTACTGGCGGGAGCGGCTGGCCGACGCCCCGCTCACCAGCACGCCGCGCCCGGACCGCCGCCGCCCGCCGGTGCAGACGCACCGCGGCGGCCGGCACGTCCGGGCCTTCCCGGCCGAGCTGACCGCGGCGATGACCGCGCTGGCCCGGGAGGCCGGGGTCACCTTCAACGCCGTCGCCCTCGCCGGGTTCGGCGCTGCGCTGTCGCAGCACACCGGCCACCGCGACCTCGTCCTCGGCACCCCCGCCGCCGGGCGGCCGCGGGTCGAACTGGAGCCGCTGATCGGCTCCTTCGCCAACATGCTGGTGCTGCGGATCGACCTGTCCGGCGATCCCTCCGTGCGCGAGGCCGTCCGCCGCGTCCACCGGACGACCGGCGAGGCCTACCGGCACCAGGACGTGCCCTACGCGCGGGTGGTCGAGGAGGTCGCGCCGCCCCGCGACCCCGGCATCAACCCGCTGTTCCAGGTGCTGTTCACCGTCACCGACGCCGGCGCCGCCGAGCTCTCCGCGGCGGGCGTGCGGTTCTCCCCGCTGCCGGTGGACAACCGGCTCACCGACTTCGACCTGTTCGTGACGCTGTCCCGGCGGGCGGGCCGGGACGAACTGGTCGTCGACTACAACGCCGACCTCTACCTCGCCGGCACCGTCGAGCGCCTCGCCGAACGGGTGGCCGCCGTGCTGGCGGACATGGTGCGGGCGGCCGACGAGCCGCTGTACGCCCTGCCCTCGACGGCCCGCGCCACCGTCGCCGTCGGCGCCACCTTCACCGCCGACCTGATCGCCGACCCGCTGCGGCTCTGGCTGGACCTGCGGCAGGCCCCCGCCGACGTCCGGCTCGCGCCCTACGGCCAGCTCGTCCAGCACCTGCTGACCCCGGACGACGCGGCCGCCACCGTCGGCCTGCTGCGCTGGGAGGACTGGCTGCGCCGGTCCGCCGGGGACGCCGATCCGGCCGCGGTGCTGGACGCGGCCATGCGGGACTTCGAGGCCGCCGTCGCGGGCTACCGCCGCCGCACCGGCGCACCGCTGGTCCTGCTGCGCTGCCCCGCCTCCCCGGCCGCCGCCGAACGCGGCTGGAGCGGCCTGTTCGCCCGGCTGGACGACCGGCTGGCCGCACTGCGGCACGCGGTGCCCGGGGTGTCCGTCGACTGGGCCGAGGAGCACCCGTACCCGGTGCCGCACGACCCGGTGACCGACCGGATCGGCCACATCCCCTACCCGCCCGAGTACTTCGCCGCGCTGGCCGGGCTGGTCGCGCGGCGGCTGCCGGCCCCGGAGCCCGAGCCCGAGCGGGCCGCCTGCGCGGCCGCCCTGCTGGACGACCCGGCCGAGGCGGCCGCCCGGGTGGCCCCGCGCGCGGTGCGGGCCGGCGACGGCGCGGCGCCCGGCCGTGAGCCGGGCACGCCCACCGAGGTCAGGCTGGCGCAGATCTGGCAGGAGGTCCTGCGGGTCGCCGAGGTCGGCGCCGACTCGGACTTCTTCGCGCTCGGCGGGCACTCCCTGCTGGCCACCCAGTTGCTCTCCCGGCTGCGCCGCGAGTTCGGCCGGGAGGTGTCGCTGTACTCCCTGTTCACCCACCCCACCCTGGCCGGGCTGGGCGCAGTGCTCGACGCCGCCGAGGGCGCGGCGGCGGAGGCGCTGGAGCCCGCGCCGCCCGGGGCGCAGCCCGTCGCCTCCTCGATCCAGCAGCGCCTCTGGGCGACCAGCCGGCTGGACAGCGAGGACGCCCGGCACAACACGATGTCCGCGATGACGCTGCACGGCCCGCTGGACGTCGCGGCGCTGGAGCGGGCGGTCGAGGAGGTGGTGCGCCGGCACGAGGCGCTGCGCACCACGTTCACCGAGCACCGCGGCCTGCCGGTGCCGGTGGTCCACCCCCGGCTGCCGGTCTGGTGCGAGCCGGTCGACCTGGCCGGCCCGGCCGGCGGCGACCGGGAGCGGGCCGTCGCCGAGCGGATCGAGCGGCTCGCGGCGCACCCGTACTCGCTCGCCGACGGCCCCCTGGTGCGGGTCGAGCTGCTGCGCACCGCGCCCGAGGAGCACCGGCTGCTGATCGGGATGCACCACATCGTCTGCGACAGCACCTCCTGGGGGATCCTGCTGGACGAGCTGTCGGTGCTCTACGGCGCGTACACCGCGGGGCGGCCGTCCCCGCTGCCGGAGCCCGTGCTGCAGTTCGGCGACTTCGCCCACGACCAGCAGCGGTGGCTGGCCGGGCCGGAGGTCGAGACCCACACGGCGTTCTGGCGGGAGCGGCTGCGCGGCGCGCCGGCCCCGGTGGAACTGCCCGGCGACGTCCCGCCCGGGCCCGCGGGCACCGGGGCCGCCGGAGCGGACGGCACGGAGGAGGGCGTCGCCGGGCGGGCCGGGCGGCTGTTCCCGGCCGAGCTCGGCACGGCCGTGCGCGACCTGGCCAGGGCCGAGGGCGTCACCCCGTACAGCGTGCTGCTCACGGTGTTCGCGGTGCTCCTGCAGCGCGAGTCCGGCCGGAGCGACCTGGTCATCGGGATGCCGACGACCGGCCGGGACCGGGCCGAACTGCAGGGCGTGGTCGGCTGCTTCGCCGACCTCCTGCCGCTGCGCCTGGACCTCTCCGGCGACCCGGCGTTCCGCCGGCTGGTCCGCCGTCTGCACGCGGGCGTCAAGGACGCCCAGGCGCACCAGCGCCTGCCCTTCCCGAAGATCATGGAGGCGCTGCGGCTGCCCCGCGACTCCTCCCGGCACCCCCTGCGCTGCGTGCTCAACTACGCCGACGCCCCGGACGAGCCGCCGGTGCTGCCCGGCCTCACCGTGGAGCCGCTGCCGGCCGGCCCGGCCGGTGCGGACTTCGACGTGCTGTTCACCGTGGACTGGCAGGGCGACCGGCTGGAGGCCGACTTCACCTACTCGGCCGAGCTGTTCAGCCACGGGCGCGCGGAGGCGGTGGTCGCCCGGTTCGGCGAGCTGCTGGCCGACCTGGTCGCCGCGCCGGACACGGTGATCGCCACGGACCGCCCGCCGGCCGCCGACCGGCCCGTCCAGCGGATCGGCGTGGCCTCCTCCTTCCCCACCGGGGAGCTCGGGGCGACCCTCGGCTTCTGGTCCGGGCTGCTCGGCGAACCCGCCCTGGAGGTGTCCGCGGCGCCGCCGGGCCAGGTGCGCCGGCCGCTGCTCGACCCCGACGGGCCGTTCCGGGCGAACGGGCTGGACGTGCTGCTGCTGCGCTGGGAGGACCTGCTGCCCGGCGCCCCCGCCCGGCCCGACGGCGCCCCGGCCCTGCCGGCCGGCGTCGCCGCCCTGGAACGGGCGCTGGCGGAGCTCGCGGCGGCGGTCGGCGCCCACCGGGACCGGACGGACGGCGAGCTGGTGCTCGGCCTCTGCCCCGCCTCGGCGGCCTACGCCGACGACCGCTGGGCCGGGGTGTTCGGCGGCCTGTCCGACCGGCTCACCGCCTTCGCCGCGACCCTGCCGGGCGTGCACGTGCTGACGATGGACCGCTGGGCCCGCCGCTACGGCCTCGGCGCACCCCACCCGGGACGGGACGGCCTGCCCTACTCCGCAGCCTTCGAGACGGTGCTCGGCACGGTCGTCGCCCGGCTGGCCGGCCGGCAGCGGCACCGGCCGGTGGACACGGTGGCGGCCGACCCCTGCGCCTTCGGGCCGGAGCTCGTCCCGCTGCTGCGCGAACAGCTCGGCCACGGCCGGGAGGTGGTGCTGACGGCGCCACCGTCGCTGCCGGAGCTGGACGCGCTGGTCGCCGTCGGCGCCGTACGGGTGGGCGGGGCCCCGGAGGGCGCCGTGCTGCTGGACCCGGCGGTGGCCCCGGCGCACCTGTGGCCGCTCGACGCACCCTTCCCCGGCCCCTCGGGGCGGCCGTCGCAACGGCTGTCGCAGGGCCTGACGCAGGGCCCGTCGGGAGGCCCGTCGCCGCTCCCGCCCCTGCCGCCCGAGCTGCTCGCCGACATCGCCACCGGGCTGGCCACGGCCGAGGACGTCGCCGACGCCGTCCGCACGGGAGCGCGCCGCCCGGCCCGGCGCACCGCGGCCGCCCCGCGCACCGAACGGGAGCGGGCCCTGGCCGCGATCTGGGCCGAGGTCCTGCACCTGGGCGAGGTCGGCATCCACGACGACTTCTACGAACTCGGCGGGGACTCCCTGCTGGCCATCACCGTCGCCTTCCACGCGGCGGAGGCCGGCATCCGGCTGTCCGCCCGGCAGCTCACCGAGCGCCGCACCATCGCCGAACTGGACCTGGACGCCGCGGCGCCCACCACCGGGCACGAGGTCGCCGAGGGCGAGGTGCCGCTGACGCCGGCCCAGCTCTGGTGGTTCGAGTCGGTCGCCACGACGATGGCCGAGCCCTCCTGGTTCAACCACCCGTACTACCTCGACCTGCTGCGGCCGGTCGCGGTGGAGCACCTGCGGGAGGCGGTGCGGCTGCTCGCCGACCACCACGGTTCGCTGCGGCTGCGGTTCCGCCGCACGGAGGACGGCACGCTGCGCCAGCACCACGCCGATCCGGCCGACGCCGTCCCCTTCGCGAGCCACGACCTGTCCGCGGCCGCCCCCTCGGAGCAGGACGAGGCGATGCTCGCGCTGGCCGCCGCGGCGCAGCGCACCCTCGACCTCACCGAAGGGCCGACCTGCCGGGTGCTGCACTTCGCGACCGGCCCGGACCGCCCGGACCGCCTGCTGATCATCGCCCACCACCTGGTCGTGGACGCGATCTCCCGCGACCTGCTGCTCGGCGACCTGCGGACCCTGTGCACCCGGCTCGCGAACGGCGAGCCGCCGCGGCTGCCCGCCCGGACCACCGCGTACAGCACCTGGGCCCGCCGGCTGTCCGCGCACGACCTGAGCGGCGAACTGCCGCACTGGCTGGCGCAGACCTCGGCGGCGGCCACCCTGCCGCCGCCGGACCACCCCGACGGCGTCACCACGCTCGCGGCCGGCGCGATGACCAGCACCACCCTGACCACCGAGCAGACCGACGGCCTGCACGAGGCGGTCCGCCGGCTGCGGGTCAACGTCCGCGACCTGCTCGTGTGGAGCGTCGCCGAGGCGGCCGCCGCCCGCGCCGGGACGGACGAGTGCCTGCTCGCCACCACCGGGCACGGGCGCGAGCACCTCTTCGCCGACGTCGACCTGAACCGGACCACCGGGTGGTTCCAGGTGATGTACCCCGCGCTCCTGCGGCTGCCGGAGACCGCCGACCCGGGAGCCCGGGCGGCGGCCGTCGCCCGGCAGCTGGCGCGGGTGCCCAACAACGGCATCGGCTACGGCGTCCTGCGCTTCGCCGGGCCGGACCGGGAGGTCCGCGCGCGGCTGGCCGCACTCGTCCAGCCCCGGATCGCCGTCAACTACATGGGCAACTTCGGGTTCGACGAGGTGTCCCGGGCCGACGACCTGTTCGAGGTCTGTGACGCCCCCTACGGCGAGACCGACGACGGCGTCGGCCGCTGGCCCTACGACCTGGACGTCGGCGGCGTGATCGTCGGCGGCCGGCTCCGGCTCGACGTCGGCTACGCCACCACCGTCTACGAGGCCGGGACGGCGCGGGAGTTCCTCGACGAGCTCCGCGCCCGTCTGGTCGGCCTGATCGGCCCGACCGGCTGAGCCCTCCGACCAACACCAGTGGAAGGACCTGCACGACCATGCGACGTCCAACCGGATTCGCGGCATTCGCCGTGCTGTGGTGCGGTCAGTTCCTGTCCGTCGTCGGCACGCGGATGACCAACTTCGCGGTCAGCGTCTGGATCTGGGACCGAACCGGCAGCACCACCCAGTTCACCCTGAGCCTCTTCTTCGCCTTCGCCTCGACGGTGCTCTTCAGCCCGGTCGCCGGCGCGTTCATCGACCGCTGGAACCGCCGGGTGACGATGATGATCTCCGAGCTCGGCTCGGCGGTCGCCACCGGGGCGCTGCTGATCCTGTTCCTGAGCGGGTCGACCAGCATGTGGCCGCTCTACCTGGTCAACTTCGTCACCGGCGCGTTCGTCGCGTTCCAGGTGCCGGTGTTCCAGGCCACCATCACCCTGATGATGGAGCGCGGGAACTACGCCCGGGCCAACGCGATGATGTTCGCGGTGCGTTCGACCCCCGAGCTGTTCGCCCCGCTGCTGGCCGCCCTGCTGCTCACCGTCACCAGCATCAGCACGATCCTGCTGGTGGACACCCTCTCCTACGCCTTCGCCATCGGCACCGTGCTGCTGGTGGCCCTCCCGGCCACCCCGGACCGGCCCGACGGCGCCGCGTCGACCTTCTGGCAGGACTGCCAGTTCGGCTTCCGCTACATCCTGCGCAGCAGACCGCTGCGCAACCTGGAGGCCTTCCTGGTCGTCATCAACGTGCTCGCCTCGACCGGCTACCTGCTGCTGCGGCCCATGGTGCTGGCGAGGACCGGGGACAGCGCGGACTCGCTGGCGCTGGTGCTGTCCACCGGGGCCATCGGCGGCATCGCGGGCACCGTCCTGGTGGCGGCGCTGAAGTCCCCGCGGGACAAGATGATGTTCGTGCTCTGGGCCACCGTCGCGTTCAGCGTCGTCGGCCGGATCCTGTACGGCATCACCGACCTGGTGCTGTTCCTCGGCGTCGCCCTGATCGTCGTGCACCTGTGCATCCCGATCATCGACGGCTACACCAACACGGTCTGGCAGGAGAAGGTCGAACCGCACGTCCAGGGCCGGGTGTTCGCGGCCCGGCAGTTCGTCGAGGAGCTGTCCATCCCCATCGCCACCCTGGTGGCCGGACCGCTCGTCGACCACGTCCTCGGCCCGTGGATGGAGCCGGGGGCGCAGGGCGCGCGGATCTTCGGCGGCCTGGTCGGCACCGGGCAGGCCGGCGGCATCGGCCTGGTCTTCGTCGGCATCGGCGTGGCCGGCACCGTGCTCGCGCTCGGGGCGTTCCTGATGCCCAGCATCCGGCGCATCGAGAGCGTCCTGCCGGACGCCGCGCCGGAGCCCGCGCTCGAACCGGCCGGCAGCCCGGCCGGGGACGGCGCGGACCTGGCGGTGGCGCCGTGACCGCCGCCGCCGAACCCGCCCGCCTGCACGCGCTCGTGGCCGAGGTCCTCGACCTCGGCCCGGCGGCCGTCACCGACGACGACGGCCCCGCCACCCTGCCCGAGTGGACCAGCCTGCGCCACCTCCAGCTGGTGGTGACGCTCGAGGAGGTCTACCGGGTCTCCTTCGCCTACGAGGAAGTGAGAAACGTGCCGACCATCGGCCGGCTGCGCACGGTGCTGCGCGCCAAGGGGGTGCCGGCATGACCGCGCCCACCCCGTACCGCATCCGCACCGCCTGGCGGGAGCTGTCCCGCACCGGCCCGGCCCCGGTGCTGCGGATCGGCCTGCTCGCCAGCTACACCGTCGACCAGCTGCTGCCCTACCTCGGCGTGCCGCTGCACGAGGCGGGGCTGCCGGCCCGGTTCCGGGTCGGCCCGTTCGACCAGATCGTCCGCCAGTGCCTGGACGACCGGGGGGAGACGGCCGCCGGCGAACCGGACGTGCTGATCCTGGCGCCCCGCTTCGAGGAGCTCGGCCCGGCCGGACCGCGGTGGACGACGGACCTGCTGGCCGTCGCCGACGCCGCCCGCACCGCCGCCGAGCGCTGGGCGGGCACCGTCGTCCTGGTGCTGCCCGCGCTGCCGGACGAACCGGACCTCGGGATCGGCGACGCCGGCTCGCCGACCGGGAGCACCGCCCTGGCCACCCGGGCCAGGGAGGCCGTCCGGGCCCGGCTGGCCGCCCTGCCCGGCGTGCTGGTCGCCGACGCCGAGGACGCCGTCCGGGAGGTCGGGGCCGGGCAGGCGCACCACCCCACGATGTTCCGGCTCGCGAAGGTGCCCTACACGGAGGAGCTGTTCGCCCGGCTCGGCGCCCGGATCGCCCGGCTGCTGATCGGCCGCTTCGGTGCCGGCGTGCGCGCCGTCGCGCTCGACGCGGACGGGCTGTCCGGCGGGGCGGCCGCGGCCCTGCGCGGCCCGCTGCGGGCGCTGCGCCGCGCCGGCACCCGGGTGGGCCTGTGCGCCACCGACGAGGCCGTCTGGCCGGCGCTCGCCAAGGAGTGCCCGGAGCTCGTCGCCGCGGTGGACGCGGCCGTGATCGGCCCCGGGCCGATCGACGAGCGGCTGGCCGGGGTCGCCGCGGCCCTCGACCTGCCGGTGCGGGCGGTGGCGCTGGTGACGACGGACGCCGGCCTGCGCCCGGGGGCGTCGGTGCTGCTCGGCGAGCAGCCCGACGGCTGGGCCGCCACGCTGGCCGCGGCCGGGCTGTTCGACCGCCCGGCACCGCCGGCCGTGCCGCCGGCCCCGGAGCCGCTAGGGCCGGAGGAGCCGGTGGCGGGCTCGGCGGCCGGGTCGGTGGCGGCCTCGGGGGCCGGGTCCGCGGCCGGGTCGCTGGAGGGGTTCGTGGCCGGCCTCCAGGTGGTCGTGGACGTCCGGCCGGTGGCCGGGCAGCTGGACGCGGTGGCCGAAGTGGTCGCCCGCGCCAAGGACTTCACCCTCGGCAACGAGCAGGACGCGGAGGACCTCGCCGGGTACGCCGGGGAGCTGCTGGCCGTGTCGGTGCGCGACCGGTTCGGCGACTACGGACTCAGCGGCGCCGTCGGGCTGCGCCGTGCCGACGGCGTGTGCACGGTCGACCTGTTCTCGCTCTCCTGCCCGGTGCTCGGCCGGCGCGTCGAGGACGAGGTCCTGGGCGAGGTGGTCCGCCGGGCCGAGGGCGCCGACGTGGTGTTCCGCTACCGGGAGACCGGGCACAACGGCGCCGCGGTGGCCTTCCTGCGGGCGCTGCCCGGGACCGGCGGCACCGGCGCCGGGCAGTCGGCCCGGCTGCACGCCCTGACCTGGGACGCCCCCGCACCGGCGGCCGGACCGGCGGCGGCCGGCGTGCGCTTCGGCGTCGTCGCCCTCGGCGAGTCGCTGCCCGAGGCCTGCTCCGTCGCCGAGCTGGCGCCCTCGTACACCGCCGACCTGGACCGGATCCGCGGCTGGGGCTACCGTTCCTTCCACCGCGCGCCCGACGGGACCGGCCTCACCGACCTCGCCGTCGAGGCCGGCGAACGCGCCCTGGCCGAGGCCGGGGTCGCGGCCGAGGAGGTCGACCTGGTCGTGCTGGCCGTCGCCGACCTCGCCGAGTACCTGTACTGGGACCCGGCGGCCGCCACCCAGGCCCGGCTCGGCGCGCGCCGGGCCGAGGCGGTGCTGGTCAACCAGGCCTGCGGCGGCGGCGTCGCCGCCTTCGACCTGGTCGCCGGCCGGTTCGCCGTCCACCCGGACTACCGGACGGCCCTGCTGATCGGCGCCAACCGGGTCTGCGAGCCGTACTGGAACCGGATGGAGATCAACACCAGCGTCTACTCCGACGGCGCGGCCGCGGCCGTGCTCCGCCGCGACCACGGCGGCTGCCGCTGGCTGGCCACCGAGACCATCACCGACGGCGACTACGCGGACTTCATGCGGATGGACGTCGGCGGCGCGGCCGAGCCGTTCCGCGCCGGGGCCGCCGAGCAGCCGGGCGTGCGCAACCCGCAGGACCGGCTGGACGACTTCTTCCGGGGCGACGTGCGCGCCATGTACCGGTTCGTGTCGATGATCCGCAGCCGCGGCCGCGAGGTCGTCGACCGGGCCTGCGCGAGGGCCGGCGTCGACCGCCGGGACCTGCGCCGGGTGATCCACTTCAACGACAACGGCCGGCAGCTCGCCGACCTCGCCAGGGACCTCGGCGTCCCCGTCGAGCGGACCAACGTGGAATCCGCCCTGGACCACGGCCACATCGGCTGCGCCGACCAGCTGGTGACGCTGCGCCGGCTGCTCGCCGCGGGCGAACTCGCCACCGGGGACCTGGTGGCCCTGACCAGCACGAGCAGCGGCATGCACTGGGTGTGCACGCTGCTCCAGGTGTGAGAGACGGAGACGACATGGACACCGACGAGACCGTCCTGGCCCGGATCCGCGCGCTCCGGGACGAGGACGCGCCGCCCGACCCCGGGCTGCCCGCCGCCCTGGCCGCGCTGAGCGCGCCCACGGCACTGCGCGACGCCGGCCGCCTGCTGGCCGGCGTCGCCCCGGAACGGGTCGTGCCGCCCGGCCGGGCGCCACGGCCGCTGCGGATCGCGATCGCCGCCACCTTCACCGCCGAGAACGTCGAACCGCTGCTGCGGGTCGAACTGCTGCGGGCCGGCATCGCGCCGGAGATCCACGTCAGCGGCTACGACCAACTGCTCGTCCAGCTCACCGACCCAGGCTCCGAGCTGGCCCGCTTCGCCCCCGACGTCACCCTGTGCCTGCTGCACGACGAGGCGCTGCTTCCCGCCGACTGGGACCCGTCCGACCTCGCCACGCTGACCGGCCCGGCCGGCGAGCGGCTGGCCATGCTGGAACAGGCGGTGACCGGCTTCGCCGAGTCCTCCGGCGGCGCCGTGGTGCTGCACACCGTGCCGCTCGCCCGCTCCCGGCAGCGGCGCGTGATCGGCTACTCCGCCCGGGCCGGACTGGGCGCGGCCTGGCGGGACGTCAACCGCCGCCTGCTGGAGCTGGCCGGGCGCCACCCGGCCGTCCACGTCCTGGACTTCGAGGCGCTGCTGGTCGACCACCCCGGCCCGGTGCGGGACGAGCGGCTGCACCGCTTCGCCGGCATGGCCTGGACCTTCGGGGTGGAGGCGGAGTACGCCCGGGAGGCCGCCGCGCTGTGCCGGGCGGCGGCCGGCCTCGGCCGCAAGCTGCTCGTGGTCGACCTCGACAACACGCTGTGGGGCGGCGTCCTGGGGGACGACGGCCCCGAGGGCCTGCAGATCGGCGGCGGCTACCCCGGGAACTGCTACACCGAGCTGCAGCGCGGCCTGCTGGCGCTGCGGCGCCAGGGCGTGCTGCTCGCCGTGTGCAGCAAGAACGAGCGGTCCGCGGTGGACGAGGTGCTCGCCACGCACCCCGAACTCCTGCTGCGGCCGGACGACTTCGTGGCCAGGGCCGCCAACTGGGGCCGCAAGGACCACAACATCCGGCAGATCGTGCAGACCCTCAACCTGGGCCTGGACAGCGTCGTCTTCGTCGACGACAGCCCGTTCGAGTGCGACCTCGTCGTCCGGGAGATCCCGGAGGCCCGGGTGGTCCGGCTGGGCGGGGATCCGGCGGGGCACCTCGCGGCCGTCCTGGAGCCGCAGTTCTTCGGCGCGCTGACGACGACCGCGACCGACCGGGAGCGCACCGGCCTGTACCGGGCCCGCGCCGAGCGGGAGGAGTTCGCGGAGTCCTTCGCCTCCGCCCACGACTACCTGGCCGGCCTCGGACTGCGGGTCACCGTCACCCCGGCCGACGAGTTCGACCTGCCCAGGATCATCCAACTCGCCGCCCGAACCAACCAGTTCAACCTCAACCCGGGAGCGCACGGCGAGCGCGGCACCCGGGCGGCGGCCGCCTCGCCCGACCACCTGCTGCTCGGCTTCGAGGTCGCGGACCGGTTCGGCCGCGAGGGGCTGGTCGGCGCGGCCTGGATCGCCACGGGGCCGGACGCCTGGCTCGTCGAGAACTTCGTGATGAGCTGCCGGGTCTTCTCCCGCGGGGTCGAGCACGCCGTCCTCGCCCACCTGGCCGGCCTCGCCCGGGCCGGCGGCGCCACCACCCTGCACGCCGACTACCGCCGCGGCGACCGGAACGGACCGGCCGCCTCGCTGCTGGAGTCCTTCACCCCGATCGGCGGCCCCGCGGCCCCCGGCGACCCGACCCGCTACGCGCTCGACCTCACCGCGGCCGACGTGGCCGCACCCGACTGGATCGTCCTGGACGGAAGGGAGCCCTCCCATGTCTGAAACCACCGGAACCACCGGAACCACCGGAACCACCGGCACTGCCGGCAGCACCGGCACCACCCGCACCGCCGACGTCACCGGCGCGCTCGTCGGCCTCGTCGAACGGGTCACCGGGCTGCCCGGCCTCTCCCCGGCCTCGCGCTTCCAGCAGCTCGAGAACTGGACCAGCCTGGCCGCGCTGCGGCTGCTCACCGACGTCGAGGACGCCTTCGGGGTCCAGCTCGACCTGCGCACCTACTTCGCCGTCGCCGACGTCGCCGGACTCGGGGGCCTCGTGACCGCCGCGCTGGCGGACCGGTGATCCGCCGCATCGACCACGTCGGGATGGTGGCGGCGGACCTCGGGTCCGCGGCCACCGGCCTGCGGATGCTCACCATGAGCCCGGACACCACCGACGCGGTCGCCACCTACGACGTCACCTGTCAGTTCTGGCGCCGCGCGGGCGACCCGACCGCGATCGAGATCGTCACCCCGTCCGGCCCGGCCAGCCAGGTCACCGGCCACCTGGCCCGCAGCGGGCCGGGCCTGCACCACGTGGCCTTCGAGGTCGACGACATCACCGCCGAACTGGCCGCGCTGAGCGCCCGCGGCGCGGTGCTGGTCGACGACGAGCCCCGCCCGGGCGGCCGGCCCGGGCTGCGCATCGCCTTCGTCCACCTCGGCCCGGCCACCGGTCTGCTGGTCGAGCTGGTGGAGTACGCGGACCGCCGGGAGGTGCGGCCGTAGGGCCCGCCGTCACCGCGAGGGGCGGCCGCCGCCGGCCAGGTCCTCCAGGACGGCCCGGGCCGCGTTGTGGCCCGGGATGCCGCTGACACCCCCGCCGCGCACCGCCCCCGCCCCGCAGAGCAGCACGTCGGGGCGGGCGGTCGCCACGCCCCAGCGGGCGGCGGCGGTGCCGGCGGTGTCGGCGGTCTCGGTGCGGTACGGGAAGGCGAGGTCCCGGTGGAAGATGTGGCCGCCGGGCAGGCCGAGCTCCCGCTCCAGCTCGGGCGGCGTCCTGGCCTCCAGGCAGGGGCGGCCGGCGGAGTCGGTGGCCAGGCAGTCGGCGAGCGGTTCGGCGAGCACCTCGTCCACCTGGGCCAGTGCGGCGGCCAGGGCGCGGTCCTTGGCGGCCGGGTCGGTGAACAGCCGGGCGGGCAGGTGCAGGCCGAACAGGGTCAGGGTGTGCAGGCCCTGGCGGAGCGCCTCGGGGCCGAGGACGGAGGGGTCGGTCAGGGTGTGGCAGTAGATCTCCGAGGGCGGTGCCCCGGGCATCCGGCCGGCCGCCGCCTCGGTGTGGGCGGTCTCCAACTGCCGGTAGCCCTCGGCGATGTGGAAGGTTCCCGCGAAGGCCTCCCGGGGGTCCGCGGCGGGGTCGCGCAGCCGGGGCAGCCGGCGGAGCACCATGTTGACCTTCAGCTGGGCACCCTCGGGGGCGGGCCCGGGGTGTTCGCCGAGCAGCCGGGCGAGCGTCGCCGGGGCGGCGTTGACCAGCACCCGGCGGCCTACCGCGACCGCCTCGCCGCCCTGGTGGCGGTAGCCGACCTCGGCGTCGCCGCGGCCGTCGGTGGCGATGCCGGTGACCTCGCAGCCGGTGCGGATCGTGGCGCCGGCCGCCAGCGCCGCCCCGGCCAGCGCCCCGGTGACGGCGCCCATCCCGCCGACCGGGACGTCCCAGTCGCCGGTCCCGTTGCCGATCACGTGGTAGAGGAAGCACCGGTTCTGGCGCAGTGACGGGTCGTGGGCGTGGGTGAAGGTGCCGATCAGCGCGTCGGTGAGGACGACGCCGCGCACCAGGTCGTCGGCGAAGGTCCGCTCGATCGTCTCGCCGAGCGGCCGTTCGAACACGGAGGTCCAGGCGTCCTCGTCGGCGACCCGCCGGCGCAGTTCGGCGCGGGTGGGCAGCGGCTCGGTGAGGGTGGGGAACACCCGCCGGGCGAGGCGCCCGGTCGTCTCCTGGAAGCGCTGCCAGGCCTCCCACTCCCGGTCCGTGCCGGTCAGGGCCCGGAACGAGTCCCGGGTGCGCCCGGGGTCGGACGCGTCCACCAGCAGCCCGGTGGGCTTGCCGTCGCGGACGGCGGGCGTGTACGAGGCGATCCGCCGCCGCCGCAGCTCCAGCCGCAGCCCCAGGTCGGTGACCACCTTCCGGGGCAGCAGGCTCACCAGGTACGAGTAGCGCGACAACCGGGCGTCCACGCCCGCGAAGGCGCGGGTGGAGACCGCGGCCCCGCCCACCCGCGGCAGCCGTTCCAGCACGAGCACCCGCAGTCCGGCGCGGGCCAGGTAGGCCGCCGAGACCAGTCCGTTGTGCCCACCGCCGACGATCACGACGTCGTACCGGGGTGACGCGTTCGTGTTCATCCGGCCACGCTACGCCACCCCGGCGGCCGCGGACAGGGTGCCCGGCGACGCGACCGGGCTCCCCCGCGGAGGTGCGCGGGGGAGCCCGGTCGGCGGGGGGAGCCCGGTGCGGGCCGGCCGGTCAGCGGCCGCCGCGGACGATCTCCACCGAGAACCCGCGATCGGTGGGCAGGGAGGGCGTGCGGATGTGCGTCACCCCGGTCGCCGGGTCGTGGTACCAGCCCGAGGGGGCGGCGTCGAGCGCGGCCGCCGAGTCCAGCCGGGGCAGCGGGCCGCCCCGGGTGACGACCAGGCGCGGGGCGTCCTGGCCGTGCACGGTGAAGCGGTAGGAGCGGGCGGCCGGCTTGCCGGCGTACGTCCCCGTGCTGGCGCCGACCCGGACACTGGTGACGGCGCGGTCGGCGTGCACGTCGACCCGCTGGGTCGCCGAGGAGCCGGCGGCGAACTGCCGGGTGACGCCGTCGTCCTCGTACAGCGTGTACGAGGAGTCGCCCTTCGGGTAGAGGTCGTAGTCGAGCTCGCCGCGGTCGCGGTCCTGCCAGGAGAGCGTGCCCTTGGGCCACATAGGGACGATCGCGCCCCCGCGGACGAACAGCGGCAGGGTGTCCAGCGGGGCGGCGTAGCCGTCGATCGTGGTGGGGCCCTGGTAGGTGCGTCCGGTCCAGTAGTCGGTCCAGGTGCCCTCGGGCAGGTAGATGCCGTTGCGCACCGAGGTGTCGGAGTAGACCGGGGCGACCAGGAAGTCCGGCCCGGCGAGGAACTCGTAGGTGGCGTTCGGGCCGAGGGCGGCCGGGTCGTGCGGGTACTCGAGGGCGAGCGGGCGCACGGCGCCGACGCCGGTCCGGGTGGCCTCCGCGGACAGGGTGTACATGTAGGGCAGCAGCCGCTCCTTCAGCTGCAGGTACTTGCGGTTGATCGAGGTGTAGGGCTCGCCGTCCAGCCAGGGCTGCTGGTCGCGCTGCTCCTTGCCGGTCATGTCGCGGGCCCAGCCGTCCATGGTCATGACGGTGGGCAGGAAGGCCTTCCACTGCAGGTCGCGGGTGTACATCTGCGGGTCGCGCCGGAAGATGGAGCCGATGTCGCCGGTGTTGTAGGCGATGCCGGACATGGTGGCGCCGGCGTAGGTGGGGATCTGCCAGCGGATGTAGTCCCAGGACAGGCTCTGGTCGCCGCTCCAGAGCACCCCGCAGCGCTGGGCGCCGGCCCAGGAGACCGGCAGCCAGACGAAGCCCCGGGCGTCGCTGCTGTCCTCGATGCCGGCCTTGGCCTGGTCGCAGGCGTTCAGGGCGAAGTCGTAGCCGTTGCCGACCCAGGCGACGTCGAGCTTGCGCACCCGGACGCCGGCCTTGACCTCGGCGGCCTGGTCGGGAAGGCCGTTCTGCGTCCAGAGGCCGAGCTGGGCGTGGTCCTTGCGCAGGCCCTCGCCGGTCCTGGCGAGGTCCTCGTAGCCGCAGCCGTAGCCGTCGTTGACGAGCATCCAGCCGAGCGGCATGCCGTGCTGGACGTAGCCGTCGGCGACCTTGAGGGCGTCCAGGGTGTGGCGCTCGCCGCGGTTGGCGTTGTGCAGGTAGCAGTCGGAGTCGCCGGGCTCCAGGCCGTAGACGGGCGGCATGAAGGGCTTGCCGACGAGGGCGGTGTAGCGGCCGATCACCGACTTGACGTCACCGGTGAAGTAGTAGGCGTCCAGGCGGCGTTCCTGCTGCCCGGTGTGCACAGGGGAGCCGAAGTCGTAGGTGCCGGGGGCGAAGGTGTTGCGGAAGACGCCGTAGCCGGCGGTGGAGACGTAGAACGGCTGGGAGTTGTTGTAGCCGCCCTCGTTCCAGTTCGAGCTGTTGGCGACGTGGATCGTCCGGTCGCGGTGGGAGAGGGAGCCGTTCTGCTCGCCGCCGCCGAAGAACTGCTCGTCGGGGCCGCGGACGAGGCTCTGCCGCAGCCCGCCGGTGCTCCAGCGCAGCGGGGCGGCCTCCTGCCAGAGGGCGGTGCGGTCGTCGGCCTTGTACAGGCCGAAGCGCAGCGGGTGCTTGTAGACCCGCAGCACCAGGCCGGGGGAGCGGATGCCGTAGTACGCGCCGGCGTCGAAGGTGCTCGTGTTCCGCTGGGGTGCGGGCTGGGTGCGGACGATGGTGCGGCCGGCCGGGTCGGTGAGGACGCCGTCGGGGGCGGCCTGCAGCCGGAGCTGGTCGTCGGCGAGGAAGTCCACCCGGGCCCTGAGCGCGCCGGCGGCGATGTCGTAGCCGCCCTGGGAGCCGGTGAGGGAGGTGAGGTCGCCGGCGTCGGCGGTCTGCGGCAGGTAGGCCCGGCCGGTGAAGGAGCCGCCGTGCACGTCGTAGGGGACGACCAGGACGTGGTAGGTGCCGGAGGCCTTCGGGATGACGGTGGCCTCGGGGTCGGCGGTGCCGGCGCTCTGGGCGACCTCCTTGCCGGCGTCGTCGTAGACGTACAGGTCGAAGTCGTCGGTGGGGTTCTGCCACTGCACGGAGACCGGGACGCCGCCTTCCGGGTTGTCGTCCCAGTAGCCGGCGGGGACGGTCACGGTCAGGTCGAAGCGGTCGCAGACGGCCCCGCCCGGGTCCTGGGCGGCGGGCGGGCAGGTGCCCGGGCCGCCGAGCGTCCCCTTGGCGTACTGGGCGCTCTGCCAGGTGACGCTCTGGTGGTCCTGGTCGAGGACGGCGGAGCCGGGGGTCGCGGCGCGGGCCGGCAGGGCGGGCCCGGCCACGGCGGCGATGCTGGTCAGGGCCACGCCGAGGGCGGCCCGGCGTAAGCGCTGGCGAACCTGGCGCACGGTGGGTTCTCCCGTCGATTGCGCAAGAGATGTTCACTTGCTGCGCGAAGTTGCTTGAAAGTAGGCAGTTTCAAGCAGCTTCACAGCTATCGCCGGGACATGTCAATGGCGGCGCCGCCCGTCGGCCCCGGGTCTGACCGGGGTCGGCGGACGGCGTCCGGGGCCGGGCGGGTCCGTCAGGCGCTCACGCCCACGGTGTGGCCGAAGGTCTCCGGGGCGGCGACGAGGTCGAGCATCGCCCGCGCGACGTCGGACCGGCTGACGGAGCTGGTGGGCGGGCCGGAGTCGACGCTCCGGCGGTAGTTGCCCCGGCCGGGTCCGTCGGTCAGTCGCGGCGGCCGGACGGCCGTCCAGTCCAGACCGCTCGCCCGCAGGACGCGCTCCATCGCCTCCAGGTCGGTGTAGACGTCCCGCAGGAGCGCCCGGAGCAGCGGCGAGAGGATCCGGCCGGCGAGCACCGACTGGCCGGCCCCGGTGCGGTTGAGCGGCGCCGCGCTCACCGTGAGGATCCGGCGCACCCCGACCTCGGTCATCGCCGCCACCACCGCCCGGGCGGAGGTCGAGGCGGGCTTCAGCGGGTCCGAGCGGCCGTTCGCGCCGATGCCGGAGAGCACCGCGTCGGCCCCCTCGACCACGGGCTTCAGGGACGCGGGGTCGAGGGCGTCCGCCCGGACGACGGTCAGCCGCTCGTGGCGGAGCGGCAGTCGCGCCGGATCGCGGACCGCCGCCACGACCTGGTGCCCGTCGGCCAGGGCGTGGCCGACCAGATGGCGTCCGACGCCTCCGGTGGCGCCGAGAACAGTGAGTCGCATGACTGCTCCCAGGGGGTGAGTGAATGCTTACTTCGATGGTGGGTGAGTGCTCACCCACCTGTCAAGGTAGACTGGCGCCCGTGAACCGAGACGGCGCGGATCGAGACGGCGGCAACCGGGGCGACGGGGGCCGGGGCGACGCGGGCCCGGGCGGGCCGGCGGCCGCCGCACCGCTGACCGGCGGGGCCCTCACCCGGGCGCGGGTGCTCGACGCCGCGGCCCGCCTGATCGCCACCGTGGGGCTCACCCGCACCACCACCAAGGAGATCGCCCGGGCCGCCGGCTGCTCCGAGGCGGCGCTGTACAAGCACTTCCGCGACAAGGAGGAGATCTTCGTCCGGGTGCTGCGCGAGCGCGCCCCGCGCCTCGCCGACGCGGTGGCCGACCTGCCGGGCCGGGCCGGCCTGGGCTCGGTCGGCGAGCACCTGGAGGAGGTGGTCCGGGTCGCCGTCCCGTTCTACCGGCAGTCCTTCCCGATGGCCGGATCGCTGTTCGCGAGCCCCGAGCTGCTCGCCGCCCACCGCGGCAAGCTGGGCGACGCCGGCCCGCACAACGTCAGTGCCCGGCTCGCCGACTACCTGCGCGCCGAACAGCGGCTGGGCCGGGTCTCCTCCGCCGTCGACCCGGACGCCGCCGCCATGCTGCTGATCGGGGCCTGCTTCCACCGGGCCTTCCTTGAGCTCTTCTACGCCGCCGAGGCCCCCGCCGAGGCGCTCCGGCCGGCCGGGGCCGAGGAGTTCGCGAGGGCGACCGTCCGGGCCCTGCTCGGCGGGGTGCTCCCGCCCGGCCCGTCCGGCCTCGCGGACGCGTCCGGCCCGTCCGGGGCCGCAGGCCCGCCCGGCCCGTCCGACCCCGGCGAGGCGCCCGGCCCGTCGGGCGCCGCCGACGCGCCGTAGGCCCTGCGGACCGCCGGCACCCGCCCGTGGGCCGGGATCCGCCGACGGGCCGTCAGACCACCAGCCGCAGCCGGTTCTCCGCCACGCCGACCCGGACGCTCTGCCCCCAGGTCAGCTCCAGGGCGTCCGACTCGACGCCGTCGCCGAAGGCCACCAGCCGGTCCGACTCGACGGTCAGCACCAGCCCGCGGCCGTCGTCGAGCACGCCGTGCACCCGGCTGGTGCCGGTGGTGGGCGAGGGCCAGGCCTCGCGGACGAACCAGGCGAGCGACGGCGCCACCGCCTCCGGCAGCGGCACGGGGCCGCCGCGCTCCAGCCAGGCGGAGCGGCACCAGCCGGTGGCCCCGGTCCCGGTGCCGATCAGGACGCCCGAGGAGGCCTGCGGCTCGGCCTCCTCCCCGTCCACCGCCAGCCGGTACCGCGCGGTCTGGTGGCCGGGCTGACCGAGGTACACCTCGTTGAGCGCGAGGAGCCGCTGGGTGTCGTCCGCGACGGCCTCGACCATGGTGCGCTCCTCGACGTGCCGGTCGCCGCCGCGGGCGACGGCGGCCGCCAGCAGGACGGGCAGTGCGGAGGCGCGGTGGCGGACCAGGATGCCGGGGTTGCGGCCGGGGTCGGCGTCGACCCCGATCACCGGCTGCCCGTCGAGGTACTTGGCGGCGTTGGCGACCAGCCCGTCCTGGCCGACCACGACCACCACGTCCCCCGGTTCGAACAGGAAGCGCGGCAGGTCGGCGCGCTCGACCCGGGTGCGCCGCCAGTCCAGCGGGACGGCGGCGGCGGCCCGGGCCAGCGCGGCGGCCTGCCGGTGGTGGCGCTGCTCCACCTCCTCGACCGAGCGGCCGCGGGAGGAGAGGAAGAAGGCGGCCTGCCCGGGCGTGCCGTGGTGGGCGAGCAGCTCCTCGTACTCCGTCCGGCGGTGCACCAGCACCGCCCGGGGGGCGAGGCTCACCGGTCCGTCCCGCCCGCGGGGCCGCCGAGCTTGGCCAGCAGCCCGGTCAGCACGTCGGGGGTGAGCGTGATGCTGTCGATCTGCGGCAGGTGCTCGGCCAGCCGCATCAGGGCGAGGGCCCGCAGCACGGCCGGGTCGGCCTGCTGGTGGGCGGTGAGCCAGGCCGCCTCGGCGGCGGCGCGGGCGTCGCCGAGGGCGCGGGCGGCGTCCGCCTCGGCGCCGGCGAGCCGGATGCGGCGTTCGGCTTCGGCGTCGGTGCGGACCCGCCCGGCGACGGCCTCCTCCTCGGCCTGGAGGCGGCTGTTGGCGCCCTGCTGGGCGAGCAGCTGTTCCTCCCGGCGGGCGAGTTCGATCCGGTTGGCGAGCTCGTTCTCGGCGATGCCGCGCTCGTGCTCGACGGCGACGGCGCGCCGTTCGAAGGTGGCCCGGTCGGCCTCCTGCTGGACCAGTTCCCGGGCGGGCGTGCGCAGGGCCCGCTCCACCTCGGGTTCGGGGCGCAGGGCGACGACCCGGACGGCGATCACGGCGAGGCCGGTCTCGGCGATCCGGGGTTCGGCGGCGAGCCCCTCGGCCATCCGGTCCCGCACGGCGCTGACGCCGTCGACCAGGGCGGCGGCGAGGGTGGTGCGGGCGAGCAGTCCGAGCGCGTGCTGCTGGGCGGTCTCGGTGAGCAGGGTGGCGAGCTGGTCGAGCGGGGCGGCGCGCCAGGCGCCGGTGTCCGGGTCGATGCCGAAGTCGACGCGGCTCGCGGCGACGGCCGGTTCGGTGATCCGGTAGGTCAGCGTGGCCTGCACGGTGACGTCCTGGAAATCGGAGGTGCGGGCGTGGAAGAGCATCGCGAGCTCGCGGTCGTCCACGGGCACCTCGGAGAGGGCGGCGGTGAGCGGCCGGAACCAGAACGCCAGGCCGGTGCCGTCGTGGACGACCTTGCCGCGGTTCAGGTGGCGGATGTGGGCGGTGGGGACGGCGCGCAGGTGGCGCAGTCCGAAGCGTCTGGTGATGTCGGCCATGGGGAGGAGCACCTCTTCTCGTCATGAGGACGATAAAGGTCCCGGGTTCATCTCGTCAAGATGACGAGAAGGGGTGGTGAGGGCCCGTCGCGCACGTCCGCCAGGCCCGCTGACGAGCGATAACCTGGGGAGGCCGGGGCAGCGAGCAGGCCGGCCGACCCGGGAGGAACGAGAGTGGTGGACGAGACGCGGGGCCCCGCCCTGATCGGCCGGCGGCGGGAGACCGGGCTCCTCGAGGCCGCCCTGGCCCGGGCGGCCGGCGGCGCCGGCGGCACCGCCGTGCTGCTGCGCGGCGAGGCCGGGGTCGGCAAGAGCACCCTGCTGGCCTGGACCGAGCGGCAGGCGCGCGGACGCGGCTTCACCGTCCTGCGGGCCGTCGGCGCCGAAGCGGAGACCGACTTCGCGTTCGGCGCGCTGCACCAGGCCGTCTGGGCCCTCCTGCGGCGCTCGGACGGCCTGTCACCCCACCAGCGGGACACCCTGGAGAGCGCGCTCGGCGTCCGGGCCGGCACCCCGAGCGGCTTCGCCGTCGGCGCCGCCACCCTCGCGCTGCTGGGCGACGCGGCGCGCACCGCCCCGGTCCTGCTCCTCCTGGACGACCTGCACTGGGTGGACTCCTCCAGCGCGGCCGTCTTCGCCTTCCTGCGCCGCCGCTGCGCCGAACTGCCCCTGGTGATCGTCGGGGCCGGCCGCCCGGCGGGTTCGGCGGCCTCGAGCTGGTCGGACGAGCCGGTCGACGTGCGCGCGCTCGACCGGGCCGACGCGGCGGCACTGCTGGCCGACCGGCACCCGGGGCTGGCCGCGACCACGGCCGACCGGGTGCTGGCCGAGGCCGTCGGCAACCCGCTGGCACTGGTCGAACTGCCCCGGCAGCTGGCCGGCGCCCAGCAGCGCGGCGCCGCCCCGCTGCCGGACCACCTGCCGCTCGGGCGCACGCTGGAGCGGATGTTCGCCGAGCGGCTCGGCGGGACGACCCCGGAGGCCGGCCGCCTGCTGCTGCTCGGCGCGCTGGCCACCGGCGCGGACGCCGGTAGTGGGTGGCTGAGCGCCCTCGCGGACGAGGACGCCCGCCGCAGCCTGGAGCGGATCGAGGCCGACGGGCTCGCCCGGCTCGACCCGGCCGGCCGGCTGGTGTTCCGCCACCCGCTGGTGCGCAGCGCGGTGGTCGCGGGCGCCTCCGACGCCGACCGGCGCGCGGCCCACCGCACGCTCGCCGCCGCCCTCGCCCCGGACGACCCGCGGCGGCTGGTCCACGAGGCCTCGGCGGCCCTGTTCCCGGACGCCGCCCTCGCCGACCGCCTCCAGGAGGTCGGCCGCCGGCTGGCCCGCCGCGGCGGCGACGCGGAGGGCGCGCTGCTGCTGGAGCGCGCCGCGGCCCTCAGCCCGGACCCGGCCGACCGCGCCCGCAGGCTCACCTGGGCCGCCGTGATGGCGGCCCGCGGTGGGCAGCTGCGGCACAGCGCCGAGCTGGTCGCCGGGCTGTCCGGCGCACCCGTCCCGGCGGACGTCGCCCCGCTGTTCGCCTACGCCCGGGTGTACGTCGACCAGAGCCACCGGGTCGACTTCGCGTCCTCCGCGGCGCTGCTGCCCGCGGCCCTCGACGCGATGACCGCGCCGGGTGCCGACACCTTCGGCGGGCTGGTCGAGCAGGTCTACTTCAAGCTGCTGCTGTCCGCCACCCACACCGACGACCCCTGCGCCTGGCGGGCCCTGCAACGCCACCGGGGGAGCGTCTCCGAGGCGGGCCGGCTCTGCCTGCGGGCCTGGACCGACCCGGACCCGGCGGTGGCCGGGGAACTGCGCGCCGTCGCCGACGGGATGACCGAGGAGCAGGAGGCGGGCGCCTCCTGGCTGCTGCTGTGGACCGCGTCGGCGCTCGACTGCCCCGGCGGCGACCTCTGGCAGCGGCTCACCGGCCTGCACGGCTTCGCCACCCAGGGCTCGGTGGCGAAGGCCAAGTGCCACGAGGACTTCCTGCTCGGCCGCTGGGAGCAGGCCGCCGTCTGCCTGCGCGAGGCGGCGGTCGCGGACGAACTCGGCTACCACGCCAACGCGCTGATGTTCCGCTACTACCACGCACAGTTCCTGGCCGGCCGCGGTGACGAGGAGGGGCTTCGGGAGGTCGAGCGGGCGATCGGGCCGACCGCCACCCGGGCCAGGATGCGTTTCGTCCTCGACCGGCTCGCCCACCTGCGGGGCCTCGCCGCCCTCGCCCACGGGCGGTACGAGGAGGCGTACGCGCAGCTCGCCCCGGTCGCCCCGGGCGCCGCAGTCCCCCCGGCGGCCCCGGCCGAGCGGCCGCCCGTCGGGCCGCCCTGGCGGCACGCGCTGGTCCTCGACCTGGTGACGGCCGCCGTGCACACCGGCCGCCACGCCCAGGCGCGGGCGCACCTGGCGGCCGCGCGGGCCGTCGGCGCGGCCGGGATCTCCGGCCACCACGCCTTCCTGTTCGCGGCCGCCGCCGCGGTGGCCGCCGACGACGCCGGTGCCGACGAGGCGTACCGGGCGGCCTTCGCCGTACCCGACGCCGAGCGGTGGGCGTTCGACGCCGCCCGGTTGCGGCTCGCGCACGGCTCCTGGCTGCGCCGGCGGCACCGGCCGGGCGCCCGCGAGGTGCTGCGCGCGGCGTACCACGCCTTCCGCCGGCTGCGGGCCGACCCCTGGGCGCGGCGCTGCCAGGAGGAGCTCCGGGCCGCGGGCGAGCAGGTGGCACCCGAGCCGGGCGGCCCCGCCGCGGCCCCCGAGGAGGGCGGCGGCCCCGCGGCCCTGACCGGGCAGGAGCTGCGGATCGCCCGGCTGGCGGCGACCGGCCTGACCAACAAGGAGATCGGCGGGCTGCTGCAGCTGTCGCCGCGCACCGTCGCCGCGCACCTCTACAAGGTCTTCCCGAAGCTCGGCATCACGTCGCGGGCCGCGCTCGCGCACGCCCTCGGCTGACCGGCCCGGTCCTGTCCTCCCCGTGCACCGTGCCCGGCCCCGGGGCGCACCGCCGCGACGGGGCAGTCAGATGACCTAACCCGGCGTCCGACCCGCGGAGCAGGCTGGCCGCGCAGGGCTTCGGGGAAAGGGCGGCCGGGTGGGCTGGCAGGTGACGACCGCGTCGGTGGCGGACGGTGAGAAGGCGGCGTTCTGGGGCGAGGCGGTGTCACGGACGGTGGTGCCGGTGGAGGTGGTCCCGCTCGCCGCGCGGCCGTTCGACGGCCGCCTGGCGTCGCACCGGCTCGGGTACGTCCGGGTCTCCACGCTGGAGGCGGACGCGGCGCGGGTGTCCCGGACCGCCGGCCTGATCGCCCGGTCGCGGACCGAACCGCAGGTGGGCGTCGGGGTGCAGGTGTCCGGGCGGGCCGCGCTGGAACAGGACGGCCGACGGGCCGAGGTGGCCGGGGGCGGGCTGGTGCTGTACGACACCGCGCGGCCCTACTCGCTCGACTATCCGGAACGCTTCCGCACCCACCTGTTCCACCTGCCGCGCCGGCTGCTGGGGGTGTCGGAGGGGGAGCTGCGGCAGGTGGCGGGCACGGCCGTCACGCCCGGCGAGGGGTGCGGCTCCGTCCTGCTGCCCTTCCTGGGCACGCTGGCGGCGTCCGCCCACTCCTACCCAGCGCCGATCGGCGACCGGCTGGCCGGCAGCGTGGCGGACCTGCTCAGCACGCTCGTCGGGCAGCTGACCGGCCGGGCGGTGGAGGAGCCGGAAGCCCCGAACGACCACCTGGTCCGCCGGATCCGCGCGCACATCGACCGCCACCTGCAGGACCCGGGGCTGTCGCCGGAGAGCGTCGCGGGCGCCCACCACATCTCGGTGCGCTACCTGCACCGGCTCTTCGAGGGCGAGGGGCTGACGGTGAGCCGGTTCGTCCAGCGGCGCCGGCTGGAGGCCTGTGCCGAGGAGCTGGCCCGCCGCGGGCGCACCGCGCCGACCGTCTCCTCCGTGGCCCAGCGCTGGGGCTTCGTCAACCCGGCGCACTTCAGCCGGGCCTTCCGCGCCGCCTACGGGGTGTCGCCGCGCGAGTGGCGGGCGACCGGGGGCGGCACGGCCGGCTGACCGGTCGCACGCCGACGGCCGCTCCCCGGTCCTGCCCCGGCGGGAAATCCGTGCGCGGACAGACCAGGCGGGGCGGCCCGCCCGCAGTACGGTCGAGCGGCGCGTCGGCGGCGGGGGCCGCGGGCCGACGCCCCGCCCGGTGCGCACCGGGCTCCGGCCGTGGCGCCCGTCGGGCGCGGCGGCGTCCATCCGTCCACGCCAGGAGATCAGCGTTGTCCGACACCACCACCCCCTCGCACGGCGGCCGACCGGTGCTCGACCGGGCGCTCCAGGAGTTCCTGGACGCCCGGGCCGGGAGCCCGGCGGCGGAGCTCCCGGACCTCGGCTTCCTGGCCGCGGAGGACGGCCCGGCCCCGACGCCCGGTCCGACGGCGGGGCCGGCGTCATGGCCGGCGGGGCCGGCCGGGCGGCTGCCGGGGGACGGCGGAGCGGACGACCCGTACGGCACCACCACCCGCTGGTTCGAGCTGCCCTGCGGGCCGACCGGGCGGGTGCGCGTCCAGGTCACCAGACCGGCCGGCACCGTCGAACCGAGCCCGGTGGTGCTCCTCCTGCCCGGCCTCGGCTGGGCGCTCGGGGACGCCGCCTCCTACCGCCGGCTGATCACCGAGTTCGCCCTGGGCGCCGACGCCGCGGTGGTCTACGTCGACTACGCCGCCGCCCCGCTCGCCCGCTACCCGGTGGCCGTCGAGCAGTGCCACGCCGTCGTCCGCTGGATCCACGCGCACGGCGACCTGCTCGGCCTGGACGGGCGGCGGATCGCCGCGGTGGGGGACTCGGCCGGCGCCAACCTGGTGGCGGCGCTGACCCTGCTCGCCCGCCGGCACGGCGACGCCCCGCTGCTGCACCAGGTGCTGGTCTGCCCGGTGACCGACGCCGACCTGGACACCCCGTCCTACCACCGCTACGCGACGGGCTACTTCCTGCACCGCGACCACATGCGCCGCTTCTGGGAGGCCTACGTCCCGGAGCCGGAGCGGCGGCTGGAGCCCACCGCCGCCCCGCTGCGGGCCGGGCTGGACCAGCTCGCCGGGCTGCCCCCGGCGCTGGTGCTCACCGCCGAGGCCGACGTCCTGCGGGACGAGGGGGAGGCGTACGCGGCCAGGCTGCGCGCGGCGGGCGTCCCGGTGGTGGCGACCCGCTACCAGGGCGCGGTGCACGGCTTCCTGCTGCTCGCCGGCCACTGCCCCACCGGGACGGCCCGCGCGGCGCTGATCCAGGCCGTCGACACGGTGCACGTCGCCCTGCACCGGCACTCCTGGTGACGACCCGCCGGGCCGGCGGGGGCGTTCCGGTCCGGGCGGCGGGCGAAGTTCCTCCTGTTGTTCCTCCTGGTCCGGGGCGCCGCGGCGGGGTGTGATGGAGGAGCCGGCGGGCGCGGTCCCCGCGCCCGCCGCCCTCCCCGCCCGTGCCGCCGGACCGGCTGGTCCGACGTGCCCGACAGCCGTCGTAGGAGCGTTGATGACTGTCGTCCTCGACACCGCCCCGATCCCGCCCGCCGAACGCGCCGAGTACTGGCACGAGGCGGTCTCCCGCACCTTCATCCCGCTGGACGTGTCCCTGCTCGAGGCCGAGCCCGCGGCCGCGACCATCACCAGCCGGCGGCTGGGCGCACTGCAGGTCTCCCGGGTGCGGGGCGGCCCGCAGCGGGTGGTGCGCAGCGCCGGCCTGATCGCCCGGGGCGGTGAGGACCACATCACGCTGGCCCTGCAGCGCCGCGGCCGGGCCCGGCTGCTCCAGAACGACCGCCAGGTGCCGCTGGACCCGGGCACCTTCGCGATCTCCGACGCCGGCCGGCCGTTCGTCAAGGAGCTCCCGGAGCACTTCGAGTTCACCGCCTTCCACTGGCCGAGGACGGCGGTCGGCGTCTCCGACGAGGACCTGCGGGTGCTCACCGCGACGGCCTTCGACGGCTCCGCCGGCACCGCCGGGCTGGTGGCCGCCTACCTGGAACGGCTGGCCCGCTCGGCCGGGGAGCTGGAGCCGGCGGTGGCCGGCCGGCTCGCCACCACGGCGCTGGACCTGCTGGCCGTGCTGGCCCAGGAACGCCGCGGCCGGTCGGCCCCGCCGGCCCCGGAGGCGGCGCTGGCCACCCTGGCGCGGATCAAGGACCACATCCTGCGCCACCTGGGGGACCGTGACCTCGGGCCGGAGCGGATCGCGGCCGCCCACCACGTGTCGGTGCGCTACCTGCACAAGCTCTTCCGCTTCGAGGGCGTCACGGTGGTCCGCTGGATCCAGCGCCAGCGGCTCGACATGTGCCGGCGCGACCTGGCCCGCCCGGCCGCGGGGCGGCCCACCGTGGCGGCGGTCGCGGGCCGCTGGGGGTTCGTCAGCGCCAGTCACTTCAGCCGGGCGTTCCGGGCCGCCTACGGCGTCTCGCCGAGCGAGTGGTCGGCGAGTACGGCGGCGGAACCCGCCCTGCGGGCCGGGCTGCCCCGCCCGGTGGCCGGGCCCGGCGCGCCCACCCGCCGGGACGGCGCTTAGGGACGGTCGGTCCAGTCGGCGAGCAGGGCCGTGGCCTCGGCCTGCCGGACGGTGTCGCCGGCGGTGTCCGCGGCCGCCCGGGCCTCGCGCGCCGCGGCGACCGCGCGGTCCCGCTCGCCGAGGGCGTCCAGGGCCCGGGCCTGCCCGACCGCGGCGATGCCGGTCAGCATCGGGACGCCGACGCGGTCGCTCACCCGGCGGGCCTGCGTGAAGGCGGCCTCGGCCTCGGCCGGTCGGTCGAGGCCGAGCAGCGCCCGCCCCTTGCCGATCAGCGCGTTGGCCGTGGTGAAGTCGACGATGTGGGCCGCGCCCGGTGCGGTGGCGGGGTCGGCCAGCAGCCCGAGGATGGTGTCGGCGGTGGCCAGCGAGTCCGCCTCCGCGCCCTGCCGGTGCTGGGCGGCGGAGAGCGCCATCAGCGCCTGCGGGTGGCCCTCGCGGTCGCCGGCCGCGGCGAACAGCTCGGCGGAGTGCCGGGCCCGCCGGACCGCGGTGTCGAGGTCCCCGAGCCGGTTGGCGGCGCTGGCCGCGTAGAAGCGCGCCCAGGCCTGCTGGACGGTGTCCCCCGCCCGGTCGGCGAGGTCCGCGGCCTGTCCGGCGGTGGCGAGCGCCTCGCGGGGGCGGCCCAGGCAGGAGAGTTGCGCCCAGGCGAGGTAGTTGGTGTGGGTCGCCTCCGCCGCGGTGTCGCCGAGCGCGCGGGCGGCGGTGCGGGAGAGGCCGAACACCTCGGGCCAGTGCCCCCAGTACGTCCAGCGGTCGGAGAACCAGTGCATGGACTCGGCGGTCCGCACCACCTCGGGGTGCCGGCCCTCCACCGCGGCCCGCCGCAGTGCGGCGAGCCAGTTGGCGCTCTCCGCCTCCAGCCACAGCTGGGCGGCCCGCGGCGTGGCGAAGGCGCTGCCGGGCCGGGGGCCGTCGGGCTGGAAGCACTGGCCCGCGGCGGCGGCGGTGTCGAGCAGCCAGCGGTGCAGGGCGGTGTCGGCGGCCAGGCGCTCCTGCGCGCCCTCCTCCTCGTCGAGCCGCTCGCGCGCGTAGAGGCGGAGGAGGTCGTGGAACAGCATCCGGTCGCCGGCGGTGGTGCCGAGCAGGCCGAGTTCGAGCAGTTCGTCCAGCATCTCCTCCACCGGGCCGGGGCGCAGACCGGTGAGCACGGCGCCGGCGGCGGCGTCGAAGTCCGGGCCGGGGACGAGGGCCAGGCGGCGGAACAGACGGCGCTCGGGCTCCCCGAGCTGCTCGTAGGAGAGCCGGAAGGCGGAGCGGATCCGCAGGTCGCCGGCGGCGAGGCGGTGGAGCCGCAGGTCCTCGTCGTCGAGGCGGTCGGCGAGGTCGCGGGCGTCCCAGGCGGGCCGGCTGAGCAGCCGGTTGCCGGCGATGCGCAGGGCCAGCGGCAGGTGTCCGCACAGGTCGGCGACCCGGGCCAGGGCGGCGGGGTCGGCCGGGTGGCCGCCGCCGGCCGGCCGGTCGTCCCGGGCCGGGTGGTCGTCGCGTTGGGCGAGGATCGCGCCGAGCAGGGTGGTGGCGGACTCGGCGGGCAGCGGCTCCAGGACGAGGCGCCGGGCGTGTTCGATGCCGGTGAGCGAGCGGCGGCTGGTGACCCAGACGGTGCCCCGGCCGGGCCCGGGCAGCAGGGCGCGCAGCTGGCCCTCGTGCGCGGCGTTGTCCAGGACGACGAGGGCGTCCCGCTCCCGCAGCAGGCCGCGGTAGAGCGTCTGGCGTTCGGCGGTGTCGACCGGGAGGTCGCGTTCGCGCACCCCCAGGGCCCGGAGCAGGCTCGCCAGGGCGTCGTGCGGGGGGACCGGGTCGGTGTCCAGTCCGCGCAGGTCGAGGAAGAGGCAGCCGTCGGCGAAGCGCTCGCCGAGGGCTCGGCCGGCGTGCAGGACGAGTGCGGTCTTGCCGAGGCCGGGGGCGCCGGAGACGATCGACACCCGGTGCGCCCGGGGGTCGGTGGTGGTCCGGGCGAGCCAGTCGGTCTCGGTCGCGCGGCCGGTGAAGTCGGGTACGGCGGGCGGGAGTTCGCAGGGCCGGGCGGTGACGGCCGGCTGCCGCCGGCGGCCGGAGCGGGCGGCGGCGAGCAGGGCCGCGGCGTCGTCCGGGGGGAGGCCGAGGGCGGTGGCGAGGGCGTCGACGGTGCGGGGCTGGGGGCCCCGGCTGTGGCCGCGTTCCATGTCGCCGATGGCTCGCGCGCTGACGCCGGAGCGCTCCGAGAGCTCCTCCAGGGTCAGCGTGGCGGCGTGCCGGTGGGCGCGCAGCAGCGGCCCCAGGGCCTGCGGCGCCTGCTGGTCCATGAACCCCCCAACTGTTGAAAGATCATCATACAGAGGGGTATGGGCGGTTGTGCCGCCGCGGCGGCGACGGGGGCACACCGCTGAAGGACCGCCGGACGGCGGCCCTTCAGCGGTCCCGACCCGCGGCTCAGGCCACCGGCGGCGCCCACGGGGCGTCGGGGTCCGAGACCCGGTGGGCCGTCACGGCGGTGGCCAGCAGCAGCGCCGAGGCGAGCCCGAGGGCCGCCACCAGCAGCCCGTGCAGGACGAGGACCCCGCCCGCGACGCCGCCGAGCATCATCGCCAGCGCGGAGAGGATCCGCCGGCCCGGGCGGGGCGCACCGCCCCCGGCCGGAGCCGAGTCGGCGGCGAGCCCGGTCAGCGTCAGGGTGAGCACCGTGGTCGTCAGGTCGGGCACGCCCAGCCGCCGGGCCACCGCGTTCTGCAGCCCCATGCCCAGCCCCAGCAGCACGATCAGTGCGTACCCGGCGCCGCCGGACGCGGTGGCCCCCGCACCGGAGACGGCCGCCGTGGCGGTGGCGGCGGCGGTCAGGACGGCCTGGACGGCGGCGGCCCGGGCCAGCAGGCGCCCGCGGTGCGCCGCCAGCCGGGTGCCGAGCCGGCCGCCGGTGAGCGCACCGGTCAGGAACGCCGCCAGCGAGACCAGCGAGGCCGGGACGGACAGCCCGGAGGCCCCCGCCAGGGCGAACCCCAGGAAGACCACGTTGCCCGTCATGTTCGCCACGAAGACGTGCCCGAGGCCGAGGTAGCTCACCGCGTCGACCAGGCCGGTGGCCACCGTCAGCAGCAGCATCAGCGGCGGCAGCGGGCCGTGCCGGTCCGCCCGGGGCGGCCGCACCGTCCGCAGCGCGTCAGCCAGCAGGGCGCGCACCGGCGGCCGCCTCCTCCCCGGTCGGGGGGCGGTGCAGCACCGCCCGGGTCAGCAGGCCGCTGGCGAGGCCGAGGGCGACGGCCAGGGCGGGCAGCCAGAGCGGCCACCCGGGCAGGCCGAGCGCGTGGTCGGCGGACCACCGGCCCGGGCCGGTGAGCGCCAGCGAGCCCGTGACCACGACCAGCACCAGCGGGTACTCGTAGCCGTCGTCCTGCACCCAGAGCCCGTTCGGGCGTTTGACGGTGATCGCCACCGTCATCACGCCGATGGCGACCATGGCCGCCAGGGGCGTGAGCGCCCCCAGGGCCAGGAACAGGCCCGAGCCGATCTGGCCGGCCCCCGCGGCGAGCGCGGTGAGCGGGCCGCCGAGGAAGCCGTCGTGCCGGAACTCCTCCGTCCCGCCCGCCAGGCCGTGGCCGCCGAGGCGGTGGCTCACCTTCTGTACCCCGTGCCCGGCGATGAGCAGGCCCACCACCAGCCGGAGGACCAGCAGTCCGGTATCCATCGTGTCCGCTTCCTGTTCCTGTCCCTGGTTCCTGATCGGGTGTCGCGCGCCGGCGGGGCTCAGCCCGCCGCGTGCGCCCCGATGACGGTCTGCGCGTAGACGACGCCCAGGCCGTACGCGCCGGCGTGCTCCTTGACGACCTCCATGACGGCGCCGTACGTCTCCGCCCGGGCCCAGTCGCGCTGCAGCTCCAGCAGCACCTGCACCCAGGTCACCGGGACGGCGCCGCCCTGCGTCATGCGCTGCA
This sequence comes from Kitasatospora sp. NPDC101176, assembly GCF_044768035.1. NCBI lineage: Bacteria > Bacillati > Actinomycetota > Actinomycetes > Kitasatosporales > Streptomycetaceae > Kitasatospora > Kitasatospora sp. NPDC101176. The sequence continues at coordinate 43,372 of NZ_JBIWPA010000010.1, forward strand.
CGGCGTGCTCGTGGGCCTGCGGGGAGACGCCGCCCGAGGCGTCGGTGACGACGTACACCTCGTAGCCCTGGGCGAGCATGGAGAGCACCGGCAGCACCAGGCAGACCTCGGTCCACAGGCCGGCGATGACGACCTTCCCGCGGCCGGTGGCCTTGACGGCGTCGACGACGGCCCGGTCCTCCCAGGCGTTCATCGAGGTGCGGTCGAGGACCTCCGCGTCGGGGAACACGGCGGCCAGCTGCGGCAGCAGCGGGCCGGAGAAGGACTCGGCGGCGACGGTGGTCAGCACCACCGGCACGTCGAAGGCCCTGGCGGCCTTGGCGAGGCCGACCGTGGCGTTGATGATCGCGGTCCGGTCGCCGCTGCCGGTGCCGAAGAACATCTGCGGCTGGTGGTCCACGAAGAGGACCACGGCGTTGTCGGGGGTCAGCAGGTCCGGGCTCGGGGTGGCGCTGACCTGGTTCGCGTCGAACATGAGGTTTCCCTTCGGTCGGGCCTCCACGCCGGTGGGGTGGAGGAGGTCGGGGTGGGGCGGTCCGGGGAGCCGGACGGCGTCAGAGCAGGAAGCAGGGGTCGAACGGCTGGGCGTGCTCCGTCAGGTCGCCGCGGTCCGCGCGCCACCGGCGCTGCAGTTCCGACTCGGCGACGACCTGTCCGAGCAGCTCCGCCTGGCGGGCGCCCGCGCCGCCGGTGCCCGGGTGGTGGGCCTGGTAGCCGCCGAAGCGGGCGACCGGGCTCCAGGCGGGGCTGACCGGCGGGAGCTCCTCCGCCATGCCCTCGTACTCGGCGGCGGCGTGGACGATCCGGCCGCCGACGACGGTCAGCACGGACTCGATGTGCGGGATGTCCGGCTCGGGGACGGTGAAGTAGTCCGCGGAGAGCACCGCGAGGTCGGCGTAGCAGCCCTCCCGGAGCACGCCCTTGACGTCCTGCTCGCCGGTCAGTTCGGCGCCGGCCCTGGTGTACAGGGCGAGCGCGGTCGCACGGTCCACCCGGTTCCGCGGCGGGCGCGTCGGCTGCCCGCCGACGGTGCGCCCGGAGACCAGCCAGTGCAGGGCAACCCAGGGGTTGTAGGAGGACACCCGGGTGGCGTCCGTCCCGGCGGCCACGGTCAGGCCACGCTCCAGCATGGCCCGCAGCGGCGGGGCCCCGGCGGCGGCGTCGGCGCCGTACCGGCGGGCGAACGCCCCGCCCTGGAAGGACAGCCGGTTCTGCACGGAGAGCGAGCCGCCGAGCGCCGCGATGCGGTCGAGGCTGTCCGGGGAGACGGTCTCGGCGTGGTCGAAGAGCCACCGGTTGCCGGCGGGGAAGAGCCCCTCCGCGGCGAGCCGTTCGAACACCGCGAGGTCGCGCCGGATCGTCTCGTCGTAGGTGGCGTGCAGCCGGAAGCCCCAGCCGTGCTCCATGAGCAGGCGGACGGCCTTCTCGAACTCGGCCTCGTAGGAGCCGAGTTCGGGCCGCGGCTCGGCGAAGTTCTCGAAGTCCGCGGCGGCCCAGGTGAGGTTCTCGCCGGCCCCGTTCAGCCGCAGCCAGGCGTCGCCCTCGCCGGGGCGCACGGTCGCGACCCAGCGGGCCAGGTCGTCGAGCTCCTGGCCGGGGGTCTGCGGGAACAGGTGGTAGGCGATGCGCAGCGACAGCAGGCCGTCCCGGGCCAGTTCGGTCACCGTGCCGTAGTTCTCGGGGAAGTTCTGGAAGCCCCCGGCCGCGTCGATCGCCGAGGTCAGCCCGAACCGGTTCAGCTCGCGCAGGAAGTGCCGGGTGGAGGTGCGGCGGTCCTCGCCCTCCAGGGCCGGGGCCTTGGCCAGGGTGGAGTAGAGGACGAGCGCGCTCGGCGCCGCCAGCAGCACGCCGTTGGGCTCGCCGCCCCGGCCGCGGACGATCTGGCCGCCCCTGGGGTCCGGCGTGTCACGGGTGTACCCGACGGCCCGCAGCGCCGCGCGGTTGAGGATCGCCGACTGGTAGAGGTGCAGCACGAACACCGGGGTGTCCGGCGCGGCCTCGTTCAGTTCGGCGGGCGTGGGAAGCCGCTTCTCGGCGAACTGCTCGGCCGACCAGCCGCCGACGACCCGCACCCACTGGCCCGCGGGCGTGCGGGCGGCCTGCTCGCGGAGCATCGCCAGGGCCAGGCGCAGCGAGGGCACGCCGTCCCAGCGCAGTTCCAGGACGTAGTTGAGGCCGCCCCGGATCACGTGCAGGTGGGCGTCGTTGAGGCCGGGCACCACCCGGCGGCCCAGCGCGTCCACCACGACGGTGGACGGCCCGACCACGGCGGCGACGTCGGCGTCCTCGCCCACGACGGTGATCAGCCCGTCGCGGACGGCCAGGGCGCCGGCCTGCGGGCGGCGGGCGTCCCCGGTGTGGATCCGCGCGTTGCGGACGACGATGTCCGCGGCGGCCTCGACGGCGCGCGGGACCAGCCCGCCGACCGGCATTGCAGGCACCTCGACTACCTCCTGTGGTGGCTCCGGACCGCCGGCCCGGGCGCGGGCGGCGGTGGTGGCGGCCGGACGGGCCGGGATGTACGGGGGCGGCCCGCCCGACCGCCTGACACGACGTTAAGTCGGCTGCACACAACGGAGTTGGCGCTCAGTGCACCGCCCCCGTCCCCGGAGCGCACCGGTCCCGGCCGGGGTGCGCGGGCCGGCCCGCGGGAGCCCCGGGAACGCGACGGAGCCCCGCACCGGGCGTCCTCGGGGGGACGTCCGGTACGGGGCTCGGGGCTCGGCCGGTCGGGGTGCGGCGGGGGCGGTCGGCGGGCCCGCCCGTGCGGTGACGGGGCCGTGGGGGAGTCACCCCGCCGCGGCGGTCACTTCGCCAGGAAGGCCAGCAGCGCCGCGTTGACCTCCTCGGCGTGGGTCCAGAGCAGGCCGTGCGGCGCGCCCTCGATCTCCACGTACTCGGCGGAGGGGAGCGCCCGGTGGAACGGGCGGCCGGTGTTCTCGACCGGCAGGATGCGGTCGCCGGTGCCGTGCAGGATCAGGGCGGGCACGTCGACGCGCGGGATGTCCGCCCGGAAGTCGGTGTACCAGGTCGAGGGCGCGGCCGAGGCCGCGAAGGAGCCGCCGCTCGCCGCGGTGTTCCAGCTGTTGCGGACGGCCTCCTCGCTGATCCGGCTGCCGAGGTTCTCGTCGAGGTTGAAGAAGTCCTGGAAGAAGTCGCGGTAGTAGGCGTAGCGGTCGGCCTTCACCGCCGCGACGACGCCGTCGAAGAACTCCTTCGGGGCGGCGCCGTCCGGGTTGTCGTCGGTCTTGAGCAGGCAGGGCTCCAGGGAGGCCAGGAAGGCGACCTTGGCGATCCGGTCCGAGCCGTGGGCGGACACGTACCGGGCGACCTCGCCGGTGCCCATCGAGAAGCCGACCAGCACGGCGTCCCGCAGGTCCAGCGTCTCCAGCACGGTGTGCAGGTCGGCGGCGAAGGTGTCGTAGTCGTAGCCGGTGGTCGGCTGGGAGGACCGCCCGAACCCGCGGCGGTCGTAGGTGACGACCCGGTACCCGGCGTCGAGCAGGGCGGCGCTCTGCCGCTCCCAGGAGTGCCCGTCGAGGGGGAAGCCGTGGATGAGGACGACCGGCTGCCCGGAGCCGTGGTCCTCGTAGTAGAGCTCGATGGCGGCGGTGTTCTCTTGGCCGACGGTGATGAACGGCATGGTGCGTGCTCCCTCGGGGACGGGGTGGGGTGGTGACGCGCTCCACGCTAGGAGCGGGTGGGCCGGGCGGTTTGCCCCTGAGGGAACGGCCTGTGCTCCCGGAGCGCCGTGCCGCCGGGGCCGCCCGGCGCTCCGTCGGCCGGCGTCGGAAACGGGTGTCGCCCGGGGCGCCGGGACTCCAGAATGGGAGTCGGCTTCGAGGCGGGGGGACCTCTGTGGAGTGGTGGTTGGGGATGGGCGGGGCACTGCTGCTCGGGGTGGTGACCAACCTGGTCTACGACTTCGCCAAGTACGGGGGCTCGCGGGTGCCGCTGGCCCGGGTGCGGCGGGCGAGCCTGACACCGGGGGCGCGGGCGCACGACCCGGAGGCCGACGGGCTGGTGCCGCTGATCACCTGGTCGGCGACGCGGCCGCTGTCGCCCGCGACGCTGGTGACGGACTACGGCGGCCGGGTGGAGCGCCCGCACGCGCTGTCCACCCCAGCCTGGCGGGACGAGGTGGCCCGGCAGCGCGCCGCCGGGGCGGCCGGGCGGACGGCGTACGTCTCGCGGCTGACGGTCGATCACGGCGAGCACAGTCGGGCCCGGGTGTGCGAGGTGCGGATCGCGGAGAGCGACTACGCGGAGTGCATGGCCACGACCCGGCTCGGCCGGGAGGACGCGGACTCGGCGCGGCGGGTGCGGGAGGCCCTGGAGCTCGGCCTGACCGGGTTCGTGGCCGTCGCCCCGCCGACCATGGTCAGCGCCTGCGTCGCGGTGCGGGACCGCGCGGGCCGGTTGCTGCTGCTGCGGCGCTCGCTGGCGGTGAACACCTTCCCTGCGCAGTGGACGGTCGGCATCAACGAGACGATGAAGTACCGGGACGAGCCCGGTGCGGCGGAGGACTTCTACGGCCTGGTGCACCGCGGGCTGGAGGAGGAGCTGGGGCTGCGCCCGGAGGACGTCGGGCCGCCGGTGATCAGCTGGCTGGGCTGGAGCGCGCCGGCGTCCTGCTTCACCCTGGTCGCCACCGTCCGCTCCGGGCTCGACGCCGCCGAGATCGACCTGCGCCGCGAGGCCTGCCACAGCACCTTCGAGCACGACATGGCGGCCTGGGTGCCGTTCACCCGCAAGGCCGTGTCGGCGCTGGTGGAGGGCGGCGAGTGCCCGGACGGCTCGCGGCGGTGGTCCTACCTGGCGCCGCTGGTCGCCCGGGAGGCCTGGCGGGCCGCGTCGGTCCGCTGAGCGCGGCCGCGGCCGGGTTCCTCCTCGAACGCCTGCCCGGGCGGCTCAGACCGGCCGGAAGTCGGCGGGGCCGACGGCCGGGAGGTGCCGGGGCAGGCCGGGCGTCCAGCGCTTGGTGCCGTCGGGCAGTACGGCCAGGGCTTCGACGCCGGGGCGTCGCCCGGCCCAGGCGAGGGCGCGGTCGGGGCCCATCGCGAACGCGGCGGTGGCCCAGGCGTCGACGCGGGCGATGCCGGTGCCGGGGGAGCCGACCAGGGTCAGCGAGGCGAGGCCGGTCGCGGGGCGGCCGGTGTGCGGGTCGAGGACGTGCGCGCCGCGTTCGGCGGTGCCGGAGGTGGCCACGGCCAGGCCGTCCCCGGCCAGGACGGCGGCGAGCCGGCCGGTGCGCAGCGGGTGGGCGACGCCGATCCGCCAGGGCCCGCCGGCCGTCTGCACGTCCCCGCCGCCGCTGACGCAGTACTGCCGGGCCCCGGCGTCGCCCAGCATCCCGGCGGCCTCCTCGACGGCCCGGCCCTTGACCCAGCCGCTCGGGTCGAGCCGGCCGCCGGGGCGTTCGGTGAAGTAGCCGTCGGTCTCGTCGGCGACCTCGCGGCAGGATGCCAGGGCGGCGCGGACCTCGGGGTCGCAGTCGTCGACGCCGAGCTCGCCCCGGTCGAGGCGGCTGATCTGGCTGTCCGTCCGGTAGGGCGAGAAGACCGCGTCGATCCGGTGCAGTCGCCGGGCGATCCGGCGCAGCACGTCGGCGGTGTCCGGGCCCGGGTCGCGGACGGCGAAGGAGAAGACGGTGCCCATGACGGGCTCGGCGTGGCGGAGCACGGCGGCCTCACCGCCCGGCGCGGTCGAGCGCGCTCTGCAGGGAGCGGACGTAGCCGTCGCTGGTGAAGGTGGCGCCGCTGACCACGTCGACGTGCGCGCTCTGGGCGGCCAGCGCCTCCTGGTTGAGCAGCGGCAGCGCGGAGCCGTTGATCTCCCGGTCGCGGCGGTCCTCGGTGGGGTACTCGACCACGTCGACGGCGGTGATCCTGCTCCCGCTGAGGGTGACCGCGACCTGGACCGGCCCGTAGCGGGTGTTCACGGCGTCGCCGGTGACCTTCCGGACGGTGCCCGCGCCGTCCGTCCCGCCGGCCCCGGTGGGGGAGGCGGACGGGGCCGGGGTGGCGTCGGAGGCCCCGGCGGCGGACCCGGCCGAGCCGGACGCGGAGCCGTCGGAGCCGGCGGCCCCGCCCGAGCTGATCACCGGGGCGGGCCCGGCGGCGCCGTGCGGTTTGAGGGAGAGCAGCAGGACCACTCCGGCGGCGGTGGCGGCGGTGCTGACGACGGCTCGGCGCATGGGCGGGCCTCCTCGGGGTTCGGTGGTTCGGCGGTTCAGTGGTTCGCCGGGACGACGACGGGCGGGACGCGACGGCCGGGACGGCGACGGGCAGGGCGGCGGCGTGGCCGGGCGGGGCCGGTGGGGGCCGGGCTCAGAGGGCGAAGGACTCGTGGTGGATCCGCCCCGCCCGCACCCCGGCGGCCCGCAGCGCCCGCACCGCCTCCCCGGTCAGCGCCTCCGGCCCGCACAGGTAGACCTCGTGCTCGGCGAGGTCGGGGACGAGCCGGGCGAGCGCGGCGCCCAGGTCGCCGACCCGCTCCCGCGGGCCGACCAGTTCGTGCACCGTGCCGCCGCGCCGCCGGGCGACCTGCGCCAGCTCCGCCCGGAACAGCAGGTCCTGCGGCCGGGCGGCCCGCTGGACGAGGGTGAGCTCCCCCGGCAGCGTCTCGAACAGCGCCCGCAGCGGGGTGATGCCCACCCCCGCCCCGAACAGCAGCACCCGCTCGCGCCGCTGCAGCCGCCCGGTGAACGCCCCGTACGGGCCCTCGGCGCGCACCGGGGTGCCGGGGCGCAGCGCGGCCACCGCGGCGCTGTGCCCGCCGAGGTCCTTGACGGTGAAGCGCAGGAAGTCCGGGTGCGGCGGTGCGGACAGCGAGTACGGGTTGGCGGCCCAGCGCAGCCCGGGCGCCTGGAACTGCAGCCGGAAGAACTGGCCGGGCTCGGCCCGCAGGAGGTCCAGCCGCCGCCCGGTGACGAAGAGCGACACCACGCCGGGGCCCTCCGGCCGGACCTCGGCCACCCGCAGCCGGTGGCGGCGGTCGAGCAGCCACGGTCCGGCCAGCCGGTACCAGCCGATCAGGGCGGCGGTGCCGAGGTAGAGGGCGTACCAGGCGGCGCGGGCCGGGCCGTCGCCGAGGTCGGCCCCGGTGGCCAGCTGGTGGCCGAAGGCCAGGGCGACGGCGAGATAGGTCGCCAGGTGCAGGTAGTACCAGGTCTCGTAGGAGAGCCGGCGGCGGGCGGCGCGGGCGGACACCGCGCCGGTGCCCAGCATCAGCAGGGTGGCCAGGGCGGCCTTGAGCATCTCGGGGAAGTGGAGGACGATCTCCACGCCCTCGGCGAGCGGGCCGCGCCCGTCGGTCAGCGCGTAGCCCCAGACGACGGACAGCACGTGCGCGGACACCGCGGCCACCAGCCAGCGACCGCCGAAGGCGTGCCAGCGGGCCAGCCGGTCGGCGCCGACCCCGCGTTCCAGCGGCGGCAGTCGGGCCATCAGCAGGAGCAGCACCGGGGCGGCGTAGCCGGCGAGCAGGCCGGTGATCCGACCCGCTCCGGTCAGCCACCCGGCCGGGCCGGCCACCACCGGGGTGTCGGACCACCAGAGCGCGAGGACGCCGAGCGCGCCGGCGGCGACCAGCGCGAGCACCAGGCGGGGCGGGGCGGCCACGGGTGGGCGGCGCGCCGCCCGGTGGGCCGGGCCGGCGGGTCGCGGTGGTGCTGCGGTGGCCATCGGGGATCACTCCTTCCGTCCCGGCGGCGAGCACCGCCGGGGCGCACCACGATCCCACCGCAACCTCTGAGCCGCCTCTGAACCGGGGCCGCTCCCGGCGGCCGCCCGGGCCGCGTTCCCGCAGCTCGGAGCCGGTGCGACCGGGTGCCCACCGGGCCCCGCGGTCTCAGGACTTTCTCATCGCGGGCGGTCAGGATGAACGCCGCCGACCGCGTACCGAGGGAGCACCGTGGACGACACCGCCGAGCGGCAGGAGTGGAGGGTCCTCGTTGTCGACGACGAGCCGGACCTGGTCGAGGTGGTCTGCGGCGCCGTCCGCTACGAGGGCTGGCAGGCGCGCGGCGCGACCACCGGCGGGGCGGCCGTGCGCGCCGCGGCGCTCTGGCGCCCGCACGCCGTGGTCCTGGACATGATGCTGCCCGACCTCGACGGCATGGAGGTGCTGCGCCGGCTGCACGCCGAGCGGCCCGAGGTGCGCGTGCTCTTCCTGACCGCCCGGGACGCCGTCGAGGACCGGATCGCCGGGATCGCGGCGGGCGGCGACGACTACGTGACCAAGCCGTTCAGCCTGGCCGAGGTGGTCGTGCGGCTGCGCGGGCTGCTGCGCCGCGCGGCCCCGCCGGGTGCGGCCGGCCCGCCGCCCGCGCACGCCCTGGTGCTCGGCGACCTGGTGCTCGACGAGCGGGCCCGCGAGGTCACCCGCGGCGGGGAGGCGGTCGACCTCAGCCCGACCGAGTACGCGCTGCTCGTCCACCTGATGCGCCACCCCCGCCAGGTGCTGAGCAAGGCGCAGATCCTGGACGCCGTCTGGTCCTACGACTTCGGCGGGCAGGCGCACGTCGTCGAGCTGTACATCAGCTACCTGCGCAAGAAGCTGGACGCCGGCCGGCCCCCGATGATCCACACCGTGCGCGGCGCCGGGTACCTGATCAAGGCCGCGCCGTGAGCGGCGGGCCCGCCGGTCGCCGGCGCCGCGGTCTGCGCCGCCGCGCCGCCCGGCTGGTGCCGCGGACGCTGCGGGCCCGGCTGATCGCCGGCCTGCTGGTGCTGCTGGTGGTGACCTGCGCGGCGGTGGGCCTGGCCACCACGGCCGCTCTGCGGCACTTCCTGGTGGACCGGCTGGACCAGCAGCTCACCGACTCGGGCGGTCGCTACGCCGCCAGCCTCGAACACGCCGGCCAGGGCGGAGGCGGCACCGACACCCGGGCGCAGACCCCGGGCACCCTGGGCGTGCGGCTGCTGGACGGCCGGGTCACCGCGGCCGGCGTCGTCGACGGCGACGCCGACGACGCGGACGGCCTGGGCGACGACGACAGGGTGGCGCTCTCGCCCGCCGAGCAGCGGGCGCTGGCCGCGCTCCCGGTCGGCGGGTCGGCGGGCACCGTCGACCTGGGCGGGGCGCAGGGGCGCTACCGGGTCCGCGCGGTCGCCGGCCGGGACGGCGACGTGCTGGTCAGCGGGTTGCCGCTGCGCCCGGCGGAGGACACCGTGGACCGGCTGGCGACCCTGGAGCTGACGGTCTTCGCGCTCGCCGTGGCCGGGGCGGGCGCCGCCGGAGCGGTCTGGGTGCGGTGGTCGCTGCGCCCGCTGGACCGGGTGGTGGGCACCGCCGAACGGGTCGCCGGGCTTCCGCTGGCCAGCGGCGCCGTCACCCTGGCCGAGCGGGTGCCGGACGACGACCCGCGCACCGAGGTCGGCCGGGTCGGCACGGCGCTCAACCGGATGCTCGGGCACGTGGGGGACGCCCTGGCCAGCCGGCACGCGGTGGAGGAGCGGCTGCGGGCCTTCGCCGCCGACGCCAGCCACGAGCTGCGCACCCCGGTGGCGGCGGTCCGCGGGCACGCCGAGCTCGCGCTGCGCCACCCCGGTGCGGTGCCGGGGCCGGTGCGGCACTCGCTGGAGCGGATCGACGCCGAGGCGGTGCGGATGGGCGCGATCGTCGAGGACCTGCTGCTGCTCGCGCGCCTGGACGCGGGCCGGCCGCTGGCCGATGCCGAGGTCGACCTCACCCGGGTGGCGCTGAACGCGCTGGCGGACGCGCGGGCGGCCGGGCCGGGGCACCGCTGGCGGCTGGCGCTGCCGGCGGAGCCGGTGCTGGTGCGCGGGGACGAGCACCGGCTGAGCCAGGTGGTGGTCAACCTGCTGGCGAACGCCCGGGCCCACACCCCGGCCGGGACGGGGGTCGAGCTGAGCCTGGAGCGCGCCGGGGCCGAGGTGCGGCTGGCGGTCGTCGACGACGGGCCGGGGATCGCCCCCGAGCTGGCGGAGCGGATGTTCGAGCGTTTCGTCCGGGGCGACCGGGCCCGCTCGCGGTCGACCGGCTCGACCGGGCTGGGCCTGTCGATCGTGCGCGCGGTGGTCCGGGCGCACGGCGGCACGGTGGACGCGGCCAGCGGCCCGGGGCGCACCGCGTTCACCGTGCGGCTGCCGGCCCCTCCGTAGCGGCTCCGGTGCGGAAGCGCCGGCGGTACTCGGTCGGGGTGGTGTCCAGGCGCCGGCGGAAGGCGCGGACCAGGGTGTCGGTGGTGCCGAACCCGCAGTCGGTGGCGATCCGGTCGAGCGTGGCGTCGGTGGACTCGAGGTGCCGGCGGGCGAGTTCGAGCCGGGCGGACTCCACGTAGGCGCTCGGTGTGGTGCCGAGTTCGGTCTTGAAGATCCTCGTCAGCTGCCGTTCGCCGATGTGCGCGTGGGCGGCGAGGTCGGGCACGGTGAGCCGGCCGGGCAGGTTGCGCAGGATGTGGTGGCGCAGCTCCTCGACCCGCCGGGTGGTGGACACCGGCTCCAGCGGGACGCTGAACTGGCTCTGCCCGCCGGGGCGCTTGAGGTACATCACGAGCTGGCGGGCGACCCGCAGTGCGAGGGCCTCGCCGAAGTCGTCGGCGACCAGGGCGAGGGCGAGGTCGAGGCAGGCGCTGATGCCGGCGCCGGTCCAGACCTCGCCCTCGCGGATGAAGATCGGATCGGCGTCCACCTCGATCTGCGGGTACTCGGCGGCGAGCCGCGCGGCCGTCGACCAGTGGGTGGTGGCGCGCCGGCCGTCGAGGAGCCCCGCGGCGGCGAGGATGTGCGCGCCGACGCACACCGAGGCGACCCGGCGCGAGCACCCGGCGAGCGTGCGCACCCGGTCCACCACGGCCGGGTCGGTGAGCGGGTGGACCCGGCGCAGTTCGTCGACCTCGACCGACCCGGGCACCAGCAGGGTGTCGATGGGGCCCGCGGCGGCGGCCTCGTCGAAGGTGAGGTCGGGCAGGATCCGCACGCCCGCGGCGGTGGTCACCGGGGCCGTGGTCTCGGCGGCGAGGACGACGCGGTAGCCCGTCGCGTCGTCGGTCTCCCGCCGGACCAGCGAGAACACCTCCGGCGGTCCGGTGACGTCGAGCAGGTCGACGCCCTCGAAGAGGACGACGACGATCAGTCGTTGCTGCGTCACGGTGGTCATCTCCGGTCCTGCCCCGGCCGGTTCGGCCGCTCACGCGCGATGTCGGAATCTGCATGGTAGGCGACATTGCCGACACCGGAGGGCCGGCCGTAGCGTTCCGGTGCGGGCCACCGCAGCCGTGGCCGCCCATCCTCCAGACACCCGAACCGAGGCGGTACCCCATGCCCACGACCACCCTGCGCACCCTCAACGGCCTCGACGAGACGCCCGCCGCGCTCGCCGACGCCACCCTGATCCTGATCGACTACCAGAACACCTACGTCGGCGGGGTGATGGAGCTCGACGGCTGGCGCGAGGCGCTGGACGAGGCCGCCGCGCTGCTCGCCCGGGCGCGGGCCGCGGGGGCCACCGTGATCCACGTGGTCAACGACGGCGGGGAGGGCACCCCGTACGACGTCCGCGCCGAGATCGGCCGGATCCACCCCGGCGTGGCGCCGGCGCAGGGCGAGCGGGTCGTGGTCAAGAAGGCCCCGGACGCCTTCGTCGGCACCGGGCTGGGCGAGCTGGTCGACGCCGCCGGGCACCGGGACGTCGTGGTGGCCGGCTTCATGACGCACATGTGCGTGGCCTTCACCACCGCGGGTGCCTTCCTGCGCGGCAACCGGCCCACCGTCGTCGCCCGGGCCTGCGCCACCCGGCCGCTGAGCTCGGGCGGCACCGGGCTGAGCGCCGAGCAGGTCCACCGCGCCGCGCTGGCGACGATCGGCGACCTCTACGGGGTGGTCGTCGAGTCGCCGGCGGACCTGGGCTGACCCGCACCGTGCCGCGGCCCGCCCGTCACGGGGGTCGGGCGGGCCACGGCGGCACTCGCGCGGTAAGGGCCGCGGCGCCCGGCCGGGGCCTCCGCGTCACCCGGTGCAGGTGATCCCCGGCGGCGCCGGGAGCCGTAGCGTCGACAGCAGAGAACCGGTCCGGCAGCGGAGCGGGCCGGGTGACGACCGCGGAGGGAGCGGTGCGATGTCCGAGGAGCAGGACGAGGAACTCAGGGAGATCGGGCCCATCGACTATCTGGTCGTGGAGTTCCCGGGCAACCGCATGACGGGCGAAGGGCTTCCGCTGCTGGTCGACCTCGTGGACCGGGGCATCATCCGGATCCTCGACTTCGCGTTCGTCCGCAGGGACGAGGACGGCAGCGTCCTGGCGATGGAGCTCACCGACCTGGACGGCGACGGGACCTTCGACCTGGCCGTGTTCGAGGGCGTGTCGTCCGGGATCCTGGACGCCGAGGACCTCGACGAGGCCGCGGCCCTGCTGGCGCCCGGCAACTCCGCCGGGGTGCTGGTGTACGAGAACGCCTGGGCGGGACCGCTCGCCGCCGCCCTGCGCCGGTCCGAGGCGCAGGTCGTCGCCAGCGGCCGGATCCCGGTCCCACAGCTGCTGCAGTCGCTGGAGGCCCTGGAGGCCCGGGAGCCGTCCGGCGGCTGACACCGCCACGCCCGCGTACGAGCAGGACGCACGCGGACGCGGAGCACGCACACGTACGAGGAAGGAGCTCGGTCATGCCGGGACTGTTGCGCGGAGTCGCGCGTACCGCGGTCGTCGCCGGGACGGCGACCGCCGTGTCCAACCGGGTGTCGCGTCGCCAGGCCGGCCGGTGGGCCGCCCAGGAGGCGCCGCCCGAGCCCGCGCCCGCCGCGCCGCCGCCGCCCGCGGCTGCGCCCCAGCCGGGGATGGACGACAAGATCGGCCAGCTGCAGCAGCTGGCACAGCTGCACGAACAGGGGGTGCTGACCGACGAGGAGTTCGCGGCGCAGAAGCAGCGGGTGCTCGCGGGCTGAGTCGTCGAACGGCGGATGACCGCCCCCGGCCGGACGGGCCGGGGGCGGTCATCCGCACGAGACGCGGAACCCGCGGAACCTCAGACGCCTCCGCCGTCTCCGCGCGGGGCGCCCGCGACGGGCGGCGGCGGCCCGGGGTCGGCCACGGGCGGTGCGACCGGTGCGCCGTGGGCGGTCAGGCCGTAGATGCCCACGACGTCCACGGCGATGATCGTCAGCGACCACAGCGGGTAGGACGGCAGGAAGGCCATCTGGACGAAGGCGTTGACGACCAGGGCCACCACGCCGGTCCAGCGCGCCCACTGCGCCCGCTGGACGAGGATGCCCACCGCGGCGGCGGCCTGGACGGCCGCCACGGCCAGGACGACCCAGCCCCAGATCCGCAGGTCGCCGAAGACGTAGTGGGCGTCGCCGATGAAGACGTGCGAGTTGGCGATGGCGGCGATGCCGTCCAGACCGTTGAACAGGGCCAGCAGCGACAGCAGCACGCCGGCGAAGACCACCAGGCCGGAGCCGGCCAGGTCGGACTCGGAGTAACTGATCGGGGGACGGGGTCCCCACTTCGGGGCGGTGGCGGCCATGGGTTCCTCCGGGGGTCGAGGGGGGTGCCTGCCGGTTTTCGGTTGTGCGACCGGTCTCCGCCGTCCGGGCCGGAGTCCGGTGGGTCGGTCAGTGCCCGACCGCCACCTTCGCGGCGACGATGAGCAGACCGAGGAGGAGGTTGACGAAGCCTTCGGCGACGACCTGGCGCCGGGACGCACCGGCCCGGTGCGCGCCCAGGGTGGCCCAGGCCACCTGCTGGGCCACCGCGACGCCGAGCGCCAGCCAGGCGCTGTCGCCGGAGCCGAGCCAGGGGCTGACCAGCACCGCGAGGGCCGGCAGCGCGGCCGCCTCCACGATGGACCACTCGTGCCGGCCCACCTCGCGGGCGTCCCGCCAGCCCACCGTGCGCCCGGCCTCGCGGTCCCCGGCGAGGCGGGCGTACACGTGGGCCAGCCAGAACACGACACCGGTGACCACCAGCAGCACGATCAGCGAGAGCCGCGGCATCGACGCGTTCACGCCGGAGGCGGCGATCACCGAGGCGGCGAGCAGGGAGCCGTACACGGCACCGGCGTAGTCGGTGCGCTGCGGGCCCCGGGCGCGGTCCCGGGCGGGCGCGCGGGCCGGTGACCGTTCCGAGTGGGTCAAGGTCGCTCTCCTGTTCCGGCGGGTGCTCCGGAGGGCCGGACGGGCGCCGGCGCGGTGCCGGTGGTCCGCCGGTGGTCGGTTCTCCCGGCCCGGGTCACCGGCCGGCCGGTCACCCCGCCCGCGGCCACCCGTTCGGGCGCCGGTGCGACGGGCCCTCTCCCGCGATCATGCGCCGCCGCCGGGCGGGCGGCTTCACCCGGATCAGGTGAGGCCGCCGCCCCGGCGGCCGTCACCGACTGCGATGGCGGTCGGCGGCCCGCCGGGGCTACCGTGGGTTCGGGTGGATCTTCGCCGGGCCGGCGGCGGTTCCACCCCGGGCGGCCCCCGCCCCGTCCGTTCCCCGACACCCGCCCCCGGCCGCGGAACCCCCGTGCCGAGGCCGTCAGGCGGTGGCTCCCGATGGTTCACATGCGCAGGACCCCGCTCCCGCCGGTGGAGCTCCCCAACGGCGACCCGGTGCTCGTCACCCGGCTGGAGCCCCCGCTGGCCCCGGCCGCCTTCCTCCGCCGGGACCGCCTCGTCCGGCGGCTCGACGAGGCCGTGCGGCTCCCGGTCACGCTGGTCAACGGACCGGCGGGCGCCGGCAAGACCCTGCTGGTCGCGGACTGGACCGAGCACGGCCGGCCCCCCGGGCGGCCCGCCTGGCTGACGGTGGAGGCCTCCGACGACAGCCCCGGCTGCTTCTGGTCGTACGTGCTCGCAGCCCTGCGCCACGCGGGGCAGCCGCTGCCCGCGCGCATCGGCGCACCGGCCGACGCCGACCGGGTCGAACCCTCCCTGCTGCTCCGCCTCGCCGACTGGATCGGCGGCCGCGACGAACCGGTCGTGCTCGTCCTGGACGAGTTCGAGCAGATCACCGACCCGCGGCCGGCCGAGCAGCTGCACGAACTGGTCCGCCACACCCGCGGCCGTCTGCGCCTCGTCCTGGTCGGCCGCACCGAGCCGCTGCTGCCGCTGCACCGCTACCGCGCCGAGGGCCGGCTCGGCGAGATCCGCGCCGCCGACCTCGCGATGCGGCTGCCCGAGGCCGAGGGCGTCCTGCGCCGGCACGGGCTGGACCTCGGCCCGGACACCGTCGCTGCGGTCCACGAGCGGGTGGCGGGCTGGAGCGCCGGACTGCGCCTGCTGGCCCTGGCCGCCCAGCACGCCGACGACCCCGACACCTACCTGAAGCAGATCGGGGCCGAACACACCGGCGTGCCGGACTTCCTGCTCGCCGAGGTGCTGCGCACCCAGCCGGCGCACACCCAGGACCTGCTGCTGCGCACCAGCCTCTTCCCGCGGCTGCACCCCGGGCTCGCCGACGCGCTCACCGGCCGGCAGGACGGCGGCCGCATCCTGGCCGGCCTGCACCGGGCCAACGCCTTCGTCGACCTGCTGCCCGGCGGCTGGTACCGGCTGCACCCGCTGTTCGCCGAGACGCTCCGGCTGCACCTGCACGCCGCCGACCCGGGCCTGCCGGAGGAGCTGCACCGGCGCGCGGCCCGCTGGTTCGACGAGGACGGGCAGCAGCGCGCCGCCCTGGAACACGCCGTCGCGGGCGGGGCCTGGGACTTCGCCGCCCGGCTGCTCATCGACCAGCTGGCCGTCGGCGAACTCTCCGCAGGCCCCTCCGCGGGCCGACTGCGCGCGCTGTTCTCCCGGATGCCGCCCACCGCGCACACCCCGGACGCCGAACTGGTCCGGGCGGCCGTCCGGCTCTCCGACGAGGACGTGGCCGCCGGTGTCCGGGCGCTGGACCGCGCCGAACCGCGGCTGTCGCCCGAGGACACCACCGCCCGGATCACGGCCGCCGGCCTGCGGGCCGGGGCGGGCCGGCTGCTCGGCTCGGCCGAGCTGGCCGGCGGCGCCGCCCGGCGGGCCCACCGGCTCGGGCGCTCGGCCCCGGCCGGGCCGCTGCACCGGCACCCCGAACTGCTCGGCCAGGCCGACGCCGACCTCGGCTCGGCCCTGCTCTGGGAGGGCCGGTTCGACGAGGCGGGGGAGGCGCTCGCCGCGGCGGCGGCCGCCCCGGCCACCGCCACCACCGCACGGCTGCGCCACGACAGCCAGTGCCGCCTCGCCCTCATCGACTACCTGCGGGGCCGGCCCGGCCGGGCGGAGCGCCGGGTCCGCCGGGCGGACGAGGAGGCGGACCGGTGCGGCCTGCCCGCGGAGGCCCGCACCGACCTCGGCGACGTGGTGCTGGCGGGCGCGGCGCTCGAGCACGACGACGTCGCGGCGGCCCGTGACGCGCTGCGGCACGCGGAGCCGTCCGGCGACCCGGTGCTCGCCGTCGGCCTCGGCCTGGTCCACGCCGACCTGCGGCTCGCCCAGGGGGACCCGGACGCGGCGCTGAGCGAGCTGGAGCGGACCAGGCGGCTCGACCTCGCCGAGCACCCCTCGCCCTGGTGCGCCGAGCGGCTCGCCGTCGCCGCCTGCGCCGCGCACCTCGCCGCCGGACGCGTCGAGGCCGCGGTGGACGCGGTCGCCGAGGTGCCCGGGGGCGCCCCGGACTCCGTCCTCGCGTCCTGCAGCGCCCGGCTGGCGGCCGGCCACGACGCGGACGACGCGCTCTCCCGGCTCGACCTGCTGCGCACCGACGCGGCGATCGGCAGCACCACCAGGACCAGGGCCCTGCTGCTGCTCGCCCGGGCCGGCGCCCCCCACACGGACGCCGCCGGGCCGCAGCTGCTGGCCCAGGCGCTCCGGGCCGCCGAACCCGAGCGGCTCCGCCGGCCCTTCCGCGAGTGCGGCCCCTGGGTCCGCCACCAGCTGCTGCGCCACCCGGGCCTCGCCGAGGCGCACCCCTGGCTCCCCGACGACCTGCTGCCGCCCGCGGGGCCGGCCCGCACGCGCCGGCAGGCCGTCGGTGAGGCGGCGCCGGGCCCCGCCGGGCCCGTCGACCCGCTGACCGAGCGGGAGCGCGACGTCCTGGCCCGGGTCGGGCGGATGATGTCCACCCAGGAGATCGCCGACGACCTGTTCCTGTCCCCGAACACCGTCAAGACGCACCTGAAGAGCATCAACCGCAAGCTGGCGACCAGCACCCGCCGGGAGGCCCTGCGGACGGCCGCCCGGATGCACCTGCTCGACGAGGAGTGACGGCCGCTCGCTCCTGCAGCTGCGCGCTCCTGTGGTCGGTCGTTCCCACCGCCGGTCACTCCTGCAGCCGGCGGAACTCCGTCACCGTCAGTCCGAGGGCCTGGCAGCGGTTCAGCAGCCCGTACAGGTGGGCCTCGTCGACCACGTCGCCGAAGAGCACCGTCTGGCCGGCGACGACCGTGCTGTCCAGCTCGGGGAACCCCTCACGCACGGTGATCTCCTGCAGCAGTCCGGCGACACGGATCTCGTAACGCACCGGGCCTCTCCTCCCTCCGGCCGGACCCCGCGGTCGTCCTTCGACCGTCGGACCCAGCCTGCGCCGCCCGGCCCGGGCCCCGCATCACCCCCGCGAGGTGACCGGGGCCCCGGCCCGGCCGGGCGGCGGGCCCGTCCGCCCGCGGCCCCCGCCGGTCACCCCCCGGGGGTGATCCGGGCACCCGCGCGCCGCTCCTACCGTGACCGGGCAGGCAGGTCCACGGCCCCGGCTGCCGACCCCGCCGTTCGCCTGGATCTCGTCGGGGGGTGCGGTCCACGGTGGGCCCGGTCGGGGCCGGCGCCGCCCTGCTGCTGCCGCGCGGCGCAGACCCGGGCTCCGGGCCGGCCGGCAGCCGGGAGGGGTGAGCGCCCCGGCCCGGTCGGGGGCGTGCCGGGCGGCGGGCCGGCCCGGGGCTGGTCCGATGGGGTGAGGCCCCGGCGACCCGCCGCGCACCGGCCGGTGCCGGGCCCGCCGCTGCTGGGAGGGTGACGGGCGGCGACCGAGCCCAGGGGGAGAGCCCCGAGTTGAACGCGTTCAAAGGCGTGCGCCATGATGATGCCGAACGGACGCTCCCGGCCGTGACCGGCGGTGCGGGGCCGTCCCGTGCTGCCCCGCCGCACCCCGGCGCCGTCGCGCCCCGGCGAGGCAGCAGGAGGAAGGGGGAGCCGTGACACCGTGGCAGAACAGGTTCGCCGCCGGGGCGGTGGCGCTGATGTGGGCCTACGAAGGGCTCTGGTGCAAGATCTGGCCGGGCCGGGCGGACCAGCGGGCCATCGTGGAGTCCGTGCCGCTGCTCCCGGGGTGGGCGGTGACACCCCTGCTGCTGGCCATCGGGGCGGCCGAACTGGCCCTCGGCCTCTGGGTGCTGACCGGCCGCCGGGCCCGCCTCGCGGCCCTCGTGCAGACCGCCCTGGTGGTCGGCTTCAACACCGGCGGCCTGCTCTTCGGCTCCGACGAGATCCCCGAACCCGGTCGGCTGATCGTCCAGGACCTCGCCTTCCTCGCGCTGATCTGGACCGTCGCCGCCACCCGGCACCACCCCGCCCCCCGCGCGGCGGTGACCGCGTGAGCGCCCCGACCCCCTGGGCCGACGGTCGGCTGCTCAGCCTGCAACCCCGCCGGCCTGGCCTGCTGTTCGGCCGGATGTACGAGGACCCCGGCGTCGAACTCGCCGCCTTCCCGGCGCCCGGCGCCCGCGTCCTGTGCATCGCCTCCGCCGGGGACACCGCCGCCGCGCTGGCCGCCGCCGGGCACCGGGTCACCGCGGTGGACCTCAACCCCGCCCAACTCGCCTACGCCCGGGCCCGGCTGACCGCCGGTGCGCCCGCCGCCACCGGCGCTGCGGAACGCCTGCTCGCCCTCGGCCGGGCCGCCGCCGCGACCGCCCTGCCGGCCTGGCGCCCGGCGCCACTGGAACGGTTCCTGCGCCTCGACGACCCGGCGGCGCAGGCCCGCCACTGGCACCGCCACCTCGACGGCCCGGGCCTGCGGCTGCTGCTCGGCGCCGCGCTCCGCCCGGCCGGCGCGCTCGCGGGCGGCCTGCACCCGGCGTTCCGGGCCGTGCTGCCGCGCCGCTTCGACACGGTGCTGCGGGCCCGGCTGGCCCGCGGCTTCGCCCGCCACCCCAACGCCGACAACCCGTGGGCCTGGCGGCTCCTGCTGGGCCGCGAACTGCCCGTCGGCGCACCGCTCGTCGCCGGACCGCCCGCCGGCGAGCTGCCCGTCGGCGAGCTGCCCGTCGGTGCACCGCCCGGCCACGACCAGGGCGGCGGCGCACCGCCCGTCCGGCTGCTCCGGGGCGACGTCCTCGGCCACCTCGCACGCTCCCCGGCCGGTAGCTACGACGCGGTGACGCTCTCCAACGTCCTGGACGGCCCCGACCAGGCCTTCGCCCGCCGGCTGCGCGCCGCCGTGCGGCACGCCGTCCGGCCCGGCGGCGTCGCGGTGCTGCGCAGCATCCGCGAACCGGGCCCCGCCGGCCCCGGCGCCGCCGCCGAGGACCGCTGCCCGCTGTGGGGCGTCGTCCGGGTCGTCCGCCTCTGAGGCTCCGGCGCAGCCCACCCGAACACCGGCCGAGCCCGCCCCGACACCGGCGCAGCCCGCCCGAACACCGTGACCGACCAACGGAGTCGACCATGCGACACCTCCTCCAGCGCCACCCCGTGCCGATCCGCACCCGCTTCGCGCACTCCCTCGTCCTCACCTACGCGCTGCCGCCCCGGCGTCTGGCCCCGCTGGTGCCGCCCGGGCTCGCCCTGGACACCTACACCGACCCGGCCGGCACCGAGCACGGCTTCGTCGCGGCCGCCGTGGTCGACACCCGCGCGCTGCGCCCGGCCGGGCTGCCGGCCCGCTTCGGCCGCGACTTCATCCTCACCGGCTACCGGGTCTTCACCCGCTTCCCCACCCCCGGCGGGCGGACCATGCGGGGCCTGCGGATCCTGCGCTCCGACACCGACAGCCGGCTGATGACCGTCGGCGGCAACCTCCTCACCCGCTACCACTACCGCCACGCCCGGATCGGCACCCGGGTGGTCGGCGACACCCTGGAGTTCAAGGTCCTCAGCGGCGACGGCCACGCTGACCTGCACGTGCGCGCCGACCTGGGCGGCGCCCCGGCCGCCCTGCCGCCGGGCAGCCCCTTCGCCGACGCCCGGGCCGCCCGCCGGTTCGCCGGCCCCTTGCCCTACACCTTCGAGTACGAGCCGCAGACCCGGTCGGTGATCGTGGTCAAGGCCACCCGCACCGCCTGGCAGCCCGTCCCGGTGAGCGTCGAGGTGCCGCGGCTGACCTTCTTCGACCACGGACCGCTGGCCGGGAGCCGCCCGGTGCTCGCCAACGCCTTCCACGTCGCCGACCTCGACTACGGCTGGGAGAGCGGCAGCCGCCGCACCCTCGAGGGGGCGGCCCGGTGACCGCCGCCCCGCCCGCACGGCGCCCCTCCGGCGTCCGCGAGGTGATCCGCTACAACTGGCCGCTGTACACGGCCGGCGTCCTGACCGCGGCCGGCGGCTGGGCGGCGGCCCGCCACCTGCCGGGGCCGGCCGCCGCGCTCGCCCGGGCCGGTGCCGCCACCGCGGCGGCCCACCTCCTCATCAGCACCCTCGCCACCTGGTGCGTCTACGACCGCTCCGAGCTGCACACCTACGACTGGCTGCCCGCGCTGCTGCCCGACGGCCCCGGCACCCACCTGGTGGTCTCCGCCGGGCTCGACGAGGTGAGCCGCCCGATCGCCGCCCGCCACCCCGCCGCGCACCAGCGCGTCGCCGACCTCTACGACCCGGCGCTGACCACCGAGGGCTCGATCCGGCGGGCCCGCCGGCACGTGCCGCCCGCCCCCGGCACCGTGCCCGCCCGCCCGGGCGAGCTGCCCGCCGCGACCGACTCGCTGGACACCGTGTTCGCCGTCTTCGCCGCCCACGAGCTGCGCCGCCCCGCGGACCGCCGCGCGCTGTTCGCCGAGGTCGCCAGGGCGCTGCGGCCGGGCGGCACGCTCCTGCTGGTCGAGCACCTGCGCGACGCCGCCAACATCGCCGCCTACGGCCCCGGGGCCTGGCACTTCCTGCCCCGGTCGGTGTGGCTGGGGCACGCCGCCGAGGCCGGGCTGCGGCCCGCCGCCGAACGCCGGATCGCCGGGCTGGTCGCCGCCGTCGCCTTCCGGAGCGCCGAGGGATGAGCGAACTCCTGACCGTGGAAGGCCAGT
The DNA here is from genome assembly GCF_044768035.1 of Kitasatospora sp. NPDC101176. Taxonomy (NCBI): domain Bacteria; kingdom Bacillati; phylum Actinomycetota; class Actinomycetes; order Kitasatosporales; family Streptomycetaceae; genus Kitasatospora; species Kitasatospora sp. NPDC101176. The sequence goes on from NZ_JBIWPA010000010.1 coordinate 64,508, forward strand.
TGCGCCTGGTCGGGCTGGTCCTGGTCGGGCTCGGGGTGGGCCACGCGGTGCTGCCCTGGGCGGTCGGCTGGCCCGCCGACCTGGCCGGCACCACCCTGCTGACCCGCCAGGTCTCCTACGTCCACGTCTTCTTCATCGGCCTGGTCTGTGCCCTGTTCGGCCTGCTGCCGCTCTGCCTCGCCCCCGACCTGCTGGCCGGCGGCCGGCTGGGCACCGTGCTGCTGGCCGGTCAGACCGTGTTCTGGGGGCTGCGCTGGCTCTTCGAGTTCGTGGTGTTCTCCCCGAAGCTGTGGCGCGGCGACGCCCTGCGCACCGCCGCGCACGTCGTGCTGTCCGTGCTCTGGACGTGGGTGACGGCGGTCTTCGCGGCTGCCCTCTGGCAGGTGTGGTGAGCGGCGCCGGGGCACTCCGGCCCGGACCGGACGGTGTACGACCGGTCCGGTGACCGCCGCCCGTCCGCACCCGGGCCCAGGGCCCGGGTGCAGGTGCGGCGCCGACGGCCGCACCGGTGCGGCGACGGCATCGTGCGTACCCGGCCGCGTCGCTGGCCCCCGCCGCCGTCCGCGCGGTCGGTGGCGCCTCCTACGATGGCCGCCATGAACACAGCTGGGGCGGAACAGCGCCTCGTCGACGGCCGCTTCGAACTGCTCCAGCAGCTCGGTGGCGGCGGCATGGGCGTGGTCTGGCGGGCCCGCGACAACGCGCTGCACCGCGAGGTGGTGCTCAAGGAGGTCCGCCCGCCCGACCCGGCGATGGCCGCCGCCGACCCGGACGCCGCCCGCGAGCTGCGCGAGCGGGTGCTGCGCGAGGCGCGGGCGCTCGCCCGCCTCCAGCACCCGAACGTGGTGGTCATCCACCACATCGTCGACACCCCGGAACACCCGCACCCCTGGCTGGTGATGGAGCTGGTCAGCGGCGGCAGCCTCGCCGACCGGCTGGCCCACGGCCCGCTCGGCACCGCGGAGGCGGCCCGGATCGGGCGCGGAGTGCTGTCCGCGCTGCGGGCCGCCCACCTCGTCGGCATCCAGCACCGGGACGTCAAGCCCGCCAACGTGCTGCTGCGCCCGGACGGCACCCCGGTGCTCGCGGACTTCGGCATCGCCGCGATCCAGGACGCCACCGCCCTCACCGCGACGGGTGCGCTGATCGGCTCGCCCGAGTACATCGCGCCCGAACGCATCCGCGGCCAGGAGGGCAACCCGTCCTCCGACCTGTGGTCCCTCGGCATGCTGCTGTACGTCGCGGTCGAGGGGAGCCACCCGCTGCGCCGGGCGACCACCCTGGCCACCCTGGCCGCCGTCCTGGACGAGCCGCTGCCGCCGCCGGTCCGGGCCGGGCGGCTCGGGCCGCTGCTGTCCGCGCTGCTGGGCAAGGACCCGGCGCTGCGGCCGGACGCCGAGCAGCTCGACCGGGCCCTCGCGGCGGCCGAGTACGAGGCGGCCCACGGGGCGGGGGAGGGCGCGCCGTACCCGACCGGCACCGTGCGGCTCGGCGCCGGGCAGCCCGCGCCCCCCGCCACCGGCCCGTTCGCCACCGGTCCGATCACCGGGCCGTCCGCCGGCGGGTCCTTCGGCACCGGGCCCTTCGGCACCGGGCCGTTCGCCGGAGGTCCCTCCGACAGCGGGTCGTTCGCCGGCCGTCCGTTCGCGCCGCCGGCGGACCGGGTGCCCACCGGCTTCCAGGCCCCCGCGACGCTCCCGACCGGCCCCGGCCACCCCGAGCCGGCGGGCACCCGGAAGGCCCGGCGGAGGGTGCTCACCCTCACGGCCGCCGCAGTGCTGCTCGCCGGCGGCGGCAGCGCGCTCTACCTCAGCCAGGGCGACGCGTCCACCGGCCGGACCCCGACCGCCGGGACCACCCCCTCGGCCACCGTCGCGGCCCCGCCCGCCTCCGCGGCGCCCGCCTCGACGACGGCCCCCGGGGCGACGCCGGACCAGACGGCCCCGGCCTCCACCGCCGCGACCCCGGCCGCCCAGCCCTCGGGCAAGGTCAACCTGCTGACCCCGGACGGGGTGCGCCGGACGGTCGCCGCGCTGCAGCCCTACGCCGCCGGCGGCAAGGTGTACAAGCTCGTCGTCTACCCCGAGTACGCCACCGCCGAGGTCGCCGCCGCGGCCGGCGGAAAGCTCTACGACGACATCACCATCCGGGACGGCAAGGCGACCCGCTCCCCGGGCGGCACGCTGATCGGCGACACCAAGCCGGTCGACCTCGGGCTCTACAACTGGGACGTGATCCCCACGCTGCTCCAGCGCGCCCAGGACACCCTGAACGTCCCGAAGCCGACCATGCGGTACCTGATGATCGACCCCGACATGTTCGACGGCACCCCCAGCATCAAGGTCTACCTGGCCGACGACTACGGCACCGGCTACCTGGAGACCGACCCCAAGGGCGTCAACCGGCGCAGCTACCCGCGCGCCGGCTGACCGGGCCGGTGCCCCGTCAGCCGCGGGGCTGACGGGGCAGCGGGAGGGTGAGGGCCTCCGGCGAGGCGGCCGGCAGCGCGAGGGCGGCGGCGGTCTCGCCGGGCAGCGGGCGCAGCCCGAGCACCGCGGTGGCCAGCCGGGTGGTGGCGCGGTGCCAGTCGGGGATCCGCTGGAGCATCGCGTGGCCGCTGCCGGTGACGCTGTAGCCGCAGACCCGGGCGCCGGCGGCCCGGCTGCGGGCGGCGAAGGCCCGGGTCTCGGCGGGCGGGGTGATGCGGTCCCGGTCGCCGTGCAGGAGCAGCACGTCGCGCCCGGCGAGCTGCTCGCAGGGGTCCTCGGGCGGGCACCAGGGGGCGAGGGCGACCAGGCCGGTGACGCTGGGGTGCCCGCCGGCCTGCAGGGCGGCCCGCCCGCCCATCGAGTGCCCGATCAGGACGGTCGGCACCTCGCCCAGCTCCCGCGCCAGCTCGTCCAGTGCGGCCAGGGCGTCCCGGGCGGCGTCGGCGCGCCCGCCGTTCCAGCCCCGGTGGCGGTAGCGGACGGTGGCGACGGCCACCCCGGCCCCGGCGGTCTCCCGGGCCAGGGACCGCAGGAAGCCGTGCATCCGCAGCAGCGGCAGGTTGACCGGGCCGGGCCGGGAGAGGTTGTGCTCCTCGCCGCCGTGCAGCACGACGACCGCGGCGCTCGCGGCCGCCGGCCGGATCCGCCACTGCAGCGGCCGGTGCAGTGGCACACCGCCAGCCGTCGTGCCGCCGCCCACCGTCCGGCCGCCCACCGTGTCGCTGCTCATGGCCGCACCCTCCCGTCCTGCCGTCCGTCCCCGACCGTCACTGTACGCGTCGGCTCCGGCCCGCCGGTCGGGCCGTTCAACCGAGGAGGCCGGGCCGCGGTGCGGGGGTGCCGGGTGCGGTGATGCCGGGTGCGGGCCGGTCAGGCCTCCAGCAGGCGCTGCTCGCGCACCAGCCAGCAGATCGCCGTCAGCCGGTGCACCGCGTAGTCGTACCCCACCGGCTCCCGCCAGCCGATCTCGGCGAGCGCGTCCAGGAAGCCCACCGCGTAGTCCGAGAGCTCCGCGCGCTCCAGCGGCTGCGGCGCCAGCTCCGGCCCCTGCGCGTACAGCAGCTCGCGCAGCATCGCGACGTGCTGGTCGACCGCCGCGACCAGGCCGGGCTCGAAGGCGAGCTCGGCCAGCCGGGGCGTGAAGGCGGCGACGATGCCGGGCAGCGGGCAGGCCGCGGGCTCGTCGGGGGAGCGCCGGAAGGACTCGTCGGGGTGGGCGAACATCCGTCCACGGTAGGGGAGCCTTGTGGCGGATCGGCGCCCCGTGACGGTTCCGTGCTGAGAGCTTGGCCACCTTCCGGACGTTCCGTGACATGGCCGGTTCTCTGTGCTGAGCAGCGGGTGGTCCGTACCAGAATGGTCCGCATGGATCTTCGCATCTTCACCGAACCGCAGCAGGGCGCGAGCTACGAGACCCTCCTGACGGTCGCCCGCACCGCCGAGGACCTCGGCGTCTTCAGCGCCTTCTTCCGCTCCGACCACTACCTCAGGATGGGCGACGCCACCGGACTGCCCGGGCCGACCGACGCCTGGATCACCCTGGCCGGCCTCGCCCGGGACACCCGCACCATCCGCCTCGGCACCCTGATGACCGCCGCCACCTTCCGGCTGCCGGGCGTCACCGCGATCCAGGTCGCCCAGGTGGACGCGATGAGCGGCGGGCGCGTCGAGTTCGGCCTCGGCGCCGGCTGGTACGGGGAGGAGCACACCGCGTACGGCATCCCCTTCCCCAAGGAGCGGTTCGGGCGGCTGGAGGAACAGCTCGCGATCATCACCGGCCTGTGGAACACCAAGCTCGGCGACACCTTCGACTTCGCCGGGCAGTACTACACCCTGACCGACTCCCCGGCGCTGCCCAAGCCCGCCCAGGAGCGCATCCCGGTGCTGGTCGGCGGGCACGGGCCCAGCCGGACCCCGGCGCTGGCCGCCCGGTTCGCCGACGAGTTCAACCTGCCCTTCGCGTCGGTGGAGGACACCGCCGCCCAGTTCGGCCGGGTCCGGGCCGCGGTCGAGCGGGCCGGGCGCCCGGGCGACGCCCTGGTGTACTCCAACGCCCTGGTCGCCTGCGTCGGCCGGGACGACGCCGAGGTGGCCCGCCGGGCCGCCGCGATCGGCCGGGACGCCGACGAGCTGAGGGCCAACGGCCTGGCCGGCACCCCGGACGAGGTGGTCGAGAAGATCGGACGCTACGCCGCCGTCGGCAGCGCGCGGATCTACCTGCAGATCCTCGACCTGGACGACCTCGACCACCTGGAGCTGATCGCCGCCCGGGTCGCCCCGCAGCTCGGCTGAACCGTTCCGGCCCGGCCGGGCCCGGGCCGTCCGTACCCGCCCCGACCTCCGGCCTTTACTCGCCCTTGGGAATGCGTAATGCTCCAGGGGGAGGAACGGCGGGGGGAGGCCCGGTGACCAGGACGAGAACGGCGGAGGCGGCGGCGCCCCGGGTGCCGCCGCCGCGCGCCCCCGCCCACCGGGCGGTCCGGGTGTCGCCCGGTCTGCACGACCTGCGCCGCGGCCCCGGCCCGGCGGCGCTGCACTACCCCGCCGGGGACCTGCTGGTCGTCTCCGGGCTGCCCGGCAGCGGCAAGAGCACCCTGATGCGCCGCTGCGCGCGCGTCCCGCTGGTCGACTCCCAGCTGGTCCGCGAGGAGTACGCGGCCCGGCTGCCCGCCGGCCTCCCGTACGCCCTCTACCGTCCACTGGTGCGCATCGCGCACTACCGTCGGCTGCGCCGCGCGGTGCTGGCCGGCGGGCCCCTGGTGGTGCACGACTGCGGCACCCAGCCCTGGGTGCGGGGCTGGTTGGTGCGCGCCGCCGCCCGGCAGGGCCGCCGGGTGCACCTGCTGCTGCTGGACGTCGGGCCGGCCGAGGCGCGGGACGGCCAGCAGCACCGGGGGCAGGGGGTCTCCCGCTACGCCTTCGCCCGGCACCGGGCAGCCGTCGGGCGGCTGCGGAGCCGCCTGACCGGTTCGGGCCGGCCGCCGGCCGGGTGTGCGTCGACCGTGGTACTCGACCGCGCCGCCGCGCGCGCCCTGCGGGAGATCGACTTCGCGGCGTCGTAGTCTCGGCGGGTCCGCGCCGGGCAGGTCCGGGGCGCGGCCACCCCCCGCCGACTCCCCGTCAGGAGCGCAGATGCGCCGTACTGTCCGGGTGCGCTCGCGTGCCCCCCGCCTCTTCCCCTGCGCCGTGGCCCTGGTGGCGGCCGCCGGCCTCGGCCAGCTCGCCGCCCCGGCCCCGCACTCGCACGCCGCCGCCGCACCGGCCGCCTGCGCGGGCGCCGAGGCCGCCGACGCCCCGGTCGACGCCGCCGCCCGCAAGCCGGCCGGCAGCCAGGCGGGTGGTGACCCGAACGCCGTCACCCCGTCCGAGGCCCGGGCCATGCAGGCCGACCTGGAGGACCGGCTCGCCCAGCTCGGCCACCGCCCGCTCGTGGGCGTCACGACGACCGTCCCGGTCTACGTGCACGTGATCCACTCCGGGGACGCCGGCCGGCTCACGGATGCCACCGTCTCCGCCCAGATCGACCACCTCAACGCCACCTACGGAGGCCAGGGAGTGGGAAACACCCCCACCGCCTTCCAGTTCGCGCTGGCCGGCACCGACTACACGGACAACGCCTCCTGGTACACCGGCATGACTCCGGGCTCCGCCACCGAGAAGGCGATGAAGAAGCAGCTGCGCAAGGGCGACGCGGGCACCCTCAACCTCTACACCGCCAAGCTCGGCCAGTCGCTGCTCGGCTGGGCGACCTTCCCGAACGCCTACAACTCCGACCCGGCGGACGACGGCGTCGTCGTGCTCGACGCCTCACTGCCCGGCGGCTCCGCCACCCACTACAACCTGGGCAGCACCGCCACCCACGAGATCGGTCACTGGCTGGGCCTCTTCCACACCTTCCAGGGCGGGTGCCTGCCCCCCGGCGACTACGTCGACGACACCCCGCCCGAGCGCAGCGCGGCCTACGGCTGCCCCGAGGGCCGGGACACCTGCCTGCTCGGCGGCAAGGACCCGATCCACAACTTCATGGACTACAGCTACGACGACTGCATGGAGCAGTTCACCTCCGGCCAGGCGCAGCGGATGGCCAACTCCTGGGCCGCGTACCGGAGCTGACCCCCCGGCCGACCGGCCACCCGGGTCCGGACCACCGAGCAGAGCGGAGCAACGCGATGAGCAGCAAGCCCCGGATCGTCGTCGGCGTGGACGGCTCGCCCGCCTCGGAGCAGGCGCTGCGCTGGGCGGTCGACTACGCAAAGGCCGTCGGCGGGACGGTCAGCGCCGTCACCACCTGGGAGTACCCGGCGTTCTACGGCTGGGTCGGGACGTCCGTGCCGCCCACCGAGAGCTTCAACCCCGAGGAGCTGGCGGGCCGCACCCTCTCGCAGACCGTCGTCCGGGTGGTCGGCGACGACCCCGCCGTCCCGATCAGCGAGAGCGTGATGCCGGGCAGCGCCGTCCGGGCCCTGCTGGAGGCCGCCAAGGGCGCCGCGCTGCTCGTCGTCGGCAGCCGCGGCCTCGGCGGCTTCTCCGGCGTGCTGCTCGGCTCGGTCAGCCGCCACCTCACCGAGCACGCGCCCTGCCCGGTGGTCGTGGTGCGCGAGCCCCGGGACGAGGACGCCCGATGACGCCCGGCCGGGCCGCCGCGTGGAGGAGGATGGGGACATGCCGGAAGGTGACACCGTCTACCGCGCGGCGGCCGGGCTGCACGACACCCTCGCCGGGCAGCTGCTGACCAGCGCCGACCTGCGGGTGCCCGCGCACGCCACCGCCGGGCTGGCCGGCCGCCGGGTGCTGGAGGTCGTCCCGCGCGGCAAGCACCTGCTCACCCGCCTCGAAGGCGCCCTCACCCTGCACACCCACCTGCGGATGGAAGGCCGCTGGGAGGTCTACCGCCCCGGCGAGCGCTGGACCGGCGGCCCCGCCTGGCAGATCCGCGCCGTCCTGGGCACCGAGCGCGGCACCGCCGTCGGCTACCGGCTGCCCGTCGTCGAACTGCTGCGCACCGCCGACGAGCAGCGCGCCGTCGGCCACCTCGGGCCCGACCTGCTCGGCCCCGACTGGGACCCGGTCGAGGCCGTCCGCCGGCTGCTCGCCCGCCCCGCCCGGCCGCTCGCCGAGGCCCTGCTCGACCAGCGCAACCTGGCCGGGATCGGCAACGTCTACGCCGCGGAACTCTGCTACCTCGCCGGGGTCACCCCGTGGACCGAGATCGGCGAACTCCGCAACCCCGGCCGGCTGGTCGCACGCGCCCGGGACCTCCTGGACGCCAACAAGCTGCGCCCCGGGCACATCACCACCGGCGACACCCGGCGCGGCCACCAGCACTGGGTCTACGGCCGGGCCGGCCGCCCCTGCCCCCGCTGCGGCACGCTCGTCCTGACCTCCCGCCAGGGCGCCCCGCCGCAGGACCGGGTGGCCTACTGGTGCCCGTTCTGCCAGCGCGGGCCGGCCCCGGCCGGGTCGGCCGTCAGGGCCGCTCGACCAGGGCGGGGTGGCGCGGGTCGTCCACCCGTACGGTGAGGTCGGCGGCGTCGGCGGGCCCGGTCTCCGCCTCGTAGCGGGCGAAGGCGGGCAGCGTCCACCGCTGGTCGGCGGGCGTGCGGCGGGCCAGAGCGGCGGGGGAGAGCGCCAGGTGGACGGTCAGCTCCAGCGGCAGCCAGCGGCCGAGCAGCAGCGGCCCGTCCAGCAGCAGCACCCCGCCGGGCGGCAGCTCGGTGTACGGCGCGCGGGTCGAACGGTCCGTCACCGGGTCGCGCAGCGAGGGCAGCACCCGGCCGCTGCCGCCGGGCTCCAGCGGATCCAGCACCTCGCGCAGCAGGGCGTTGTCGTCCAGCCAGAGGTCGTGGAAGGCGTCCGCGTCCTGGTGCCCGTACTCCAGGCGGACCGAGGCCGGGCGCAGGAAGCCCGCCGCCGACACCCGCAGGGCCGGGCGGCCGAGCAGCCGCAGCGGCTCCACCAGCGCGTCGGCGAGCAGGTCGGGGCGGGCCGCCGCGGCGCCGTCCACGGCCACCCGCAGCCACCGCCCGCCGGCGCCGGGCAGTGCGGTGATGCGCTCGGCGAGCAGCTCGGCGAGCCGGTCGGGGGAGATCGGTCGTACCTGCATCCGCCCATCCTGCCCCGGCGCGGCCCGGGTCAGTGCAGGGGGAGGGCGTGCAGGACGTCGTCGTGCCCGGCGTAGAGGCGGTCGGCGTCGGCGGCCACGGTCCAGACGTCCTTGCCCGGGCCGGAGTCGCGGAAGGTCCAGAGCAGTCGGCCGGTCGCGGTGTCGACCGCACAGACCCCGCCCACGGCGGGACCGGGGACGAACAGCGTGGTGCCGGCGAGCACCGGGTGGCTGCGGCGGTCCAGCAGGAACGGCAGGCGGCAGGTCCACTGCACCGCGCCGGTCGCCGCCTCGTGGCCGGTGACAAGGCCGTCGTCGCGCGGGACGTACACCCGCGGGCCGTCCGGGACGGGCGGCATCGCGCGCCAGGACTCGCCCCGGGCGGGGGAGTGCGTCCAGGCCCGCCCGCCGTCGGAGCCCAGCGCGCGGACACCGCCGCCGCCGTCGGGGACGTAGACGCGGTCGGGTCCGGCGGTGCACCAGCGCAGGTCCTCGTCGCCGGGGCCGGTCCACAGCTCCCGGCCGTCGGCGGTGTCCCGCACGACCAGCTCGGCGCGGTTGCCGAGGCTGCGCACGCAGGCCACCCGGCCGCCCGCCACGGCGGGCGCGACGGGCTGCTCGATCCGCCCGCTGCGGACGCTCCACAGCAGGGAGCGGTCGGCGACCCGCAGGGCGAAGAGCCGGCTCTCGATCTGGCCGTCCTCGCGGTAGCCGCCCCAGCTGAAGCCGTAGAGGACGCCGTCCGCGTACCCGGTCAGCTCGGGGCCGGGCTGCAGCCCGTCGGGCAGCGGCAGGCTCCAGTCGGCCGACGGGTCGGTGAGGTGGCGGGCGTCGAGGTGCCCCTCGAAGGCGGTGGTGAAGGCGTGCTCGGGGCCGAGCAGCACCTTGCTGCGGGTGCTGAGGTCGCTCGGCCAGCTCCGGCTCTCCGGCGGGTCCACGACGACCAGCCGGGACGCGCTGCCGGTGGCCGGGTCCACGACCTGGAGCCCGGCCCTGGAGAGGAACACCGGGCGCTTCGGCGGGGCGACCAGCCGCTCCGGCGTCATCGGCTCCGGGCCGCGGTACGTCCACACCGGCTGCGGGCCGGACAGCGCGGTGGGCGGCGGCCCCGGCGGCCGGGACGGGCCGGGGGAGGGAGTCGTCCGGTCGGCGCCCGTTCGGCCGAACGCCCACGCCGCGCCGCCGGCCGCCAGCACCCCGGCCCCGATCAGCAGCCGGCGCCGGCTCGGCCGCGGCCCGTCGCCGCCACCGCCGATCACGTCCGCGGCCTCGTGCGCGCCGCCGTCGGCCTCGCCGTCCCACTGCCACGCGCTCTGCCGCGCGGGCTCCTCGGTCGACGGTGACTGCATGGACCCGGCCCCCATCCCCCCGGGGCGCCCGGTGCGCCGCCGTTCGCCCGGAGGATATCGAACGAGCGCGAACCGTCCGGCACGCACCGCGCGAGTGTCAGGGCCCGTCAGCCGGGCCCGTGGTCGGCGAGGTCGGCGAGCACGTCCGCGTGGCAGGGCAGCGGCGCGCACCAGCAGCCCAGCCGCCGGCCGCGCAGCGGCGGCACCAGCGCCAGCAGGCCGGGGCGGTCGAGCAGGTACGCGCGGTACTCGACGAGCATCCGCTCCCGGGTGAGGCCGGGGCCGGGGCGGAACGGGCAGTGCAACGGGGACCCGGGCAGGCGCCAGCCGCCGCGGTGCATCGCGCGGCCCACGTAGACGACGTCCGTGTAGTCCGGGTCGTCGCGGTGGCCCTTGAGGTTGACGACGGTGGTGCGGCCGGTCGGCATGGCGTCCATGCTCGCGCAAGCGGTGGCCCCGGGCACCCCGGGCTCGCCTTGACACGCCCCTGGCCCCGGCGTAGCAAAAGAGCATGCGCCATCCGCACGCGGCCGGGCGTGCCCGGGCGGAGGGGCCCGACCCGCACCCGCCGCAGCCGCCCGACGCGCCCGCACCGGTCCACCCGACGGGCCACCGGCGGGACGAGCTGCTGAGCAGCGCCGTCCGCCGGGTGCTGCACGACACCGGGGCGTACGGCGCGATGGTGTACCTGCGCTCGCCGGACCGCCGGTCGCTGGTGCTCAGCGCGATCGCGGGCGTGCCGCTGTCGATCATGAGCCCGTTCCGGCGGATCCCCGCGGCGGGCCCGCTGCCCGTCGCGGTCAGCTTCCGCACCGGCGGGACCATCACCCTCGCCGGCACCGAGGACACCATGCGGCGCTTCCCGCAGCTCGCCGTCGGCATGCCCTACGACTTCGCGTCCGCCTGTGTGCCGGTGGCCGGCGGCGAGGAGCGGTACGGGGTGCTCAGCGTGCTCTGGCCGGCCTCGGACGAAGGCGTGCCGGAGGACGCCCCGGAGGTCCTGACCGAGGTCGCCGGCCGGCTGGCCGCCGGGCTCGCGGGTCTGGAGGCGGCCGGGCACCCGGCGGAGGCGGACGGCGGCGCCGCCGTGGTGGAGATCCCCGCCGAGTCCGCACCGGCCACCCGGGTCGGCCTCTTCGACTGGAACACGGCCACCGGCGCGCTGGCCGCCGACGAGCACTTCCTGGCGATCTTCGGGTTCCGGCCCGGCGAGTTCGACGGCACGGTGGCCGCCCTCGGCCGCCGGATCGCCCCCGGTGACCTCGCCGCGTTCCGGGCCGCCGCCCGCACCGCCCTGCAGAAGGGCGAGGTGCTGGCCGCCCGGGTGCGGGTGCTCGGACCGCACGGCCACCCGTACCCCGTGGAGCTCTGGGCCAGGGTGCCCTCGGCCATCGTCGACGGCCGCACCCACCTGGTCGGCGCCGTCCTGGACGCCGGGACCCTCACCGCCGCCGCGGCCGCGGTCGAGCGGCTGCGCGACGGCGTCTTCTCGCTCGACCCGGACGGCCGGATCACCTACGCCAACCGGGGCATCGAGCCGCTGCTGCAGGCCCGTCGCGAGGAGCTGATCGGCCACCACCCGTGGGACGTGCTGCCCTGGCTCGCCGATCCCTTCTACGAGGGCCGCTACCGGGCCGCCCTGCTCTCCCAGCGGCCGACGGCCTTCCTCGCCGCCCGCCCGGACGGCTGGCTGGCCTTCTCCCTCTACCCGGACGTGCACGGCGTCACCGGCCGGGTCGTCGCCGCCGAGCCGCCGCCGGGCGCGGCCGAGCCGCCGGCCGCCACCCCGCCGATCATCCGCACCGGCGTCGGGGGCACCTACCACCTGCTGCAGCTCGCCAGCGCGCTCACCGAGGCGGTCAGCGTCCGCGACGTCTGCCGCGCGGTGGCCGACGAGATCCTGCCGGCCTTCGGAGGCCAGGAGCTGGCGATCTACACGGTGCGCGACAAGCACCTCAACCTGGTCTCGCAGAGCGGCTACCCGGACGGCTTCCTGGACCGCTTCGAGGGCACCCCGATCAGCGCCCGCATCCCCGGCGCGGAGGCCCTGAGCACCGGCACGCCGATCTTCTTCGAGTCCGTCCACGAGCTCGCCGCCGCCTACCCGGGCATCGAGCTCGACGAGATGGGCGCCTGGGCCTTCCTGCCGCTGATCGCCTCCGGCCATCCCGTCGGCAGCTGCATCCTGGGCTTCGACCGGGCGCGGCCCTTCACCCTCGAGGAACGCGGCCTGCTCACCGCGCTCGGCGGCTTCATCGCCCAGGCCCTGGAACGCGCCCGGCTGTACGACGCCGAGTTCGCGCTGGCCCGGGGCCTGCAGCAGGCGCTGCTGCCGCACCGGCTGCCGCAGGTCCCCGGCATCGCGATCGCCGCCCGCTACCTGCCCGGCACCCAGGGCATGGAGATCGGCGGCGACTGGTACGACGGGATCGTCACCGGACCGGACCTCACCCTGGTGATCGGCGACGTGGAGGGACACAGCGTGGGCGCGGCGGCCACCATGGGCCAGCTGCGCAGCGCCGTCCGCGCCTTCGCGACCGGCGGCGACCCGCCCGACCAGGTGCTCGCCCGCACCAACCGGCTGCACCTCGACCTCGACCCGGGCCTGCTCGCCAGCTGCTGCCTGGTCCGGCTCGGCCCCGCCGAGGGCGGCGCCCGGACCGCCCGGGTCGCCCGGGCCGGGCACCTGCCGCCGGTGCTGTGCCGCCCGGACGGCCGCACCGAGGCGCTGTACGTGCCGGGCGGGCCGCTTCTGGGGGTGGACGACCGGGCCGAGTACCCGGTGAGCGAAGTGCTGCTGGAACCCGGCGCGGTCCTCGCGCTGTACACGGACGGGCTGGTCGAGGACCCTGCGGTGTCGATCGACCAGGGGGTGGACCGGCTGGCGGCCGCGCTCGGACGCGGCCGCCGGCCGGTGGGCCCGGAGGACCTGGAGGGGCTCGCGGAGCGGCTGCTGCGGGAGGTCGGCTCCTCGCACCGGGTGGACGACGTGGCGCTGCTGCTCACCGCCCTCGGCTGACCGGCCCGGGCCGCGACTTTCGTCGGCGCGGGCGGCGACGAACGGTGGCGGCCGCGGCGCCCGGCGGCCCGGTAGCCTCCACGGGTGGATGCGATGGCACGGGCCTGGAGCAAGGCGGTACGGACGGCGTTCCCGGGGCCCTGGCCGGCCCGCCGGGTGGTGGGCCAGGGGGCCCTGGCGCTGCTGATGGGCGCGGTCGCCGCCCTGCTGGAGCTGGCCTCCGGCGAGGGCACCGGGACGGCGGTGGGGGCCGGCCTCGCCGTCGCGGTGCTCTGGGTGCTGCGGCCGGCCTTCCCGGCGACGGTGCTGGTGCTGACCGCGGCCGCCACCGGCTGGTCCGTCGGGCCGGTGGTGCTGCTGGTCTGCGCGGGCTGGTCGGCCGGGGCTCGGATCCGCCGGGTCGGCCGGCTGATCGGCACCTTCCTGCTCGGCTGGGTGCTGTTCACCGTCACCGGGGTGTTCAAGGACGCCGCGGTCTCGCCCAAGCTGATCTTCGGTTTCTCGCTGGGCGGCTTCCTGCTGTTCGCCGTGCTGCCCGCGCTCTGGGGCCGGTACCGGGCGCAGCGCCGGGCGCTGCTGGACGCGCTGCGCGAGCGCAACGACCAGCTGCTGCGCGAGCGGGTCATGGTGGTGCACCAGGCGCGGCTGCGCGAGCGGCACCGGATCGCCCAGGACATGCACGACAGCCTCGGCCACCAGCTCGCGCTGATCTCCGTCCACTCGGGGGCGCTCGAGGTGGACCGCACCCTCACCGACCGGCAGCGGGAGGCGGTCGGGGTGCTGCGGCAGGCGGCGGTCGCGGCGATGCGCGAGCTGCGCGAGGTGGTCGGGGTGCTGCACGACGAGTCGACGGCGGGGGCTCCGGCGCCCGGCGCGGCGCCGGGCCGCGGCGGGGTGGACGGCATCGGGGAACTGGTGGAGTCCTCGCGGGCGGCCGGGGCGGAGGTCTCCTTCTCCCGGGAGGGCGACGAGCGCCCGCTGGCGGCCGCGGTCGACCACGCGGCGTACCGGATCGTCCAGGAGGCGCTCACCAACGCGCACAAGCACGCCCCCGGCGCACCGATCGCCGTCGCGCTCCGGTACGAGCCGGACGCCCTGGTGGTGGAGGTGGTCAACCCGCGCGCCCCGGAGCTCGTCGGCGCACGGGCCGGCGCGGGCCCCGCCGTCAGCGGCGGACAGGGGCTGACCGGGCTGCGCGAGCGCGCCCGGCTGGTCGGCGGCATGGTGCACGCGGGGCCGACCCCGGAACAGGGGTTCCGGCTGGCCGGCGTGCTGCCCTACGAGGGGGCGGAGGGCACCGGGGACGGGGCCGCCGCCGGGGTGGAGGACTGGCTGCTGGAGGGCCTGCCGCCGGCCGACGGGGCGGAGCGCGGCCGGCGCAGCCCGGCGCTCGGCTGCGCCGTCGGGGTGGCCGTGGTCGGGGTGACGGTGCTGGGCCTGCTGATCTGGGGCGTGGTGGCCTTCGTCCAGGGCACGGACGACGCGACGGTGAAGAAGTCGGTCTACGACGAGCTGCAGGTCGGCACCCCGGAGCCGGACGTGCTGCGCCTGCTGCCCCGGGGCAACGACTTCTTCACCGAGGACTACAAGAAGACCGGGCCGACCCCGCCGGAGGGCGCGCACTGCCGCTGGTACCTCTCCGGTGACCTCAGCGAGGTCTGGGGCGAGGACAACGTGGTCCGGTTCTGCTTCAGGGACGGCGTGCTGGTGGACAAGCAGCACTACCGCGCGAAGAACTGACGCGGGCCCCCTCCCCCGGAGGTGTGAGGATGGTGTTCCAGCCGGAAGACCGTTCGAGGGGAATGACCAGCCGTGATCCGAGTCCTCGTCGCCGACGACGAGCCGCTCATCCGCGCCGGGATCAGGATGATCCTGGGCTCCGCCGCCGACATCGAGGTGGTCGCGGAGGCCGCCGACGGCCGGGAGGCGCTGGAACTGGCCCGGGCGCACCGGGTCGACGTCGTGCTGCTGGACATCCAGATGCCGGTGATGGACGGGCTGACGGCGCTCGGGGAGCTGCCGAGGGCCGCCCCCGGCGCGCGGGCGCTGATCCTCACCACCTTCGGGGAGCGCGAGAACGTCCTGCGCGCCGTGACGGAGGGGGGCGCGGGCTTCCTGCTCAAGGACACCGCTCCGGAGGAGCTGATCCAGGCCGTGCGCGCGGCCGCCAGCGGGAACGCCTTCCTCTCCCCGGCCGCGACCCGGCACATCGTGGACTCGCTGGCGACCGGGCGCAGCGCCTCGGTGGCGGCCCGCGGCGCGGCGGCCAGGCGACGGCTGGAGGTGCTCACGGGGCGCGAGCTGGAGGTGCTGGCACTGCTCGGCGAGGGGCTGTCCAACGCGGACGCCGGGGCCCGGATCCATATGAGCGAGGCGACGGTGAAGACGTACGTCAGCCGGATCCTCGCCAAGTTGGGCTGCGAGAACCGGGTCCAGGCGGCCTTGCTGGCGCGTGACGCGGAGCTCGACGGCCGGGACTGAGGGCAGCCGTCCGGTCGCGGAGCGTCGCGGATGTGGTGCACGCCACTCGGCGGGCGTGCGGAGCCGGGAACTCCGGCTGCGCCGGTCACCCTCCGTCGATGATGCATGACCCTTCGTCGATGGTGTGCTCGGCGTCACGGATGGACAGATGTGAGCGCGGGCACGGAAACTGACCGTTTGATCTTGAAAATGCGGTCAAATCTGGTCGAACTGGACGGTCTTCCTTGATCGATACCGCCGGTAACAGTCAACTGACCTGCGGGGACCAAGAATTGCTTGCTGCGCCGCTGGACGGCCCGTAGCTTCTTTCGCGGTGCAACGAGCACCACCCGGGTTCACCCCGACGCACGGCCCGCCGACTGACCACCGGCGCGAGGGCCGTGCCCGCCGACGCGACCGGCTCGAACAGGCCGTCGGCGAGCGGAGGTGGCCGGGGCGGCACGGCACGTCCGACACGTGCGCGGCCGCCCGTCGAGCGAGGTGAGCGCGATCGAGCCGGCCCTGTCCCGGGTCTGGTTCCGCACGCCCGCCCGGGGCTTGTCGAGAGGACCTTCATGACTCACCGTCACGAGACCGCCGCTGCCACCCAGACCGCCGTCACCAAGCGCAACCGCGTGCGGATGGCGGTCGTCGCGGGCGCCGCCGTCGCGGCCCTGCCGGTGGCCGGCCTCGTCACGGCCACCTCGGCCTCCGCCGCCACCCCCTCGACCTGGGACTCCGTCGCCCAGTGCGAGAGCGGTGGGAACTGGAGCATCAGCACCGGGAACGGCTTCTCCGGCGGACTGCAGTTCACCCCCTCCACCTGGGCTGCGTACGGCGGGACCGCCTACGCCCCCCAGGCCCACCAGGCGACGAAGGGTCAGCAGATCGCCGTCGCCGAGAAGGTGCTCGCCTCGCAGGGGCCCGGCGCCTGGCCGGTCTGCTCGGCGAAGGCGGGTCTCAGCAAGGGCGGCGCCCCCGCCGCCGTCGACACCTCGGAGGCGGCGCCTGCCAAGCCCGCCCCGAAGTCCGACTCCAAGCCCGCTGCGAAGCCGTCCGCCAAGCCCGCTGCCAAGACCCCGCAGCAGGCCCAGGCGCCGAAGCCCCAGCAGGCGCCCAAGGGCCAGCCGTCGGCCAAGCCGGCCCAGGCGGCCCCGTCCACCGAGAAGAACACCGCCCAGAGCGGCTCCCACGGCGGCTACACCGTCAGGAGCGGCGACACGCTGAGCGGCATCGCGGCCAAGTTCGGCATCGACACGGACAGCCTGTACGGCAAGAACGCCCGCACCATCGGCGGTAACCCGGACCTCATCTTCCCGGGTCAGACGCTGGCCGTCTGACGCCTCCCCGCACCCGCGCCGAGCGGTCGCCCCTCCGGGCGGCCGCTCGGCGCGGTGCGTCGGTCGTGCTCCGGATGTCCGTGGCGGTGGGTCCGACGGCAGTGGGCTCGACGGTGGCGGGTGGTGTGCGTCGGGTCGTGCGCGTCGGGTGGTGCGCGGGCCGGCGTGCAGGGGCGCGGGCGGGCGCCCGGGTGGTAGTTGAAGATTGAACGCGACGTCTGAATACCGCCGGAGCTTCCGGCCGCCGGCGCGCAGGATCGAGTCATGTCCGAGATCGGAACGAGGAGTTCTGGAGATATGACGATGAACGGTGTGGCGGAGCTCGACGGCACGGTGGCCCTGGTGACCGGCGGCAGCCGGGGCATCGGGGCGGCGATCGCGCTGCGACTGGCCGAGGACGGCGCCGACGTCGCCCTCACCTACCGCGACGGCGGGCAGCAGGCCGAGGAGGTCGTCGGGAAGATCACCGCGATGGGGCGCCGGGGCTGGGCGGTCCGGGCGGACGGCGCCGACCCGCGCGCGGTGCGCGAGGCGGTGGCGGCCGTCGTCGAGCGCTTCGGGCGGCTCGACGTCCTCGTGAACAACGCGGGCGTCGGCGTCCTCGGCCTGATCGGCGAGCTGGCGCCGGCCGACGTCGAACGGGTCCTGGAGGTGAACGTCCGGGCGCCCTTCCTGTTCGCCCAGGCCGCCTCCGAACACCTGGCCGACGGCGGACGGATCGTCACCATCGGCAGCTGCATCGCCAAGCGGGTCGCCTTCCCCGGCGCCACCCTCTACGCGACCAGCAAGGCGGCGCTGATCGGACTGACCAAGGCGCTGGCCCGCGAGCTCGGCCCGCGGGGGATCACGGCGAACGTCGTCCACCCCGGCCCGATCGACACCGACCTCAACCCGGCCGACGGCCCGTCCGCCGGGTTCCAGAGCAGCCTGACCGCACTCGGCCGGTTCGGGGCGGGCGCGGACGTCGCGGCGGCCGTCGCCTACCTGGTGGGCGGCGACGGCCGGTACGTCACCGGTGCCGAGCTGGCGGTGGACGGGGGCTTCGCGGCCTGACGGTGTGAGGGCTCGGGGGTCCGCCGGCCTTGGCGCCCGAGTGCTCCAGCGCCGGGGTGCCTGGCTGCCTGACGGCTCGTGGGCCCGCGGGCTCGCGCGGCGCGGGCGCGGGGCGCGGTGCCGGTCCGGTGGTGCGACCACCGGGCCGGTGTCGCGCCGGGCGGTTGTCGGTGGCGCCGTTTACGATCGCCCGGTCCGACCCGTGATCCCGACCTCCGCCGACCGAGAGGCGCGCCATGACCGCCACGGAAGACCCGATCGTGCTGCTCGCCCGGGCCCTCGCACAGACCGCCGGGCTGATCGACGGCACCGGCGTCGAGCTGGCCGGCCACCCGACCGCCTGCCGCTCCTGGGACGTCGGGGACCTCGTCAGCCACCTGCTCTTCGACCTGCGGCAGTTCACCGTCCGGGCCCAGGGCGGGCAGCCGGACTGGTCGCAGTCCTTCGAGCGGGTCGAGGAGGACTGGCTGCACGCCTTCGAGGCCGGTGCCGAGGGCCTCGTCGACGCCTGGCGGGCGGCCGGCGACCTCTCGGGCACGGTGGACGTCCCCGGGTTCGGCACCTTGCCGGCCCGCTTCCCGGTGGACCAGCAGATCGCCGAATTCGCAGTGCATGGCTGGGACTTGGCCCGGGCCACCGGCCAGTCCACGGACGGGCTGGACCACGAGGTGGCGCTCGCCGCCCTCGCCTGGGCCCATGGCGCCCTCAAGCCCGAGTACCGCGGCGGCGAGGAGGACCACCACGCCTTCGGGCCGGAGGTCACCGCGCCCGAGGGCGCCCCGCCCTACGACCGGCTCGCCGCCTTCTTCGGTCGCGACCCGGCCCCCGCGTAGCCGGTTCCGGCGCGGGCGGTCGGGGATCGCCCGGCGGATCCCGCGGGGCGCACGACGGCGGATCGGTCCGCCGTTGTGCGCCCGGCAAGATCCGAAACAGCGGGCCTACCGCAGGACGGCGAGGACGGCGCCCCACTGGGAGGTGGTGCGCCCGGCCGCGGCGCAGTGGTCCGGGTCGGTGGCGATCCGGTGGGCGGTGGTGAGGCGGTAGGAGGAGAGGGCGAGCGCGGGCAGGGCCGTCCAGCCGCTGCCGAAGGCCGGCGCCGTCCCGGTGTTGCTGCCGACCGCGCCCACCAGGAGGTCGCCCGGCCGGCAGGCGACAGAGCCGGAGTCGGTGGCGAAGGTCGTCCCGCCGGCGTCCCCGGAGGCGCGGGTGGCGGACCGGGCGGCGGTGACGCCGCGGAACTCGTCGACGGCGATGTGGAACTTGCTCGCCCGCGGGTAGTCGGCGCGGACCGTGTCGGCGGTGGTCAGGGCGGCGGCCCGGAAGGCGGCGAGCACGAGTACGCGGTGGCGCAGCGAGTCGGTCACGTCCCCGAGGACCTGGAAGCGGTCCTGCCCGGTGTCGGTGACCGAGACGGCGCCGGGGCAGGTGCTGGTCAGCATCATCGTGACGACCAGGGCGTCCCCCCGGCCGACCGGGGAGCGCACCGGGAGGTCGGTCCCGGTGCTGGACACGGCCTCCTGGGCGGCGGCGGTGCGGGCGACCCAGGCCGCGCCGGTGGTGCCCGCGGCCCCGGCCGGATCCTCCGCCGGAGCCCCGGTCGGAGCCTCGCCCGGGCGTTCCTTCGCGGACGGCGGGTCGGAGGCGGGCGGTCCGGAGGCCCCGGCGGGGCAGCCGTGCGCGTCGGGCGGTGCGGCGGCCGGGGTGTCGTGCCCGGTCAGGGCGAGTGTGCCGCCGCTGCCGAGTGCGATGCCGACCAGCAGGCTGATCGCATGGGTCCAGATCCGGCGGCGGCGTGGGCGCGGCGTGGCCGACTGCCCGCCAGGTTGCCCGCCCGACTGCCCGCCCGGCGCCGGACCGGCGGCCGCGACCGGTGCGGAGGCGGGTGGGGCCGTCGGGGCCGGGGTTGCGGCCGGGCCCGGTGGGGCGGCGCCGGGCTGCTCGGCGCCGACGGCGGCGGTCCACCGGGCCTGCCACTGCGCCTCGTCGCCGCCGCAGGCCCGGACGAACGCCCTGGTGGTGGGCCAGGACGGGACCCGGGAGCCGGACGCCGCCTCGTAGAGCGTGGTGTGCGAGATCGACCCGGCCGTCTTCGCCATCGTGCGGAAGGACGGCTTCCCGGCGTCCAGGCGCAGGCGGCACAGGTCGGCCGCCAGACTCTCGGCGGGGGTGGGCGCCGGCGCCGGCGCCGGCGCCTCCTGCCCCGGTTCGGACTTCTGCTCCGCCACGACGACCCCCGTTGTCAGATGTCGGATCCCTCGGTGCCGTTGCTCGATTGTCGGGTACGGATCATAGCCCTGTGTGACGGCGGTGTTCAGTCCTCCGTCGAAACCCCTTGGGGGGAAGGCGTGTTCGGCCTGTTCGGCGCGTGGTGTCAGGTGTTGTCAGTTTCCGTCAGGTGCTACCGAACAGCCCGTGTCGTCCGGTCAGCTGTGTCCCGCCGGCCGGGGTTGTCCGGGCGGCACGTCAACGGTTCACACCGAACAGGGGAGTTGACATGGGCAAGGGCATTCTCAAGAGGATCGGGCGACGCGGCGCGACCGCGGCGGCCGTGGTCGCGCTGGCGGCCGGCGGGGTCGGCCTGTCCGCCGGCAACGCGAACGCCGACGGGTGGTACTACCTCACCAGCCACGTCTCCAGCGGACACGGCGTGGGCCTGTACTCCATGCCCCAGTCGTACTGGCCGTCCTACAAGCCGTGGGTCTACGACCTGTCCGGTGTCGGCCACACCGGGGACAAGATCGCCCCCGACTGCTGGACGAGGGGCGAGGACATCAACAACCAGGGCAATGTCTGGTACCGGATCCACGCCGCTCACCTGGGCGCCAACGGCGCGGAGTACTGGGGCACCGCGTACGTCTACGGGGCTTACGCGGACAGCAACTGGTACTTCCACTTCGCCTGGCAGAACGGCTCGATCGGCGGTTGCTGACAGTGCCCGCCCCCGCCCCCGCCCGTCCGCCGGGCGGGGGCGGGATCAGCTGTGCGCCTGCTGCGCCGCCGCCCGCTTGATCGCCTCGCGGATGCGCGGATAGCTGCCGCAGCGGCAGATGTTCTGGATCTGGTCGATGTCCGCGTCCGTCGGGGCCGGGGTCCGGCGCAGCAGGGCGACGGCGGTCATGATCTGACCGGGCTGGCAGAAGCCGCACTGGGCGACGTCGCAGTCGAGCCAGGCCGCCTGGACGGGGTGCAGCGTGTCGCCGTCGGCCAGGCCCTCGATGGTGGTGACGCTGTGGCCCTCGCAGTCCCGGACCGATCGGGTGCAGGGCTGGAACTCCTGGCCGTCCAGGTGGCTGGTGCAGGCGCGGCAGACGCCCACCCCGCAGCCGTACTTGGGGCCGGTGACGCCGAGCTTGTCGCGCAGCACCCAGAGCAGCGGCATGTCGTCCGGGGCCTCGACGGTGACGGGCTGCCCGTTGAGGACGAAGGTGTGGGTGGGCATGGCGTGGTGGGGTTCCTTGGCTGGGGGAGTCAGGCGGCGGGTCAGGCGGTGGGTCTGGCGGCGGGTCAAGCGGTGGGTCAGAAGGTGACGGGGAAGGAGCGGGGGCTGGTGCCGGTGGCGCGCGCGTAGGCGTTGGCGACCGAGGCGGAGGCCGCCGGAACGCCCAACTCGCCCGCGCCACCCGGGGATCCGCTCGGCGGCATGAGGTGGATCTCGACCACCGGCGGGCTGTTCCGCTGCCGCGCGTACCGGAAGTCGGCGTAACTGCCCTCCCGGACGGCCCCGTTGTCGATGTGGTTGCCGGCCTGCAGGATCACCGAGATGCCGTCGATCAGCGCGCCGGTCAACTGGGCCTCCAGGCCACGGGGGTTGATCACCCGGCCCAGGTCGGCGGCGATGACGGCCTTGGTGACCCGGGGGTCGGCCGGGTCGGTGGCGTCGAGTTCGACCAGGTAGGCGGTGCACCCGCCGTTCTCGTCGTGGTAGCCGATGCCCTGGGCTTGCCCCGGAGGCATCGGCCGGCCCCAGGATCCCTCCCGGGCGACGGTGTCGAGGACGGCGCGCCCCGCGGCACTGCGCAGCCGGGCCCGGCGGAAGGCGACGGCGTCCTGGCCCATCCGGCGGGCGAGTTCGTCCATCATGATCTCGTCGGCGACCCGGACGGTGCCGGAGTAGACCGAGCGCCAGCTGCCGGTGTGCATGTCCAGCGGCACCTCGGCGAGGAGCTGGGTGGGCAGCCCGACGTCGTACGGGTTCTTCTCGCTGAGCAGGAAGAAGGCCTGGGCGAGGCTGAGTCCGGCCAGCGAGAGGTTGAAGCCGGCGGCGGTGAGGCTCTCGCCGAGCCCGTGCCGGAAGTCGGTCTTGACGGTCGCGGCACGGTGTTCGTAGCTGAGGACCTGGCCGAGTGCGTACGTCGCCCGGATCCGGTGGTGGCTGGCCGGGCGCATCCGGCCGTGGCGCATGTCGTCGTTGCGGGTCCACATCAGCTTGACCGGGCGGCCGGCGGCCCGGGAGATCTGCGCGGCCTCCAGCGCGGCGTCGAAGAACAGCCGGCGCCCGAACGAGCCGCCGCCGCGCACCACGTGCACGGTGACGGCGTCCTGGGGGAGGCCGAGTTCGGCGGCGATGGTCTGCTGGGCGACGATCGGCGTCTGTGCGGCGAACCAGAGTTCGGCGCGGTTGGGCCGCACGTCGGCGACGGCCGTCAGCACCTCCATCGGGGCGTGGTTGACGAAGGCGAAGTCGAACTCGCCGTCCACGTACCGGGTGAGCAGCGGCGGGACGAGGAACGGCGCGTGGGCGGCGCGCAGCCGGGTGCGGATGTCGGGGTCGGAGAGCCCGGCCAGCGGCCCCGGGTTCCACGCGGTGCGCAGGGCGTCGCGGGCCTTGAGGGCCTGGTCGAAGGTCTCGGCGAGGACGGCGACTCCGCTGGGGATCTGCACCACGCCGAGCACACCGGGCATCGCGCGGGCGGCGGAGGCGTCCAGGGACCGCAGGGTGCCGTTGATCGTGGTGGGGCGGGCGACCACCGTCGGCACGGCGCCGGGGACGGCGAGGTCGCCGGCGTACACGGCGCGGCCGGTGACGATGTCGCGGGCGTCGATCCGGCCGGTGGGCGTGCCGACCAGGCGCTGCCGCTCGGGCGGCTTGGGGGCGGCGGAGACGGCCGGGGCGGCGACGGAGGCGGCCTCGGCGGCGAGTTCGCCGTAGCCGGCCCGGCGGCCGTCGGGGGCGAGGACGGCGGAGTCGGCGGTGGCCAGGGTGTCCGCCGGAACGTTCCAGCGCCGGGCGGCGGCGGTCACCAGCCGGGCGCGGGCGGCGGCGGCCGCGGCGCGCACCGGGTCGTACAGCGAGCGCACCGAGTTGGAGGCCCCGGTCAGCTGGTTGAAGAGCAGTTCGGGGCGGCCGTCGGAGAGCGGGACGTCCACGTCGGCGAGCCGGGCGTCGAGTTCCTCGGCGACCAGCATCGCGATGGCGGTGGTGAGGCCCTGGCCGACCTCCAGCCGGGGCAGGTGCAGCACCGCGCGTCCGGCGGCGGTGAGTTCGAGCACCAGCAGGTGCGAGGTCGGCAGGCCGGCGAGGATCAGCGCGTCGCCGAGGTCGAGGATGTCCGGGATGCCGGGCAGGCCGATCAACTGCGAGGGGGCGGCGGCCTCCTGGGTGGCCGCGGCGGTGCGGACGGCGGCCCGCGCGGTGGCGGGCGCGGCGGCGTCGAGGCCGAGCCGGGCGCCGACGGTGAGGGTCGGCGCGGCCAGCAGGTAGGTGAGGAAGCGGCGGCGGCCGGTGTCGGTGGTGGCCGGTCCGCCGCCCCGGTTCTCGGTGCCGGTGGCGGCCGGTTCGCCGCCCGGGTGGTCGGTGTCGCCCGAGGGGGCGAGGGAGGTGGTGATGGGAGGAGTCCTTCGAGCCGTGACGGCGCCGGGAACGGGCGGGCACGGCGGCCCCGGCCCCGGTGCCGGATCGCGAACGCCGTCGAGCATAGGAGGGCGTTACTGACGGGTCAACACGGCCAACATTGGCCCCCGGGTGGGCTCGTCGGGCTCCGGCGGCGGGCCGGCCGGGCGGATTCGGGGCGGGTACGGACGGCGTCGTGACCGCGCGGGCGGGACGCCCCCGGGGGTGTGGGGAACGGGCAACCGGCCACCCTCGCACGGGGGTTCAGCGATCGCCCGCCGGTGCGGCGGCGCCCCGGCCAAGTGGCCCAGGGAATTCCTTGATCACTGGACCTTCCGGGCGGACCGGTTCCTTCCTAGGCTGAGCGGCGAACCGTTGCGAACCGCCGGCCCGCGCGCCGCCCCACGCCAGGAGAGAAGTGCCGACCAGCAGCGCCCCAGCCACCAGACTCCTGCCGCCGGCCGGACCCCAGCGGACCCTCGCCGCCGCCCAGTTGGCGAGCGCCGTCGGCGACGGCGCCTACTTCACCTGCTCCGCGCTCTACTTCACCCACGTCGTCGGCATGTCGGCGACCGCGCTCGGCGCCGGCCTCGCCGTCGCCTGGGCGCTCGGCTCCCTGGCCGGGGTGCCGCTCGGCGCCCTCGCCGACCGCCGCGGGCCGCGCCGCACCGCGGTGGCGCTCGCCCTCGCCACCGCGGTCGTGGTCGCCGCCTTCCTGGTGATCCGCGACTACGGGCCGTTCCTGGTCGCGGTCTGCGTCTACGCGACCACGCAGTCCGGGCTCACCGCCGCCCGGCAGGCGCTGGTCGCCGGCCTGGTGCCGCCCGCCGAGCGCACCGGACTGCTCGCCCACCTGCAGTCGACCCTCAACGGCGGGCTGGCCGTCGGCGCGGCCATCGGCGGCGTCGCGCTGACCATCGGCACCCGGGCGGCGTTCCTCGGCGCCTTCGTCGTCACCGCGCTCGGGTTCCTGGCCGGCGCCCTGGTCCTGCTGCGGCTGCCCGAAGTCCCGCCCGCGCCCGCCCGGCCGGACGCCGGACCGCGCCTGGCCGTCCTGCGGGACCGCCGCTACGCGGCCGTCGCCCTGGTCAACACCGTGCTGCTGCTGCGGATGCCCCTGCTCAGCCTGATCCTGCCGCTCTGGATCGCCGACCGCGCACCCGGGATCGGCTGGCTCAGCTCGGCCCTGTTCGTCCTCAACACCCTGGGCGTGCTGGCCTTCCAGGTGCGGGCGGCGCGCGACGTCACCGGACTGGCCTCGGCCACCCGCGCGGTCCGCTCCTCCGGGCTGCTGCTGCTCGCCTGCTGCGCCGTCTTCGGCCTCTCCGCCCTGGACGTGCCGCTGTGGGGCCTCGCCGCGCTGCTGGTGGCCGCCTCGGTGCTGCTGCTGGTCGGAGAGATGCGGCAGTCGGCCGGCTCCTGGCAGATCAGCTTCGACCTGGCCCCGCCGGACCGGATCGGGCAGTACCAGGGCTTCTTCGGCACCGGCGTGGCCGTCGCCCGCACCTTCGGCCCGCTGCTGCTCACGGCCCTGCTGCTGGACGGCGGCCTGGTCGGCTGGCTCGTCCTGGGCGTCCTCTTCCTGGCGGCCGGCCACGCGATGGGGCCGGTCGTGCGCTGGGCCGGGCGCGACCGCGACTACCCGTCGCCCGCCGGGCCCTCCCGACCGTCCTCCGCCGTCGGGGCCACGGCCGCCGAGAAGCCGTAGAGGTCGTCGTCACCGCCGTAGCGGTCCTCGTCCCCCGGTGGCGCCGGCCGCGCCCGGTGGGCCCGCCCGGCGAACAGGTCGTCGGGCGCGGTCTCGGCCAGGTCGGCCAACGGGTCGACCGCCGGGCGCGTCCGCTTCTCCCCGGTCATCGCATGCTCCAACCGCCGCTGTTCCGGATACGCCCGATGCTACTCCGCACGCCGCTCCGGGCGGGGCCCGGAAAACGGTGGCCACCGGCCGCCGCCCGCTGGCATGCTGACCGCGTGGACCGACCCCAGATCTGGCTCGACTTCGCCCCTGAGCTGCACCTCTTCGTCTCCGCGCCCCGCCGGGCCGGCCGCTCCGCGCTGCGCACCGACGGCACCTCGACGCTCGGCCACCTCGTGGAGTCCCTCGGGGTCCCGCTCACCGAGGTCGGCGCGCTGCTGGTGGACGGCCGCCCGGTGCCGGACGCGCACGTCCCGGCCGACGGCGAACAGGTGACGGTGGGGGCCGTCGACAGGCCGCAGCCCTCCGCCGTCCCGCCGCGCTTCCTGCTCGACGTCCACCTCGGCACCCTCACCCGGCGCCTGCGGCTGCTCGGCGTCGACGCCGCCTACGAGAACCCGGACATCGGCGACGCCGCGCTCGCCGCCCGCTCCGCCGCCGAGCAGCGCATCCTGCTCTCGCGCGACCGCGGTCTGCTGCGCCGCCGCGAACTGTGGGCCGGCGCCTACGTCTACAGCCACCGCCCGGCCGAGCAGCTGCGCGACGTGCTCTCCCGCTTCGCGCCGCCGCTCGCCCCGTGGACCCGCTGCACCACCTGCAACGGCACGCTGCGCGAGGCCGACAAGACCTCGGTGCTGGAGCAGCTCCGGGACGGGACCGAGCGCTCCTACGACGCCTTCGCCCAGTGCGTCGACTGCGGACAGGCCTACTGGCGCGGCGCCCACCACGCCCGGCTGGACGCGATCGTCGGCGACGCCCTGCGCGAGTTCGGCACGCCCGCGGGCGGCTGAGACCGGCCCGACAGGCCCGACCGGACGGTCCTTCGCGGCCTCGGCCGCCGGCCGCCGCGGGGTGGTGCCCGTTCGGGGGGCCGTGGTCTCATCGGTGGTGGGTGCGGGGCGAGGTGCTCCACCAGGCGAAAGGGACGGGCCGATGAGCGGTCAGCCGGTGCGTGAGCCGTTCGGGACGGCGGACGTCGGAGACGTCCCGCTGGTGACCGCCCCGGACGGCGCCGTGGTCCGGCCGCTGCTGGTGCTCGACGGGGGCGGCAGCCTCGCGGAGTTCGAGCTCACCCCCGGGCAGGTCACCCGCGCGGTCTCGCACGCGACGGTGCAGGAGCTGTGGCAGGTCACCGCCGGCGCCGGACGGCTCTGGCGGCGCCAGGACGGGCGGGAGGAGACCGTGCGGCTCGCACCCGGCACGGCGGTCTCGATACCGCTGGGCACGGCGTTCCAGTTCCGGGCCGACGAGGACGCGCCCGGGCCGCTGCGGATCGTCGCCGTCACCATGCCGCCGTGGCCCGGGACGGACGACGAGGCGCGGCCCGAGGACGGCCCCTGGGAGCCGACCGCCAGCTGAGCGGGGCGGGCTGAGCGGGCGCCGCACCTGCGCGCCGGGCCGCCGATCCGCGGGATCCGGCGCGCCGACCGGGTGCCCGGCGGCTGGCGTCGGCGGAGAATCTCCCCAGGAGCCAGGAGGAGGCCGTGGTGGAGTTCGAGGTGATGATCGAGATCCCGCAGGGGTCCCGGAACAAGTACGTGATGGACTTCGTCGCGGGCCGGATCCGCCTCGACCGCACCCTGTTCACCGCCACCCGCTACCCCGCCGACTACGGCTACGTCGAGGGCACCCTCGGCGGCGACGGCGAGCCGCTGGACGCCCTGGTGCTGGGCGGCGAACCGGCCGTGCCGGGATGCGTCCTGACCTGCCGGGCCGTCGGCATGTGGGTGATGCGCGACGAGCGCGGGCCGGACCAGAAGGTGCTCTGCGTCCCGGCCCGCGACCCGCGCTACGCGGAGCTGCGCGACATCGGAGACCTGCGGGAGTTCGACCTGCTGGAGATCACCCACTTCTTCCAGGTCTACAAGGACCTCGAGCGCGGCAAGTCGGTGGAGGGCTCGCACTGGGCGGACCGCTCCGCCGCGTACGCCGAGATCGCCGAGTCCCGCGCCCGCGCCGCCGGCACCCGCTGGGCCCACCCGGCCTGACCCCGGCCCCGGTGGGGGCGGCGGGGCAGGCCGGGTGGGGTGGGTCAGAGGTGGGCGGCGTGCAGGATGGCGCGGACCTGGCCGGAGATGGCGGCTTCGTTGCGTTCGAACTCCGGGCTGGTGAGACGGTCCCGGTCGGCGGGCAGGCCGGTGAGCACGGGGGTGTGGAGGTGGCCGCCGGGCAGGTCGGGGGCGAGGTCCAGGCGCAGCCGGTTGGAGCGGTAGGCGACCTCGTTGGAGAGGTACCCGCCGCCGCCTCCGGCGACCGCGCGGGAGCCGGGGGTCGGTCCGTCCTCGCGGTCGACGGGTGAGGCACCGCCCTCGGGGATCTCGGTGACGGAGGTGTTGAGGAGGACGGGGTAGGGCTGCTGGACGGCCGTCATGGTGTCGGTCGGCAGGGTGGTGCGGATGAACTCGGGCCCGTCGCCGAGCCCCGGGGCGGTGGCCGGGTGTTCGCGGGTGCCGCCGGACAGGGTGCCGGTGTTGTCGGTGGCGGGGTCGGCGGAGCGGGCGCGCCCGGCCCAGGCCTCCAGGGTGAAGAGGCCCGGGTAGCCCTGGCTGATGCTGGTGATCAGGTCGGCGGCCTGTCGGCCGGGTGTCAGGTGGGGGCCGAAGGCGCGCTCGACGATGCCTTCGTCGAAGTCGCCGTAGCGGACCGGGAGGACGACGGCGCGGATCTCGGCGGTGCTGCCGTCGGCGAGGGTGATCCGCCGGCCGTGCAGTTCCAGGACGGCCGCGCCGGAGGGGTTGGCGCGGCGCGGCTCGGTGTCCAGGCCGAACGGGTCGAAGCCGCTGACGAAGATCCGCCGGACGCCGGGCCGACCGCTGAAGCCGTCGTCGAGGCCCCGGGAGGCGTCCTCGAAGCGGGCCCGGAGTCCGGCCCGGTCGATTTCGAACCCAGGCTGCCACTGGGCGAGTTGGACGGTCATGGCGAGCCTGGTCCAGTACAGCGGGCGGTCGTCGCGGGCGGGCAGTTCGCCGTGCGCCCGCCGGCCCTGGGAGCGGTCCACCCCGGCCTGCCACAGGGCCTGGCCCCAGGCGTCGACCAGCTGTTCGGCCTGCTCGGCGTCCCCGGCGGTGCACAGTGCGGCGGGGAAGCGGTGGACGAAGGAGTCCAGGCCGGAGCGCTCGGTGAAGGCCGCGGTCCGCGGGTCCCGCAGTCGGGCCTGTTCGGTGTCCACGGGGGCCGTGGTGACGGTCGGGCAGCCGGCCTGGTCGGCCCGGGCGGTGGCGGGGGCCAGCAGGGCGGCGAGCGTACCGACGAGGGTGGCGGCCAGGGTGGTGGCGCGACGGAGAGATGTCATGCCACCGACAATAGGTCGGGGGGCCGACGGCCCGCCAGGGCGCCTCCGGCGGGGTTCCGGGCGCCGCCGGAGGGGTCCGCGAAGGGCCGCGGACGGGTGGGAACCGCCGCGGACGGGAGGGAACCGCCGCGAGCTCTACAGCGTTGTCGTAGTCGAACGGAAGAACAGCGGTATATCGGACGGTTGTGGAGGAAGTCCCATGAGTGTGGCCCTGACGAAGGGCGGCAACGTCTCCCTGGGGAAGCAGGCCCGCGGGCTGCGGACCGTACGGATCGGCCTCGGCTGGACGGCCGGCGCCGGGTACGACCTGGACGCCAGCGCGCTGCTCTGCGGCCCCTCCGGGAAGGTCGTCTCCGACCGGCACTTCGTCTTCTTCAACAACCTGCAGAGCCCGGACGGCGCGGTCCGCCACCAGGGCGGCGCCGGCGACGGCACGGCCGGCGACCGGGAGCGGATCGAGGTCCGGCTCGCGGACGTCGACGCCGGGGTCGAGCGGATCGTCTTCGCCGTCGCGATCTACGACGCGGCGCAGCGGCGGCAGAGCTTCGGTCAGGTCCGCGGCGCGTACGTGCGGATCGCCGACCCGGACGGCGGCGTCGAGCTGGCCAGGTACGAGGTCGCGCCCGAGGCCGGCAGCGAGACCGCGATGGTGTTCGGGGAGCTCTACCGCAACGGTGCGGACTGGAAGTTCCGGGCCGTCGGGCAGGGGTACGCGGCGGGCCTCGCCGGCATCGCCGCAGACTTCGGCGTGGACGTCCTGCAGCCCGCTCCCGCAGCGCCGGCCGCCCTGGCTCCGGCGGCCTCCGTGCCGGCCGTCCCACCGCCACCGCCGGCGCCGCCCGCGCTGCCCGTCGCCGCGCCGCTCGCCCCCATGACCCAGTCGACCGCAGGGAGTCTCCCCGTGACCTGTTTCTTCGATCCCTCGCACGGCCCCGGTTCCACGGTGGTGTCGTGGTCGCCGCAGTGGGGCGTGCCGCGCCCGGTCGAGGCCTGCGCGGCGTGCGCCCAGCGGGTGCAGACCACCGTGCCGCCGTTCTACACCCCGCCGCAGGCCGGCTACCCGCAGCCGGTCCAGCAGGGCTACCCGCAGCCGGTCCAGCAGGGCTACTCGCAGGTGCCCGCTCAGGCCCAGGGGCAACCGGCCCAGGGCGGGCGGCGGTTCGGGACGGGCGCGATGATCGGTGCGGGCGCGGCGGGCCTGGTCGGCGGCGTGCTCCTCAACGAGGCGTTGAGCGACGACGGCCCGGAGGTGGTCGTGAACAACTACTACGAGGATGATGAGGGGTTCTTCTAGACCGGCTCGGCCCGGTCGGGGGCCCACTCCCGACGGCCGCACGGCGCACCCGCGCCGTGCGGCCGTCGGCGTCCCGGGGGAGCCTTCTCCGACGGCGCTGCTCCGGCGCTGGTGCTCAGGTGTCCTGGCGTCGGTGGGCGCCGGCCCGGGCGGCGGCCTCGGCGGCGGCCGCGGCGCGGTCGGCGGCGGGTTCGTCGAGTGCTTCGGCGGTGGTCAGCATCCGGTAGTAGAGCGGTGCGGAGACGGCCCGGATCACCTCGGACTCGTCGGTGTCCGTGGGGAGTTCGCCGCGTTCGACGGCCTCGGTGACGCACGGCGCCCACTCCTCGACCCGGCGTCGGTAGAACAGTCGGAGCGCCTCGGCGGCCTCCGCGTCGCAGGCTGCGGCGACGATCACCGCCCGGAACAGGGCGCCCTGCCGGGGGTCGGCCAGGGTGCGCTGGACGAGCCGGGCGTTGGCCCGGAGGTCCTCGGCGAGGGAGCCGCTGCGGGAGCGCGGCAGCGACTGCTCGGCCATGTCGGCCAGCAGGTCCGCGACCAGGGCGCTGGTGGTGCCCCAGCGGCGGTAGACGGTGGTGCGGCCGACCTCGGCCCGCTGGGCGACGTCGCCGAGGTCGAGGCCGCCGAAGCCGCGTTCGACCAGGGCGTCCTCGGCGGCCCGCAGGACGGCGGCGCGGACCCGGGCGGTGCGGCCGCCGGGGCGGACCGTCCCGGGGGTGGGGGAGTCGTGGTTCTCGACGGCCATTAACGGGATTCCTGTTCCATTAGTCCGGGTCGACCTGCTAGGGTCGAACCATCCTAACGGCATGGGAGTCCCGTTAAGGGCTTTCGAGGGGAGAACCGTCATGACCTCCGCCACCGGCACCGCGATGGAGTACCGCAGGCTCGGCAACTCCGGCCTCAAGGTCCCCGCGCTCAGCCTCGGCACCGGCACCTTCGGCGGTCGCGGACCGCTGTTCGGCGCCTGGGGCACCACCGACGTCCAGGAGGCCCGGCGCCTGCTCGACATCGCCGTCGACGCCGGCGTCACCCTCTTCGACACCGCCGACGTCTACTCCGACGGCGGCTCCGAGGAGGTCCTCGGCCGCGCCGTCCGCGGCCGCCGCGACCAGGTGCTCATCTCCACCAAGGCCGGCCTGCCGCTGGGCGACGGACCGAACGACGCCGGCACCTCCCGGGTCCGCCTCACCAGGGCCGTCGACGCCGCGCTGCGCCGCCTCGACACCGACTACCTGGACCTCTTCCAGCTGCACGCCTACGACGCCGGCACCCCGGTCGAGGAGGTGCTGGCCACCCTGGAGGACCTGGTCCGGGCCGGCAAGATCCGCTACACCGGCGTCTCCAACTTCTCCGGCTGGCAGCTGATGAAGTCCCTGGCCGCCGCCGACCGCCACGGCCGCCCCCGCTATGCGGCCCACCAGGTCTACTACTCCCTGGTCGGCCGCGACTACGAGTGGGAACTGATGCCGCTGGCCCGCGAGGAGGGCGTCGGCGCCCTGGTCTGGAGCCCGCTGGGCTGGGGCCGCCTCACCGGCCGGATCCGGCGCGGCAGGCCCCTGCCGGCCGGCAGCCGCCTGCACGACACCGCCGACTACGGCCCGCCGGTCGAGGACGAGCTGCTGTACCGGGTGGTCGACGCGCTCGACGAGGTCGCGCAGGAGACCGGCCGCAGCATCCCGCAGGTCGCGATCAACTGGCTGCTGCGCCGCCCGACCGTCTCCTCCGTCATCATCGGCGCCCGCAACGAGGAGCAGCTGCGCCAGAACCTCGGCGCGGTCGGCTGGGCGCTGACCGAGGAGCAGGCCGCCCGACTGGACGCCGCGAGCGACCGCACCGCGCCCTACCCGTACTTCCCGTACCACCGTCAGGAGGCCTTCGCCCGGCTGAACCCGCCGCTGGCGGGCTGACCCGATGTGTTGTCGGTGCGGCTGATCGGGGGCCTGCGAGTGCGTGCGACCGCGGTGGACTGGTCCGCCCGGCCGGTCGCGTCAGCCGTCCGCCCCGTCAGTCCCGGTGGCCTCGACGTCCTCGTTCGCCGGGGACCAGGTCCGCCGGGGCCGGCCGCGGCCGGCGACCGGAGCCCGCCCGCCGCCGGTGTGACGGTCATGGGGACCGCCTGTGTGACTCAGGTGTGCCTCAGCTGACCCTACGGGGCGGTACTCCCGGGCGCCCGGTCACCGCCGGACGGCGGGCGCGGAGCGCGGGCCCACCGCAGGACGCGGTCGAGGAGGAGGGCGCCGCCGGCCAGCCAGGCCGCGGCGAGGAGCCAGCCGCCGAGCACGTCGAGGGGCCAGTGGACGCCCAGGTAGACGCGGCTGAGTCCGATCGTGGCCGCGAACACCGCCGCGCAGGCCACCGCCCACCGCGCCAGGCCGGGCCGGGCCCGGGCGACCGCCAGCGCGAGCAGCCCGGCGCACACCGCCGAGGTGAACGTGTGCCCCGAGGGGAAGGAGAAGCCCGACGCGGAGACCGCCCGGTAGCCGGCGGGCGGGCGGGGGCGGCCGAAGCCGTGCATCAGGCCCTGGCGCACCAGCTGCCCGAGGGCCAGCCACAGCAGCGGCGCCAGTGCCAGCGCGACGGCGCGCCGCCGCTCCCTCGGCCGGGGCACCGCGCCGAGGAGCACGGCACCGGCGGCGAGCGCCATGACGTACGGGGCGACGCCGGTGCCGAACCACGTCACCGCGACGGCCGCCTCCCGGGCCGCGGCCGGTCGGTGGGCGGCGCTGCGGGCGAGCGCCCAGGTCTCGAACCCGAACGGGGCCCACCCACGGGTCGCCAGCCCGACGGCGAGCACGACGAACAGACCGGCCGCCACCGCGGCGGTGGTGCGGGCTCGGCGCGGGCTCGGCCGGCTCATGAGGCGGCCACCTGGCGCAGCGGCCGCCGGCACAGCGGCTCCCGGCGCAGAGCCCTCCGGCGCAGCGGCTCCAGGCCGGGGCGCTCGGCCGGGGCACCGGCCCGCGCGGCCGGCCGGCCGGGCAGCACGCCGGGGCGGGCCGTCACCGGGTTCCCGCCTTCCGGCGCGAGCGCAGCAGCTCCAGCCCGAGCGGCAGCAGCGACACCACGACCACTGCGGCGACCACCGGCAGCAGGTAGTGGTCGACGTTCGGCACGGAGGAGCCGAGCGCGTAGCCGGCGAGGACCAGGCCGAACGTCCAGACCAGGCCGCCGACGACCTGCCAGAGGGTGAAGGTCCGGGCGTCGACGCCGAGCGCGCCCGCCAGCGGGTTGAGGACGGTGCGCACCACCGGGACGAAGCGGGCCAGGACGACGGCTTTGGCGTGCCCGTAGCGCTGCAGGATCTCCTCGGCCCGCGCCGCCCCGTCGTGCAGGCGCTTGTTGCGGGAGCGGGTGAGCAGCGTCCGGCCGCCGCGGCGCCCCAGCAGGTAGCCGACCTGGGCCCCGGTCAGGGCACCGACCGCGGCGGCGGCGAGCACCTGGGCGAGGTCCAGGTGCGGTCCGCCGTGGGCGCTCGTGGTGCAGAGCAGGCCCGCCGTGAAGAGCAGCGAGTCGCCCGGCAGGAAGAAGCCGACCAGCAGGCCGGTCTCCGCGAACAGCACCACGGCGATCCCCAGCGCGCCGAACGCGCCGAGCAGCGATCCGGCGTCCAGCGGGTTGACGGCCAGCAGGCCCGACGACAGGTTCACCATGATCTGCGTCCCTCCTCGGGGAGCGGGTTCGGTCGGCTACGGCCGCAGGGCCGTGGTCGCGTCAGGCCATGGCCCGGAGGGTGCGCCGCTCGGTGGTCGCCAGCCATGCCACGGCCACCACGATGACGGCGGCGAGGGCCAGGCTCACCGGCCCGGTGCCCAGGTCCAGGCCGCCGCGCTCCCGGCTGACCCCGGCCCAGTCGGCGAAGCAGGCGCCCAGCGGGCGGGTGAGCACGTAGGCCCACCAGAACGTGAGCACCGGCGAGAGGCCGGACAGCCGGTGCGCGAGCGCCGGCACGGCGATCAGTGCGGCGAACAGCAGCCCGGAGGGCAGGTAGCCCCAGCCCAGGGTGGCGGCGGTCAGGTCACCGACGGCGGTGCCGAGCGCGAACGTGGCCATCACCGTGCACCAGTAGAAGACCTCGCGCCGGCCGCCGGCGACGGTCTCCACCGCGAGCGTCCCCTCGGTGCGGCGCCACAGGGCGAACACCAGGGCGAGGGCACCGGCGAAGGCCACCGTGGAGACGGCGTACGGCACGCCCAGGGCGACGTGCGCGACGTCGGCGGCCATGGTCCCGAAGACGCTCACCATGACGACCGCGGCCCAGTACACGACGGGGACGTAGCGGCGGGTGCGGGCCTGTGCGAACAGCGCGGCGGCCAGCAGCAGCGCCGCCGAGCCGACCGCCGGCACCGGGCCCAGGACGCGGGCCAGGTAGTCGGAGGTGGTCTCGCCCATGCCGGTGGTGAGGATCTTGACGGCCCAGAACACGGCGGTGACCTGCGGGACCTTGCTCCAGGCGGGCCCTGCGGAGAGGTCCTGGCGTCGGTGGGTCCGCTGGGGGGTAGTCGTGGCGCCCACGAGGACGGCGCTCCTTCCATGATGCGCGGCGCGGGCCGCGCCGACGAGACGAGGGGGTCGGCCGCCGATCCTCGACGGGCCCGGGGCCTTTCCCGGGCGGTACCGCCAGCATGTCCGGGTGTTGCTGAAGATCGGCTGAAGACCTGAAGACGCCTTCAGCTTCCGGTCGGGGGACCTGCCACCCTGGTGGGTATGCGCGTACTGGTGGTGGAGGACGAACGCCGGCTGGCCCAGACGGTCCAGCTCGGACTGACCGCGGAGGGGTTCACCGTGGACGTGGCCCACGACGGGCTGTCCGGCCTGGCCAGGGCCATGGACCACGCCTACGACGTGATCGTCCTCGACATCATGCTGCCCGGCCTCAACGGCTACCGGGTCTGCTCACGGCTGCGGGCCGCCGGCAGCGACGTCGGCATCCTGATGCTCACCGCCAAGGACGGCGAGTGGGACGAGGCCGAGGCGCTCGACACCGGTGCCGACGACTACCTGTCCAAGCCCTTCTCCTTCGTCGTCCTCACCGCCCGGCTCCGGGCGCTCGCCCGCCGGATCGGCAGCCGGGCGCCCCGGCGCACCGTCCTGGGCGACCTCGTCGTCGACTCCGCCGCCCGCACCTGCTCCCGGGGCGGTGCCGCCGTCGCGCTGACGCCGCGCGAGTTCGCCGTGCTGGACCACCTCGCCCGCCGGGCCGGTGAGGTCGTGTCGAAGCGGGAGATCCTGGACGCGGTGTGGGACACCGCCCTCGACAGTGACCCCAACACCGTCGAGGTCCACGTCAGCGCCCTCCGCCGCAAGATCGACGCGCCCTTCGGCCGGGCCGCGGTGCAGACCGTCCGCGGCGCCGGCTACCGCCTGGCGTCCGACGGCGGCTGACCGGCTGACGGGCGGCTGACCGGCTCGGGGCCGTGCCGGGCCGGGGGAGCGGGGCTCAGCCCCGGGTGACCGGCAGACGGGCGCGGAAGGTGGTGCCGTCCGGCGCGTCCTGGACGGTGAGGGTGCCGCCGTGGATGGTGGCGATGTCACGGGCGATGGACAGGCCCAGACCGCTGCCGCCGTCGTCGCGGCTGCGGGCCTCGTCGAGGCGGGTGAACCGTTCGAAGATCCGCTCCCGGTCGGCCGGATCGATCGGGGTGCCGTCGTTGGCCACGTCGAGGACGGCCTGCCCGCCGGTGTCGTCCGCGGACAGCCGGACGGTGACGTGCCGGCGGGCGTGGCGCTGGGCGTTGTCGAGGAGGTTGGTCAGCAGCCGTCCGAGCCACAGCGGGTTGCCGGTGACGGTGATCCCCTCCTGGGCGCGCAGGTCGACGGGGTGGGGCTGCGGGCCGCGGCCCGCCACGGTGGCGCGGACGAGTTCGGTGAGGTCGACCTGCTCGTGCGGGCGGTCGCTGCCGGTGGCGTCGAGGCGGGCGAGGAGCAGCAGGTCGGTGGCGAGGGACTGGAGGCGTTCGGTGTCCTCCAGGGCTCCGGCGACGAGGCCGGTGCGCACCTGTGGGTCGGGGTGGGTGAGGGCGATCTCCAGCTGTGCGCGCAGGCCGGTGAGGGGGCTGCGCAGTTCGTGGGAGGCGTCGGCGATGAACCGGCGCTGGCGGGTGCCGGCGGTCTCCAGGCGGTCGAGCATGGCGTTCATCGTGCCGGCGAGGCGGGCGATCTCGTCGTCGCTGCGGGGTTCGGGCACCCGCCGGTCGAGGTCGCGGTCGCCGATGGCGGCGACCTCGGCGCGGATCGCCTCCACCGGGCGCAGCGCACGGCCGGTCGCGCGCCAGGTGAGGGTGGCGACGGTGACCAGCAGGACGGCGCTGAGGCCGGCCAGTGCGGCGGTGGTGAGGTCCTCCGCGGTGTCGGCGGTGCGCAGGGAGGCGCCGACGCGGATGGTGACGGGGCCGGCGGGGGTGTCGGCGGTGAGGGTGGTGACGCGCTGGTGGTGCTCGTCGCCGAGGGCGCGCAGGTCGTAGCTGGTGTGGCCGTCCTCGGTCGTGGTGGGGGTGAGGGCGGGGTGTCCGGTGAGGTTCTGGCTCGCGGCGACGACCTTCCCCGCGGCGTCGGTGACCTGGATGAAGTCGGTGCCGTGGTCGAGGGGGAGCGGTGTGGCGAGGTGGCCGTCGGCGGCGAGCCGGGCGACGGCCTGGGCCTGTTCGCGGGCGCCCGTCTCGACGGTGCGCTCCAGGTTGGCGCGCAGCAGCAGGAGGACGGCGGCGGACGCGGCGAGCATGACGACGGCCACGCTGGCGCAGGCGGCGAGGGTGGTGCGGGTGCGGACGGACCGCGGTGCGAGGCGAGCGACCAGGGGAGCGACGCGGGGGTGCCCGGCGAGCCGGTGCAGTGCGGCCGTGGCGCGGCGGCGGCCCGCCCGGGGAGCGGAAGGGCGGGTCCGGTCAGCCACCTGCGGCCACCCCGCGGAAGCCGGCCCCGCCCCGGGGCCCTGCCGGCCGCCCGTCGTTCTCCACCAGTACGCGCATGCCCCCAGGGTGGCAGGTCGCCGGGCCGGGCGGCTGAAGGTGCCTTCAGGTCTTCAGCGTTCCTTCAGCAACGCCGCCGGTGCCGCCCGTGGCGTCGCCCGTGTCGTCCTCGCCCTCCCAGCGCAGCAGGTCGCCCGGCTGGCACTCGAGCACCTCGCAGAGCGCGGCGAGGGTGGCGAACCGCACCGCCTTGGCCCGGCCGTTCTTGAGGACCGCGAGGTTGGCGGGGGTGATGCCCACGCGGTCCGCGAGCTCGCCCACGGACATCTTGCGCCTGGCCAGCATCACGTCGATGTCGACGGCGATCGGCATCAGATCACCTCGTCCAGCTCGGCCTGCAGCTGGGTGGCCTCGACGTCGCGCGCGACGGCCTGGGCGAGCAGCATCCGCAGCACCAGCACGATGAGCGCGACGCCCAGGATGGCCAGGCCGATGCCGCCCATGATGACGGTGACCCCCGGGTCCTCGCGCTGGCCGGGCGCGTTGACGGCGGTGACCGAGAACCAGACGAGGGAGGCCGCCACGATGGCGCCGATCACGCCGTCCACGTACCGGAAGGCGGCCGGGGAGAACACCGTCCCGCGCCGGACCATCGCCACGAGCCGCCACACGCAGACCAGGGCGACCTGGGCCGACGCCAGCCCCAGGATCGTCAGCAGGCGCATCGCGGTCAGCGGCAGCGTCCCGTCCTCCGGGTCGGTGGCCAGCGCCCACACCAGCCCGGCCTGTACGAGCACGGTGCCGGCGAGCACCACCAGGAGCACGGCGCGCAGCGCGCGCACGGTCAGATTTCCCACGGTCATCCCTCCATCGAAAGACGATGGGAATCTATCGAATCTCGATAGGCGGGGCAAGGTGTGGGGGAGCGCCGGGAACGGTGGAGGGCGTCGATGCTCTCGGCGTGCCACCCCCGACGGACCAGTCGGCCGCCCGGTAATACGGTTGCCCCGCCGACCGGGGTGCGGCAAGGTCCGCACCATGCTTGAACTGCGAGTACTCTCCTCCGACGACTGGCCGCTCTGGCGCGAGCTGCGCCTGGCCGCCCTCACCGAGGCGCCGTACGCCTTCGGGTCCGTGCTCGCCGACTGGCAGGGCGACGGGGACCGCGAGGCCCGCTGGCGATCCCGGCTGGAGATCCCCGGCGCCCTCGACCTGGTCGCCGTCCTGGACGGCACCCCGGTCGCGATGGCCAGCGGCGTGCCCGCCGACGGGGACGCCGCGGCCGCCGAGCTGATCTCGATGTGGGTCGGCCCGGCCGCCCGCGGCCGCGGGGTGGCCGGCGAGCTGATCGACGGGATCGCCCGCTGGGCCGCCGAGCAGGGCCGCACCACCCTGAAGCTGGCCGTGATGCCCGACAACGACGCCGCGATCGCCCTCTACCGCCGGCACGGCTTCGCCGACACCGACGAACCCGGTGACCTCCTCGACGACGGGCTGCGCCGCGAGCTGGTGCTGGCGAAGCGGCTCGAGGCGGCGTAGCTCCTGCCCGGCGGGGCCCACGCGGCGTAGCTCCTGCCCGGACGGGCCCCGCGGTCACTCCACCCCGGCCCTCGCCCGCGCCTTGGCCTTGGCGTGGGCCGGGAGCCCGTTGGCGAGGTCCTCGACCAGCAGGCGCCAGGCGACGGCGTCCGCGGCGGTGCGCAGCTGCGGGCTGCGGGGGCGGCCGGCGTCGGCGTCCAGCCGGGCGTTGAGCCAGTCCGACCAGGCGCGGGCGAGGGCGCGGACCTCGCGGGTGCCGGCCTCCGTGTGGGTGAGGCGGTCGCCGTCGCGCGTCAGGTAGCCCTCGACGGTCATCCGGTCGAAGACCGGCTCCAGCACCTCGGGCGGCACGCGCTTGCGGGCGGCGATCAGGCCCAGCGAGGCCTCGCCGAGCGCCTTGTCGTGCCCGGCGACCTCCATCAGCGCCCAGGCGCCGGCGAGGTCGACCGGGGTGTCGGCGTCGGTGACGATCGAGCGGACGGTGTCCAGGTCGACGCCGCGGACGATCTTGCAGACCGCCAGTTCCAGGTGCGGGTCGGGGTCGCTGCTGTTCGGCTGGGCGAAGCCCTCGCCGAGGTCGGTCGAGCCGGCCCGGGCGGTGTCGCGCAGCGGCACCTGCTGGAGGAACAGCGCCACCACGAAGCCGATCAGCGCGACCGGCACCGTCCACAGGAAGACGGTGTGCAGGGCGTCCGCGTACGCCTGGACGATCGGCGCCGCCTGCGCGGGCGGCAGCCGGTGCAGCCCCTGCGGGCTCTCCGCGGCGCGGGCCAGCAGCGCCGGGTCGGCGCCGGTGAGCCGAGCGGACACGGCCACACCCCTGGCCAGTTCGGTGCTGAGGCTGTTGGCGTAGATGGTGCCGAACACGGCGGTGCCGAAGGAACTGCCGATGGTGCGGAAGAAGGTGACCCCGGAGGTTGCGGTGCCGAGGTCCGCGTAGTCGACGGTGTTCTGCACGGCGATGGTGAGCACCTGCATGCTCAGCCCGATGCCGACGCCGAGGACGAACATGTAGAAGGAGGCCAGCGCGGTGCCCGTGCCCGGTTCCAGCCGGGAGAGCAGGTAGAGGCCGACGGCCATCACCAGGGTGCCGGCGATCGGGAACATCCGGTACCTGCCGGTCTTGCTGACGACGTTGCCGCTGGCGACCGAGGCGATCAGCAGGCCGATCACCATCGGCAGCATCCGCACGCCGGAGACGGTCGCCGAGTCGCCGTCGACGTACTGCAGGAACGTCGGCAGGAAGGTCAGCGCGCCGAGCATGGCGAAGCCGACGATGAAGCTGAGCACCGAGCAGACCGCGAACACCGGGTTGCGGAACAGCCGCATCGGCAGCATCGGTTGGACGGCCCGGGTCTCCGCCCGGCAGAACAGGCCGAGTGCCAGGACGCCGCCGGCGAACAGGGCGATGATCACCGGCGAGCCCCAGGCGTACTGGTTGCCGCCCCAACTGGTCGCCAGGATCAGGGCGCTGGCGCCGACCGAGACCAGGGCGATGCCCAGGTAGTCGATGACCGGCCGCACCGCCGAGCGGACCGCCGGAATGGTCCGCGCGGCCGCGATCACCACGACGACGGCGATCGGCACGTTGACGTAGAACGCCCAGCGCCAGGACAGGTGGTCGGTGAACAGCCCGCCCAGCAGCGGGCCGATCACCGTGGCCACGCCGAACACCGCGCCGATCGCGCCCTGGTACTTGCCGCGCTCGCGCAGCGGGATGACGTCGGCGATCAGCGCCATGGCGGTGACCATCAGGCCGCCCGCGCCGACGCCCTGGAGCGCCCGCCAGGCGATCAGCAGCGTCATGTCGGTCGCCAGGCCGCACAGGAACGAGCCGGTGATGAAGACGATCGCGGACACCTGGAACAGCAGCTTGCGCCCGTACAGGTCGCCGAACTTGCCGGCCAGGACGGTCGCCACCGTCTCCGCCAGCAGGTAGGAGGTCACCACCCAGGACATGTGGGCGGCACCGCCGAGGTCGGCCACGATGGTGGGCAGCGCGGTGCCGACGATGGTCTGGTCGAGGGCGGCCAGCAGCATGCCCAGCACGATGGTGCCGAAGACGACGTTCCGCTGCCGGACGTCCAGCACCGGTGGGGCGGCGGGCGGGGTTTCGGTCGCGGCGTTCATGCCCTCAGCCTCGGGCCCGGCCGCGGGCCGCCGCGATCCGGCTCGCCCGTCCGGGTGAGCGGGGACGGGCCGCGTGGCGCGGTGGGGTGGTCCGGGCGACGATGGCCGGGCAGCGCCCGTCCGTCGACCGGAGCCGACCGGGGCCCGTGCGAGGACGCCCCCGGACACCGGGAAGAGGCTCCCATGACCGCCCACCCCTCCCGCAGCGCGGTGGACCCCCCGCCGTCCGGCGTCGCCGGGCCGGCCGCCGCGCGGCGCTGGCGGGCGCTCGCGGTCTGCCTGGTCGCCGGGTTCATGACGCTGCTGGACGTCAGCATCGTCAACGTCGCGCTGCCGACCGTCCGGGCCGGGCTGCACATGTCGGAGAGCGGGCTGCAGTGGGTGCTGAGCGGCTACGCGCTGGCCTTCGGCCTGGTGCTGGTCCCGGCCGGGCGGCTCGGGGACGCGCGCAGCAGACGGGCCGTCTTCCTCACCGGGCTGGCCCTGTTCACCCTGGCCAGTGCCCTGGCGGGGGCGGCCCGGAGCCAGGAGTGGCTGGTGCTGGCCAGGTTGTTCCAGGGCGCGGCCGGCGGGGTGCTCGTCCCACAGGTCTCCGGCTTCATCCAGACGCTGTTCCAGGGGGCCGAGCGCGGCCGGGCCTTCGGCGCGCTCGGCGCGACCATCGGCCTGTCCACCGCCGTCGGCCCGCTGCTGGGCGGCCTGCTGATCCACCTGTTCGGGCCTCAGGACGGCTGGCGCTGGGTGTTCCTGGTGAACCTGCCGATCGGGGTGGCGGCCCTGCCGCTCGCCCACCGGCTGCTCCCGCCGCCCGCGCCGGCCGCCGAGCGGGCCGGGCACCGCGACTTCGACCCGGTCGGGGTGCTGCTGCTCGGCGCCGGCACGGTGGCGCTGCTGCTGCCGTTCGTCCAGGAGCAGCAGTGGCACAGCGCGGCGCGCTGGCTGCTGCTGCCGCTGGCGGCCGCTCTGCTCGGCGCCTTCGTCGGCTGGGAGCGGTACTACGCGCGGCGGCGGGAGCCGCTGGTCAACATGGCGCTGTTCGCGGTGCGCCCGTATGCGGCGGGCGTGGCGCTGTCGCTGGTGTACTTCGCCGGGTTCACCGCCATCTTCTTCATCTTCACGCTGTACCTGCAGGCGGGCCTGCACTACTCGGCGCTGTCGGCCGGTCTGGCGATCACCCCGTTCGCGCTCGGCTCGGCCGGTGCGGCGGCGGTGGGCGGGCGGCTGGTCGCCCGGCTGGGGCGGCGGCTGGTGGTGGCCGGGCTGCTGCTGGTGCTGTGCGGTCTGATGGCCTCGGCGGGGGCGGTGCGGCTCTGGTCGGGGGCGGCGACGGGCTGGGCGACGGCGCTGCCGCTGCTGGTGGCGGGGGCGGGCAGCGGGCTGGTGATCGCGCCGAACCAGACGCTGACCCTCCAGCGGGTGCCGGTGGCCCGGGCGGGCAGCGCGGGCGGGGTGCTGCAGACCGCCCAGCGGGTGGGTTCGGCGGTCGGCATCGCGATCGTCGGCTCGGTGTTCTTCGCCCACGCCCGCGGCCGGCACCCGGACTGGGCGCTGGCCTTCCAACTGGGCGTGGCGGTGGCGGCGGGCCTGGTGCTGGTGGCCCTGGTGGTGGCGGTGGCGGACGTCGCGGCCGGTGACACCCCGTAGGGCGGGTCCCGCCCAGTGGTCGCGGCGCCGGATGACGAGGACGGCGAGCGGCAGCGAGGCGAGCGCCCAGAGCGCGAGGCCGGTCCAGGAGCCGGCCACGGTGGCCGGGTGGTCGGAGGGCCTCGCGTGGGCCAGGCTGAGGGTGGCCAGCCGGCGCCAGGCGGTGAACGGCAGGGCGTGCGAGACGTCGGCCGTCCACCGGTAGGTGTCGACGACCAGCCGCTGGTGCGGGCCGCGCTGGAGATGGGGTGCGCTGGTCATCCTCGCCTCCGGGACGGGCCTGGTGCCCGTCCCGGGGTGACGGCGGCCCGAGGGCTCAGCGCTTGACCGCCACGCCCGCGTACATCGCGATGTCCTGGTCGCGGACGGGCTCGGCGTCCGGGTCCGGGTGCCAGCGGTGGACCAGGGCGACCCCGGGTTCCAGCAGCTCGTAGCCGTCGAAGAAGGCCTCCGTCTCGGCCTTGTCGCGGATCTGCAGCGGAATGCCGCGCGCGTTGTACTCCCGGCCGACGCCGCCCACGCCGACCGGGTCGGTGTCGCCGGTGAAGACGGTCAGCACCAGCATGCTGCCGGGGGCCAGGGCGTCCATGAAGCGGCGCACGATGCCCTGCGGGTCGTCGGCGTCCAGCACGAAGTGCACGATGGCGACCAGCGAGAGCGCCACCGGCCGGGACAGGTCGAGGACCTCGCGCAGCCGCGGGTCGTCGAGGATCGACGCCGGGTCGCGGAAGTCGGCGTCCACGTAGCAGGTGCGGCCCTCCGCGGTGCTGGACATCAGGGCCCTCGCGTGGGTGAGCACGATCGGGTCGTTGTCGACGTACGCGACCCGCGCGTCCGGGGCGACGGCCTGGGCGATCTCGTGCACGTTGGGGGAGGTGGGGATGCCGGTGCCGATGTCGAGGAACTGGCGGATGCCGTGCTCCTCGGCGAGCCGGCGCACCGCCCGCTGCATGAAGTCGCGGGTGGTGCGCATGGAGACCGGCAGGGCCGGCCAGGCCTCCACCGAGGCGTGTGCGGCCACCCGGTCCGCCTCGAAGTTGGTCTTGCCGCCGATGAGGTAGTCGTAGACCCGGGCTGAGTGCGGGACGTCCATCCGCAGGTCCACCGACGGGTATTCCTGCTGCGCGCCGCGCTGCGCCCGGACCTCGTTCGACATGCTCGTCCTCCCGTTGACTGGTGCTCCGTCACCGGCCGCCGCGGTGGCGGGCCATGGTGCGCATGGTAACGGTGCTCCGGTACGACGAGATGACGATCCCTCGGCCGTCGGTTCAGGGGGCGTCCGACGGCCGGGGGCACGGGGCCGGCTCGAAACCCCCGGGCCGCCGGCCCACCGGCCCACCGGCCTACCGGGGTTGGGGCTCCGCGCCGTCCGCGGCGGCGGAGGACTGCCGGGGCAGCACCGTCGCGCGGGTGAACGCGCCGCCGGCCGAGGCGAGTTCGAGCGCCGCGCCGATCCAGGCGGCACCGAAGGCCCAGGTCGCGAGCCACTCGCACAGGTAGACCGGCCGGACGGACCAGTCGTCGCCGAAGCCCGTCACCGCCGCGAGGACGGAGCACAGCAGCGCGACCGGGATCACCACCCCGGCCGCCAGGTAGCCCGCACCGACCCAGGACGCCTGGCTGGAGCGGGGGTTGCGGAAGGAGAAGAGGCAGAACATCGCCAACATGGCGAACAGCAGCCCCGCGAAGACGAGGTGCAGCACGCCGACC
This sequence comes from Kitasatospora sp. NPDC101176, assembly GCF_044768035.1. NCBI lineage: Bacteria > Bacillati > Actinomycetota > Actinomycetes > Kitasatosporales > Streptomycetaceae > Kitasatospora > Kitasatospora sp. NPDC101176. Next base: position 108,580 of record NZ_JBIWPA010000010.1, read on the forward strand.
GTGGTCTGGAAGGTGGTCGGGTGGTCCGGGGTGGTGGGGCACAGCGCGACCCCGAGGGCGAACACGCCGGCCGCGGTGCTCCAGCGGTCGTCCCGCCGGTCGAAGCGGTAGCAGATCAGGAACACCCCGAGTGCGCACAGGCCGCCGACGAAGAGGTTGCGGGTGCTGGTGTAGTACGAGCCGCTCATCGACACCGGCCAGAAGCCGGCCGTGCTGCGCCCCGTCAGTTCGGCGAACAGCCAGTTGCCCGCGGGCAGGGCCGGTGGCAGCAGCACGCCGATCAGGCCGACGCCGAGGCGCAGCGAGCCGACCGTCCGTTCGTCCTGGATGCCCCTGCCGTTCCGGGTGTCGAGCGAGTCCTGTCGAAGGGTTCTCTCCGCACGCCAGTCATGGGTCACGGCCGCCTCCTTGCTTCCGAGAGCCGCTGTCACCTGGTGTACCCGCTCAACTACCCCGCGCCACACTGCGGGGCCGGGCGGTTTCCGGCCGCCCGGCCCCGCGGTGTGGCGCTCCGTCAGGCCTTGAGCGGGTTGGCAGTGAGGTCCACCACGGCCTTGCGGGGGTCGGCGGTGCTGTAGGTGTTGAAGTGGGCGACGCAGGCCAGCACGAGGAGGCGGGAGATCCGCGGGTCGTGGATCCGGACGCCGTAGGTGGCCCGGACGCCCGCGTGGCGGGTGAGTTCGAAGCCCGCCGACTCCGCGGAGCGGTAGTGCATCCGGAAGGCCAGGGCGGTGTCGACCACGCCGCGGTCGAGCAGCGGCAGGCTGCGGCGGGCCCGGTTGGCGAGGCCGACCGGCTCGCCCTCCAGGGCGGCCAGGCCGTGCTGTTCGAAGGTCCACAGGTCGGGCCGCCAGGACCGGGAGCGGTGGTCGACCCGGCCGATCGGGGAACGGTCGGCGGCGGCCGCGGAGAAGTTGTCGACGTGGCCGAGCAGCTGGTCGAGCCGGGGCCCGCCGAACACCCGGTAGGCGGCGCTGTGGTCGTAGGCCGCGTCCTTGTGCATCCGGGCCACCGGCTCGCGGGAGCCGTCCGTGTGCACCAGGAAGGTGGTGTGGGCGCGGCCGTAGTCCACGGCGACGGTGAGCTCGGTGAGGACGCCGAGGTCGGCGTGGGCATCGGTCATCGGTGATCGTCTCCGTGCGTCACGGCCGTCCGGTCGGACCGGGCGATCAGGGAGTTGAGCAGGGCCGCGCCGCGTTCGGCGTCGTCGAGGCTGACCGCGAACTCGGCGCCGCGCCGGTTGCGGACGACCAGGCACGTCCCGCGCCGCAGCATCACGGTGGTGCCCAGGCCGTTGATCCGGTAGCCCCAGCCGCCGGCCTGGGCGGGGCCGCGCTGCTCGGCGCGGGCCGACTCGAGGTCGGCGGGGGACCAGCGCCGGGCGGGCCAGCCGAACGGGCCGAAGCCGAGGTGCAGCCCGCGGGCGGTGACCCGGGCCCGGACCGAGGAGCAGGCGAGGACGATCACCGAGGTGGAGGCGAAGGGGACGACCAGCGACCAGTTGAGCGCGATCAGCCCGCTGGCCGGCGCGAGCAGCCCGCCCATCGCGCAGACGCCCAGCACGGCGGCCGTCAGCTGCAGCCACGGGTTGACGACCCGGGAGAGCCAGACCACCTGCTCGCCCGGCGGGACGGCCATCACCGGGGCCCCGGGCGTCGGGCGCGGCCCGGCCGGGGTGGCGCCGCGCGGACGGGCGGCCAGCCAGGTGAGCAGGCCGGCGAGCGCGCTCGCGGCGACGACCGCCGCCACCGCGGTGCCGACCGGATCGGCGTCCTGCCAGCGGGCGTGGTCCAGGTTGGCGTGCACGATGGAGGCCTGGGCCCCCGTCAGCAGCACGCCGCCGGCGGCCAGCGCGGCCCCGGTGGCGCCGCGCGCCCGGCCGGTGGCCGCCCGGCGCCCGAAGCGGTGCAGGGCGGCGGTGGCCAGCACCAGCACCAGCCACGTCCCGGCCGGGAACAGTGCGGCCCCGGTCGGCGACATCGAGCCGTCCGGGTCGTGGCCGCCCCAGTGGGTGGCGAGCGGGTCGGGCAGCCGGTGCCGGGCCGCCCACGGCAGGGCGACCAGCAGCACCAGCACGCCGGCCGACCAGGCCGCCGCTCCCCAGACCGCGCCCCGGTGCGGTGCCCCGCGCTCCTCGGGTATCGGTTCCCCGTCCGTCACGACATCCCCCTGATCATGTCCACGAGATCGTTGCCGCTGTAGCCCGCCCGGGCCGCGTCGGCGACCAGTCGGTGGACCCGCTCGACCAGTTCGGAGCGGGTGTCGGCGTCCGCCGCGACGGTGATGCCGCGGCCCCGCCGGAACTCCAGCACGCCCTCGTCCCGCAGCGTGCGCAGCCCGCGCAGGACGGTGTTGGTGTTCACCCCGAGCGCCCGGGACAGGTCCCGGGCGGGTGGCAGCCTGTCCCCGGGGGCGCACTCGCCCTCGGCGACGGCTCGACGGATGGCGCCCGCCACCTGCTCGTGCAGGGGGGGGGCGTCGCCGGTGTCCAGCTTCAGCAACATGGTGCCAATGACGATAGCACCATTCGATTGTCGTTGATCATCGCGGACGGGGTCGGGCCCCTCTGCCGGTCCCTCCGCCGGGCCCCGCCGCGGAGCCTCAGACCGCAGGGTCCCGGACCGCGGCGCCGGGCCGGTCGCCCGGCACCGGCACCGGCTCCGCGGCGGAGTGCTTCGGCGCCCGGCCGCGCGCCCCGCGGGAGAGCAGCAGGTACAGCGCGGCGGCCAGCGCCCCCGAAAACAGGAAGCTGAGGTCGATCCCGCCGGTCAGCGACAGCAGCGGCCCCCGGTAGGCCGGGGTGTCCACGGCGGCCAGCCCCAGCACGCTGCCGGCCGCCCAGGCGGTCGTCGCCGGGACGTTCCAGCCCGCGCGGTACCAGTAGACGCCGCCCCGGGTGCGCTGGTTGAGCACCTGCAGCGAGTGCCGGTCGTAGTCCCCGCGGAACCGCCGGTGACCGATCAGGGTGATCACCGCCCACGGGGTGCCGATCGCCGTCAGCACCAGCACGAACGAGGTGACGGCGTCCTGGGCGTTCCAGACGAAGTGGCCGAGGAAGACCAGCACTGCCGCCAGGGCCGCCACCACGTAGGTGGCCTGCAGCCGGGTGGCGCGCGGCAGGATGGCGTCCAGGTCCAGGCCCATGCTGTAGAGCATCAGGCCGGTGTTGCCGGCGCTGCCCAGCAGGCCGTTGAGCAGCAGCGGCAGCAGGAACCAGGCCGGTGCGCCGGCGATCAGGCCGTGCACGTAGTCGTTGCCGGCGCCGGTGGCCACCGCGGTGAAGGTGCCGAACACCTGGGGGATCAGCAGGCCCAGGAACAGCCCCAGGCAGGTCGACCGGAGCACCTTGCGCCCGGAGTGCCGGGCGGGGGAGACGTACCGGGTGTAGTCGCCGAGCAGGGTGATGAAGGCGATCGGGCCGCTCAGCCCGGCCGCGACCACCGCCAGCAGCCAGGTCGGCCAGAACCCGCCGAGCAGGTAGGCGCCGTGCGCGGAGCCGTCGAAGTGCGGGGCGAAGGCGAACAGCCCGGCCAGCAGCAGTGCGCCCATGGCCCACATCAGCACCCGCTCCAGCTTCAGCAGCAGCCGGTAGCCGAAGACGGCGGCGGTGGCGCTCAGCACGGCCAGCACGGCGTACGTCGCCACGTACGCCACGCCGTCCGCGGGCAGACCGAGCATCCGGTTGAGCGCGCCCACCACCACGTCGCCGCCCACCCAGAGCGACAGCGCCGTGTAGCCGAGGGACAGCAGCAGCCCGACCACCGAGCCGATCAGCCGGCCCCGCACGCCGAAGAACGCGCCGGAGCTGGTGGACAGGTTGGTCGCGGTGCGCAGCGAGACCAGGGCCAGCGGTGCGGTCAGGGCGATCCCGGCGACGGTGCCGACCAGCAGGGCGGCGATGCTGCTCCAGAAGGACAGCCCGAAGGAGACCGGCAGCCAGCCGAAGACGACGACGCCGAACGCGAGGTTGGAGCCGATGAGGATGCTGGCCACGTCGCGGGGGGTGCTGGTCCGCTCGGCGTCGGGGATGGTGTCCACCCCGTGCTGCTCGACGAGTCCGGAGTGCCCGGCCCGGGCGCCCTGATCGTGGGCGGTCTGCGGCACGGTGTTCGGCATGAGGGAGGCCTTCTGGTGCAGGGATCCGCCCGGAGTCGGTCCCTCCGGACGGCCTGGCAATCCTTCGCCGCGCGGGCCGGGCGGAACAAGGGCGATCCGGACGAACTGTCACGTCCGGAATCCGGAACCCGCTTGTCGTTTTCCACAAGGCCGCAGCTCGGACGGTGTGGGGCGGGCCGCGCGCGGAGCGGCCCGGCCACCGGTGGACGGGCGGCGTACGGAACGCGTTCGGAACGGGCCCCCGGGCGTCAGGAGTCCGTCAGGGCCGGCCGGCGGCGGGCCCGGGCGCGGTTGGCTGGAGGCCGGCACACCGGGCCCGGCAGGGCGGCACCGGGACGCGACGAGCGAGGACGGGACCATGGACGGCGACGGGCGGCACCAGGACGGCGGCACGGGCAGGGTGGTGGTCGGGGTGAGCGGCTCGCCGGGCAGCCTGGCCGCCCTGCACCTCGGCGTGGCCGAGGCCCGCCGCCGGGGCGCCGTGCTGGTGCCGGTGCTGGCCTGGGAGCCGCCGGGCGGCGAGTACGGCTACCGGCGCTCGCCGTGCCCGCCGCTGCTCTCGGCGGCGCGCGAGGCCGCCGGGCAGCGGCTGCGGGACGCCCTGGACGGCGCGTTCGGCGGGGCCGACCCGGGCGTGCCGCTGCACCCGACGGTGTTCCGCGGCGAGCCCGGGCCCGCCCTGGTCGCGACCGCCGACCGGCCGGCCGACCTACTGGTCCTCGGCCGCAGCGGGGGGTTGCTGCGGCGGGGCTTCCGGCGTCCGGTCGCCGCGTACTGCGCGGGCCGGGCCGGCTGCCCGGTGCTGGCCGCCCCGGTGCCCGGGCTGCTGCACGACCTGGAGGCCCTGCACCGGCGCACCCGGTGGCACCTGCCGGTCGGCCCGGTGCCCGGGCTCCTCGGCCCGAGGGGCTGAGCGCGCCGACGCCCGGCCCGGGCGGTCCGCCACCGGTCACGGCGGTCCGCCGCCGGTCACGGCGCCCGCCCGGCCGCGCCCGGCCGGGGCTCCCGCCCGGTCGGCGTACTCGCCCGGCCGCCGCGCGGTGCCGGGGTTACGCTGAGACGGCCAGATCGGCCCTCGTGGCCCCCGCTGCGTACACAAGGGGGTGGGATCCGTGTCGGTCTCCCCGACCAGCCCCCCAACCGGCGTTCCCACCGGCTCCGGTGCGGGCGAGAAGGGTCTGAAGACCGGCGCCCTGGGCCTGTTGTCCTCGGTGTGCATCGGTCTCGCCTCGACCGCTCCCGCCTACAGCCTGGCCGCCACGCTGGGCATCATCGTGGTCGGCGTGGGGCTCCAGGCGCCGATCATCACCATCCTGGCGTTCGTCCCGATGCTGCTGATCGCGTACGCCTACAAGGAACTCAACGCGACCGACCCGGACTGCGGCACCACCTTCACCTGGGCCGCCCGCGCCTTCGGCCCGCGCACCGGGTGGATGGGCGGTTGGGGGATCGTCGTCGCCGACATCATCGTGATGGCCAACCTGGCCCAGATCGCCGGGGTGTACGGCTTCCGGCTGATCGGCCTCGACTCGTTCGCGGACAGCAAGGCGTGGACGACCGCGGCCGGGGTGCTGTGGATCGTGGTGATGACGGCGATCTGCTACATCGGCATCGAACTGTCGGCCGCCCTGCAGCGCTGGCTGCTGGCCGTCGAGGTGGTCATGCTGGTGGTCTTCTCGGTGACGGCGCTCGTCAAGTCGTACGGCGCGGGCGCGCCCGCGACGGCCATCCCGGTGGCCGCCTCCTGGTTCAACCCGTTCAACATCCCGTCGACCTCGGCGTTCACCGCGGGCATGCTGGCCGCGGTCTTCATCTACTGGGGCTGGGACACCGCCGTCTCCGTCAACGAGGAGACCGCGGACTCGAAGCGGACGCCGGGCCGGGCGGCGGTCATCTCCACCGTGCTGCTGCTGCTCATCTACGCCCTGGTGTCCACGGCCGCGCAGTCCTTCGCCGGGGTCGGGACGGACGGCATCGGGCTCGGCAACCCGGACCACTCGGGGGACGTGCTCTCCGGCCTGGGCGACGCCGTGTTCGGCACCACCGGCTTCGGAGCGGTGCTCAGCCGGCTGCTCATCCTGATGGTGCTGACCTCGGCCGCCGCCTCCACCCAGACCACGATCCTGCCCACGGCCCGCACCACCTTCTCGATGGCCAGTCACAAGGCCATCCCGACCGGCTTCGCCAAGGTGCACCCGCGGCACCTGACCCCGACCTGGTCGACGGTCGCGATGGGCCTGGTCTCGATCGCGTTCTACGTGCTGCTCACCGTGATCAGCGACAACGTGCTGGCCGACTCGATCGCCTCGGTCGGCCTCGGCATCGCCTTCTACTACGGGCTGACCGGCTTCGCCTGCGTCTGGTACTACCGCCGGGTGCTCACCCGCAGCGTCCGGGACTTCGTGTTCAAGGGCGTCCTGCCGTTCGCGGGCGGCCTGATGCTGCTGTACTTCTTCGCCTACGGCGCCTTCGACGTGTACGCCGACCCGGACTACGGCGCGACATCGATCGACCTGCCGGTCATCGGGAGGGTCGGCGGGGTCACCGTGATCGGGCTGGGCGCGCTGCTGCTGGGCGCGGTGCTGATGCTGGTGCAGTGGGCCGTCCAGGGGTCCTGGTTCCGCCGCCCGGACGTCCCGGTCGGCGTCGCGGACCGGGAGACCGCGCCGCCGTCCTGACGGCGCGTCCGCCGGTACCGCCGGCCGTTCTGCCGACCGTCCCACCGTGGTGCCGCCGTACCACCGCAGCCCGGATCCGGGAACCACGTGTAAAGCCATCGCAAAGTGGAAGTATGGTTCCGGCAAAGGATTGCGGTGGGAGGGGCGATGGAGACGACGCTGGAACCGGACTGGCGCACGCTCGGCGTCCTGGGCGCGGCCCGGGACGCGCGCGGTGCGCAGGGGGCGCGGCTGGGGACGGAACACCTGCTGGCCGCCGTCGCCGCGGCGAAGGGCCCGGCCGGCGAGGCCCTGGCCGCCGCCGGAGCGGACACCCCGGTGCTGCTCGCGGCCCTGCGCGCGCGCCGGGGCGCGGCCGGCTGGGCCGAGGGCGACGACGCGGGGGCCAGCGTGCCCTCCCGGGAGGTCCTCGGCGCCACCGGCGAACGCGGGGACCTGCTCAGCGGCGCCGCCGCCCGCGCCCTGGCCGGCGCCATGGAACGGGCCAGGCTGGACGGAGCCCGCAAGTTCACCGCGGAACACCTGCTGCGCGCCCTGCTCGCCGACGGCCGGGCCACCCGCGCCACCGAACTGCTGCACGCGGTCGGCGCCGCGCCGCGGGCGGTGCTGGAACGCCTGGACGCCGTCGAGCCGCGCGCCGTGCCGCCGGGCCCGGGCGCCGCGCCCGGCCCCGCCGCCGGCCTCGACCCCCTGCTGCGCCCGACCCGGGACGCCCTCCTCGCCCGCGGGGCGCACCCCGTCCCGCGCTGGCGGCGGCTGCTGACGCCCGGTGCGCCGGGCGCGGCGGCTCCGGCCGGGCTCCTCCGGGCGGAGGCCGACGCGCAGGCCGAGCGCCTCGGGCGCCGTGCACCGGGCACCGAGCACGTCCTGCTCGCGCTCCTGGCGGTCCATGAGGTCAGTCGCCGGCAACCGGAACTGGCGGTCCCGCAGACCGCCGACGACGGCGGCGGTGCGGCGGTGGCCGGGCTCGGCGTCGACTACGCCCGGGTGCACGCCGCCCTGACGGCCGGACAGGTGCCGCTCGCGGCCGACCCGAGGTCCGTCGAGGCGTACCTCTCCGAGGCCGGGCGCGGCCGGGGAACGAATGCGCTGGTACGGGCGTTGCTGGCCGAGGACACCCGGGCGCGGAGACTGGTCGAGGCGCTGGGGGGTGGCCGGTCCGTACAGGGAAAGGAATAGCACATGCACGTCACCCTCGCCGAGGAGCTGATGCTGCTCTCGCTGGACGACGAGTCCGGTGTGGCGAAGGACGGTTCGAGCGCCGGATGGGCGGTGGCGGGCGGCCTCCTGGCCGATCTCGCGCTGGCCGGGAGGATCGCCGTGGAGGAGGGTCGGATCACCGTCACCGACCCCACCCCGACCGGCGAACCGCTGCTCGACGAGCGCCTGGAGCGGCTCGCCGAATGGGTCGGGCGCAAGGCCCCCGGCAAGGCGAAGGCGACGGACTGGCTGACCAAGGATCACCTGACGGCGGTCCGGGCCACCGTGCAGCGGCTGTGCGAGCGCGGCCTGGTCGTCGAGGAGCGCCACCGCGTCCTCGGCCTCTTCCCGGTCCGCCGCTACCCGGAGGCGGACGGCTCCGTCGAGCGCGAACTGCGGGCGCGACTGGCCGACGTGATCCGCCACCACGTGACGCCGGACGTGCGCACCGCGACCCTGATAGCCCTGCTGCACTCGGCCCGGCTGCACGGCCTGGCCTTCCCGGACCTGCCCCGCAAGCGGGTCGAGCCGCGCTTCGCGGAGATCGCCGCGGGCGACTGGGCGGGGGACTCCGTCGGCCAGGCGATCCGCAACATGCAGGCCGCCGTCGCGGCCATCGCCGTGGTGACCGCGGCCACGGCCGCCACCACCGTCGTCACCTGACGGGCGGTGCCGCCGGGCCCGCCCTCCGCGCGGCGGGCCCGGCGGGCGGCTCGGCTCGGCGGACGGGCGCAGGGCCCTCTTGACGCTCCGGATTGGTCCAGTCCATCGTGAGCGGCGGCCAGTTCGCCCCCACCGCAAGGAGCGCCGCCCGTGATCTCCCCCCGCCTCCCCGTCCTCGCCCTGCTGACCGTCCTCACCCTGTCCTGCGCGCCCTCGGCCGCCGCGGGCCCCAGGTGGGCGACGGACACCGCCGCGCCGGGCGGCACCGTCGTCACGGTGAGCACCGCCAAGCAGCTCCAGGCCGCGCTCGCGGCCGCGGTGCCGGGCCGGACCATCCGGCTCGCCGACGGCACCTACCGCGGCACCTTCCGGGCCGCCGCCTCGGGCACCGCGGCGGCCCGGATCACCCTCACCGGCTCGGCCGCGGCCGTCCTCACCACCCCGACCGGTGGCGGCTACGGCCTCCACCTGGACGGCGCGAGCTACTGGACCGTCCAGGGCCTGACCGTCACCGGCGCCCAGAAGGGCATCATGGTCGACGCCGCGACCCACGTCGTCCTGGACGGCGTGACGGTGCACCACACCACGATGGAGGGCGTGCACTTCCGCAACTCCAGCAGCGACGGCACGCTGCGCGACTCGCGGATCCACGACACCGGCCTCGACCGGGACGGCCTGGGCGAGGGCGTCTACGTCGGCACCGCCAACACGCTCTCCGACCGCAGCGACCGGGTGCGGATCACCGGCAACACCTTCGGCCCGAACATCGGCGCCGAGAACGTCGACCTCAAGGAGGGCACCACCGGAGGCCTGGTCTCCGGCAACACCTTCGACGGCGACGGCCTCACCGGGCGCAACTACGACGACTCCTGGGTCGACGTGAAGGGCAACGGCTACGTCGTCGAGAACAACACCGGCGTGCGCACCACCGACGACGGCTACCAGACCCACAGCGTCCAGCCCGGCTGGGGCTGCGGCACGGTGTTCCGGGGGAACCGCTCCGACCTCACCGGCGCCACCGGCCCGGACCGCTACGCGATCGACGTCACCGACTACTCCGCCGCCTGCCCGGTGACCATCGGCCCCGGCAACACCGTCACCGGGGGCCGGGGCCTGGTGAACCCCGGCGTCCCGGTCGGCTGACCCGCGCGGGCGGCCGCCGCCTCAGAGCTCCCCGAGCGGGACGCCCGGGTCGGCCAGGGCCTTCGGGTCCACCGTGCGCCCGGAGCGGACGAGTTCGCGGATCGGGTCGGTGACGTCCCAGACGTTGACGTTCATGCCGGCGAGGACTCGGCCGCCGGAGAGCCAGAAGGCGAGGAACTCCCGGGTGGCCGGGTCGCCGCGGAAGACCACCCGGTCGTAGCCGCCGGGCTCGACGTAGCCGACGTACTCCATGCCCAGGTCGTACTGGTCGGTGAAGAAGTACGGTACCCGGTCGTACACCGCGTCCGGCTGCCCGAGCATCGCGCGGGCGGCGGTCTGCGGCTGGTTGACGGCGTTCGCCCAGTGCTCGACGCGGATGTGCCGGTTGAACAGGGGGTGGAAGGCGTTGGCGACGTCGCCGGCCGCGTGGACGTCCGGAGCCGAGGTGCGCAGGTGCTGGTCGGTCTTGACGCCGTTGTCGACCTCCAGGCCGGCCGCCTCGGCCAGGCCGGTCGCCGGGCTGATGCCGATGCCGACGACCACCGCGTCGGCCGCCACCGTACTGCCGTCGCCGAGCCGGACGCCGTCCACCGTGCCGCCGCTGCCGGTCAGTTCGGTGACCTGCGCGCCGAAGCGCAGGTCCACGCCGTGGTCGCGGTGCAGGTCGGCGAAGATCTGGGCGACCTCCCGGCCGAGCACCCGCAGCAGCGGCAGTTCGGCCGCCTCCAGCACCGTCACCTCGGCGCCCGCCGCCCGACCCGCGGCCGCCACCTCCAGACCGATCCAGCCCGCGCCGATCACCACCAGCCGGGCGCCCGGCCGCAGCGCCGCCCTGATCCGGTCGCTGTCCTCGACCCGGCGCAGGTAGAGCACGCCGTCCTGGTCCGCGCCCGGGACCGGCAGCCGGCGCGGCACCGAGCCGGTGGTGAGCAGCAGCTTGTGGTAGCCGATCCGGCCGTCGTCGGCGAGCGTCACGGTGTGCGCGGCCGGGTCGATCGCCGCGACGGCCGTGCCCAGCCGCAGCGTGACGTCGTGCTCGGCGTACCACTGCGGCGGGTGGACGTGGATCTTCTCCCTGGGCGTCCTGCCGAGCAGGTAGCCCTTCGACAGCGGCGGCCGCTCGTACGGGCGCTCGTGCTCCTCGCCGATCAGGACGATGCCGCCGTCGTAGCCGGCCTCGCGCAGCGCCTCGGCGGCCTTCGCGCCGCCGAGGGACGCCCCGACGATCACGATCGGCAGCTCGCGCCCGCCGCCCCCGGCCGTCCCCGCGGTTCCCGTGCCCATGCTGAACTCCTCGCTCTCCGCCGGAAATCAGCCGCCAGCCTGCCGCCGTCCGGGTGGCCTGTCGAGGGCGCGGCGGGCGCGCCGCGCCGTGCTCCCCCGTTCGGGTGAACGGGGCCGGGCGGGCGACGGGCCGCGGGTGCGCCCGGTCACGGCGTCATGGCGTCCCTGACCAGCGCGGTGTCGGTGAACTGCTCGAAGCGGACGATCCGGCCGCCGCGGACGGTGAAGCGGTGGGCGGTCCGCACCGCGAGCGGCCTTCCGGTGGCCCTGTGCACGGCCGTGTAGCGGCCCAGCACCACCACGTCCTCGCCGTCGACCACGTAGGCGTCGTCGTGCGCCGTCCAGTTGTCCCACTCGGCGGCCAGGCGCTCCATGACGTTGGCGGTGACGCCCTTCGGCGTCCGGTAGGTGCCGGCCAGCGGGAAGCCGGCCATCTCGGTCCACTCCACGTCGTCGGCGAGGGTGGCGCGCAGCGCGGCCAGGTCGCCGCGCGCCGAGGCCAGGTACTGCCGGCGGACCACGTCGGCCGGGGCGCCGGACTCGGCGAAGGAGGCGGTGTCCCGCGGGATCTCGATCATCGTCGATCAGCCCCAGGCCAGCTCGCCCTTGGCGACCTTCGTCCCGAGGTCGACCGCGATCCGCAGTCCCAGCCCGGGGAAGCGGCCCTCCAGCGCGCTCCGCGCGGCGGCCGCGTCGGGGGCGCGGCCGATCTCGGTCTCGAAGGCCCGCAGGTAGTCCCGGGTGTGCCGGATCGCGCTCTGGTCGGCGGGCGCGCCCGCGGTCCGGTGGCCGGCCGCCACGAACTGCGGCTGCAGCGCCTCCATACCGTCCAACAGGTCGATCCAGGCGGCCCGTTGGGAGGACGTCGGGGTGTCGGCGGTCCACACGTGCAGGCCCTCGAAGAGCAGCACGCCGCCGAGCACCGCCTGGTGGTGGTGCTGCCAGAGGTAGTGCCGGTCGGGCAGGTGGAAGTCGGCGCCGCGCAGCTCGAACCGGTGCCCCTCGAAGACGAGTTCGTCCCCGTGCAGCACCTCGGGCCGGACCAGCCGGGTCGGCAGCTCGGGGCCGAGGTGGGCCCAGGCCCGCAGCTTGTCCTCGTAGGTCTCCTGGATGTGCTCGACGGTCGTGGCGGTGGCGAGGAAGGCGGCCTGCGGGAAGGCGTCCTGGACCTCCTGGGCGCCGAAGTAGAAGTCCGGGTCGCCGTGGCTGACGAAGACGGTGGTCAGCCGCCTGCCGGTGGCGCGGATCCGCTCGACCAGGCGCCGGCCGTCGGAGCGCGTGAACCCGGCGTCCACCAGCAGGGCGTCCCGCGGACCGGTGACCAGCACGGAGGTCTTGTTGAGCGAGCTGTCGGGGCTGTCGATGATCTCGAAGTCGAGTGCGCTCATGCGGGGGGCATCCTTCCTCGGGCCGGGCACGCCTCGCGGCCAGCATCGGTGCTGGGCGCGCCGTCCGCATCCGGAGTCGGACGCCCCCACCTGCTCGTCGTGCACGCCCCCGGCCGGCCGGGCGGGAGTGGCGGCGGCCGGCCCGCTCACTCCGCGGGCGCCAGCCGCAGCACCCCCGCCACCCCCAGCAGGGTGGCCACCGCCAGCACCGGCCACAGCACCCCCGGACCGGCCGCCAGCAGCGCCGTCAGCACCGCCGGCGCCGCCGCCCGGCCCACCCCCGTGGACAGCTCCCAGCGCGCCAGCGCCCGCCCCAGCAGGTGCGGCGGGGCCGCCGCCGTCACCAGCGCGGTGCCCGAGCCGGTGTAGAGGATCTCGCCGAGCGTGAACAGCACCGAGACCGCCGCGATGCCCGCCGCCCCCGCCGTGCCGCCCAGCGAGCCGACCGCCCAGTAGCCCAGGTAGGACAGCGCCAGCGCCACCCCGGAGGCGGCCAGCACGGCCCTGCGCGAGCGGTCCGCCAGCCGCAGGACCAGCGCCAGCTGCAGGGTGATCACCAGCACCGTGTTGCCCACGAACACCCCCGAGGACCAGGCCGGCGAGGCCTGCAGGTGCAGCACCAGCAGCGCCGGCAGCGCCACCTCCAGCACGTCGAAGCAGAACGCGAACGGCAGGTTGGCCACGCTCAGCACGGTGATCCGCCGCAGCGACCCGGCGTCCGCCCGCGGCTCCGCCGCACCGGCCGCCACCATCTGCGGCGCCCGCACCCGCAGCGACAGCACCAGGACGGCCGCACCCAGGCAGGCCGCGCCCGTCACCCCGGCCAGCGCCCGGATCGCCCCGGCCCCGCCCGTCACCACCAGCGTGGCCAGCAGCGCCCCCGTGCCCAGGCCCGCGTTGCGCAGCGACCGCCCCGCGGCCAGCGCGGCGTCCCGTAGCCGCCCCGCGGTCAGCGTGCTCACCACCGCCGCGTGCGTGGTCGGCCAGGACTGGCTGCCCACCCCGATCAGCACCGCCGCCGCCGTGAACCCCGGCAGGCCGTCCGCGACCAGCAGGGTCAGCGCACCGACCGCTCGCACCGCGAGCGTCGCCGCGGCCGGCAGGGTGCGGGCACCGCGGTCGATCCACCGGCCGGTCAGCGGCACCACCAGCAGGCCCGCGACCATCCCGGCCGACATCGCCAGCCCCGCCGCGCCCGCGCCCAGCCGCAGCACCCCGATCCCGTACAGCAGCAGGAACGGGCGCAGCAGGCCGGTGCCCACCGCGTCCACCAGCAGGGCGGCCGCGTACCGGGGGCCGCCCGCGGCGGTCAGCAGGCTCAGCAGCGCGGACGGGCCCCGGCGGCCGGCACCCACCGGCGGGGCGGGCGGCTCGGCGGTGCGGACGGCGGCGTGGTCATGGACGGACTTCTCCTGGATCAGGCTCATGACCGGTACCGTCCGCCCCGCCGGGCCGAGCGGGCACGCGGATTGACGGTTCCCGTCAATCGACGCGGAGGCCGGTCCCGGCGGGTGGCAGGATCTCGACCGTGACAGAGCGAAGCGAACGGACCGGCGGAACGCGCACACCGGAGGCCGACCGCACCGGACGGAACGGCGGAGGGCCGGCGCGGGCCGGTGGCCGGGTCGATGCCGGGGTCGGTGCCTGCGCCGGTGCCCGGGCCGGGCGGGGCGGGGCCGGCGCATGAGCGTGACCATCGACATCACCGGCCTGCCCGAGGAGCGGCTGCTCTTCACGCCGTCGCCGCTGGGCGAGCTGAACGCCATGCTGCACGTCCTCGCCGAGCCCGCCCACCACCCCGAACTGCACGGCTGGGCCGCCTCCACCGCCGCGACCGTCCCGCCCGAGCTGTCCGAACGGCTGCTGGAGGCCGACTTCCTCTGGCGCTCCTCCCGCGCCGACTTCCTCGTCCCCGGCCTGCCCGGCGCCACCCTCGCCGCCGAACTCGACGCCGTCGACCGGATCGAGGACGAGCAGTACGTCGCCGCGGCGCTGATCACCACCTGCGGCTCCTCCCGGCTCACCCACCGGATGGCCTCCCCGCTCACCGACCCGGCCGCCAACGAGCGCGCCCGCGAGCTCGCCCTCGCCCGCGGCCCCCGGCAGGCCGCCTTCGCCGACCGGCTGCTCGCCGACCCGCCCGCCGTGCGGGCGCTCGTCCGGCGGATGCTGGAGGACTGCGAGGCCGCCTTCTTCGCCGACGCCTGGCGGCGCGTCCTGCCCGACCTCGCCGCCGACGCCCGCCGCAAGATCGACCTGCTCGCCCGCCGCGGCGCCGCCGAGGCCCTGGCCGACGTCTCACCCTCCGTCACCCTCGAACAGGGCGGGGACGGGCGGCGGCGGATCGTCATCGACAAGCTCCAGGACAACGCCACCAGCGGCACCGACAGCAGCGGGGTCACCTTCATCCCCACTGCCTTCGGGCGCCCCCACCTGCTCGTCGTGCACGCCCCCGGCTGGCGGCCCGTCCTGCAGTACCCCGTCGCCGAGGCCGGCGTCCCCGAGCCCGTCTCGCTCGCCCTCGTCCAGCAGCGGCTGGAGGCCCTCGCCCACCCCGTCCGGCTGCGCCTCGCCCGCACCATGGCCCGCGGCCCGCACACCACCGGCGAACTCGCCGCGGCCTGGCAGCTCAGCGCCCCCGAGGTCTCCCGCCACCTGGCCGTGCTGCGCAAGGCCGGCCTGCTCACCACCCAGCGGCGCGGGCGGTACATGCTCTACCAGCTCGACCTCTCCGGCAGCGCCCGGCTCGGCTCCGACTTCCTGGAGGCGGTGCTGCGGTGACCGGGCCCGCGGCGGCGAGCGGTGCGGGCGCTGGCACCGGGCCCGCCGGGGGCGGGCGGTGCGGGCGGCGGCACCCGGCCCGTCGGGAGTGGGCCGCCGTGGGGGCGGCGGGAACAGCGGCGGGGCGGAACACGTTCGTCCGGGCATGACCGACGACGCCGCCACGCCCGCCATCCTGCGCTACGCCGCCTTCACCACCCGCCCCGAGGGCGGCAACCCGGCGGGGGTGGTCCTCGACGCCGAGGGGCTGACCGACCACCGGATGCTCGCCGTCGCCGCCGGGCTCGGCTACTCCGAGACGGCCTTCCTGACCGCCGGCGCGGCCGGGGGCGCCTACCGCGTCCGGTACTTCAGCCCGCTCGCCGAGGTGCCGTTCTGCGGCCACGCCACGGTCGCCGCGGCCGTCGCCCTCGCCGATCGCACCGGCCCCGGGCGGTTCGTGTTCGGCACAGCGGCGGGCGAGGTGCCCGTCGAGGTCGACCGGGGCGCGGACGGCGTGCTGCGCGCGACCCTGACCAGCGTCGAGCCCCGGGTGGAGGAGGTGTCCGAGGCCGACGTCGACGAGGCGCTCGCGCTGCTCGGCTGGGCCCGTACCGACCTCGACCCGCAGCTGCCGCCCCGCGTCGCCTACGCCGGCGCCCGCCACCTCGTCCTGGCCGCGGCCACCCGGGACCGGCTGGCCCGCCTCGACTACGACGTCGACGGGCTCGCCGACCACATGCGCGCCCGCGACCTGACCACCCTCCAGCTCGTCTGGCGGGAGGCCGCCGAGGTGTTCCACGTCCGCGACCCGTTCCCGGTCGGCGGTGTCGTCGAGGACCCGGCGACCGGCGCCGCCGCGGCTGCCTTCGGCGCCTACCTGCGCGAGCAGGGCGCGGTGACGGCCCCGGCGGTGCTCACCCTCCACCAGGGCGAGGACCTGGGCCGCCCGGGCGTGCTGCGGGTCGAACTGCGGGCGGAGGACCGGCGGATCCGGGTGTCCGGCGCGGCGGTGCCCATCCCGTAGGACCCGGGACGGGGCGCGGCGGCGGGCCCCGGCCGCCGGCGTGGGAGGATCGGGGGAGCCGAACGGACGGGGGAGCGATGAGCGGGTGGCGGCTGATGCAGGGGGACACCCTGGTCGGCGAGTTGCACGCGGAGGGCTGCGACATGCCGTGGTTCCGCTACCGCTTCGCCCCGGGCCCCGGCTGGGAGCGTGTCCGGGAGCTGTTCGAGCGGCTGGAGACGACTCCCTCCGGGCCGGACCCGGAGCCGAAGCTGCGCGCCGCCGTCGCCGTCCAGGCCGAGGAGCTGCGACTGGTCGCCGTCGGCTTCGACGAACCGGACCTGGCGGTGTGGCGCGGCGGCACCTGCCTGCTCATCGACGGGGACGCGGCCCGGCTGCGCTACTCCGTACCCGGCGGGCTCTGACGCTCCGGCGGGAAATTCGCTCGCGAAGGGCACGTCGGGTGGGCGAGGCTGCCCGGATGCAGCGAGCCGCCGAACGCACCGTCACCGTCCACCTCACCCACGAGGGCGAGTACTTCGGGCCGCTCGGCCCGTTCGAGGCCGAGGGCGGGTGGTGGTCGTCCGTGGCCCCGGTGGTGGAGCGGGCGTCGGAACTGGCCGGGGTGCCGGTGCTGGTGACCCGGCTGGTCGAGGGGCGGAGCGCGAACGGCGGGCACGGCGGCCGGGTGGACTACCACGCCGAGGCGCTGGCACGGCCGGCCGGGCTCGCCGCCCGGCTCCCGGAGGAGCGCACCGCGGCGCTGCTGGGCCCCGCGGAGCGGCGGGCGGCCTGGGCGACCCCGCCCGGGCTGCGGGACGCCCTGGACTGGGCGCGGACCGGGCTCGCCCTGGCGGGGCGCCCGGCGACCGGGCCCGCCCGGCAGATCCGCACCTGGAACCTGTCGGCCCTGTTCCGGATCCCGACCACCCGCGGCGACGCCTGGCTGAAGACCACGACGCCCGCCTTCAACGCCCGCGAGGGCGAGGTGATCGCGCTGCTGGGCGGCGTCGACCCGTCGCTCGTCCCGCCGGTGCTGGCCGCCGACGCGGCGGCGGGCCGGCTGCTGCTGGACCACGTGCCGGGCGAGGACTGCTGGGGCCCGTCCGCCGACACCGTCGCCGACGTGGTGCCCCGGCTGGTCGCCGTCCAGGCGGCGCTGGCCGCCGACGGCCGGGCCGCCTCCGCCGGGCTGCGCGACCGCACCCCGCGCACCCTCCTCGCCCGGGCCGGGGCGCTGCTGGAGCGCCTCCCCGGGGTCACCGACCTGACGCCCGGGGAGCTGGCCGACGTGCGCCGGCTCGTCGAGGAACTGCCGGGGAGGCTGGACGAGTTGGCGGACTGCGGATTCCCCGAGACGCTGGTGCACGGGGACTTCCACCCCGGCAACTGGCGCTCGGACGGTGAGCACGCGGTCGTGGTCGACTTCGCCGACTCCTGCCTCGGCCACCCCGCCCTGGACGGCCTGCGCCCGCGTGCCTACCTGGTGCCGGAGCGCTGGGAGCAGTTCGCCGGGGTGTGGGGGCGGGCCTGGCGGGAGCACGTCCCGGGGGTGCGGCCGGAGCGGGCGCTGGAGCTGGTCGAGCCGCTGTACCACCTGTCCTACGCGGTGCGGTACCAGGAGTTCCTGGACCACATCGAGGCGAGCGAACGCCCCTACCACGAGGGGGATCCGGCCGCCGAGCTGCGCGCCGCGCTGGCCTGCGCCGCCCCGGGCCGGGGATGACGGCGGTCGGCGGGGCGGGGTCCGACGGGACGGCGGTCGGGGTGGACGGCGGTCGGTGGTGACGGCCGGCGTCGGCGGCCGGGCGCTCCGGACGCGCCGGCGGTGTCGCCCTCCCCGCGGGGACGGCGACACCGCGGGGCTCAATCGGCCGGGGCGATCCGGTAGCCGCCGTCGGCCGAGTAGAGGGTGAGCGCCTCGACCGGGCAGAAGTCGACCGCCTCGGCCAGGGCCTCCGTCAACTCCGCACCGCCGTCAGCGTAGTCGGCCACCGGCTCGGCCAGCCCGTCGTCGCCGAGGGCCAGCGAGCCGGGGGCGCTCAGGGCGCACATCCCGGAGCCGATGCAGCGGTCCCGGTCGACCCGGACGACGACCGGCCCGGCGTCCGCCTCCGGCCGGGCGGCGGTCACCAGGCGACCTGGAGCGACTCGGGGCTGCGGGTGAGCAGTCCGCGCCGCCAGTCGATCCGGTCGGCGCTCCCGGTGAGGTGCAGTGCGGGCAGCCTCCGGGCCAGCCGGTGCAGGGCGAGTTCGAGCTCCATCCGGGCCAGCCAGGCGCCCAGGCAGTGGTGCGGCCCGGCGCCGAAGGTCAGCATCGGGGCGGCCAGCGGGGAGAACAGCTCGGTGAGCAGGTCCCCGGTGAAGACCGACGGGTCCTGGTTGGCGGCGCCGGTGTCGGCGGCGACGACGCTGCCGGCCGGGATCACCACCCCGCCGATCTCGACGTCCTCGACGGCGCGGCGCAGCAGACCGGGTATGTGGTCGGTGTCACCGAGCGGGACGGCGCGCAGGATCTGCTCGGTCGCGGCGGCGGCACTGGCCTCGTCCGAGGCGAGCCGCTGCCAGGACGCGCGGTCGCCGTCGAGCAGGTAGACGAGCGCGTTGCCCAGGCTGGTCATGGTGGTCTCGTGTCCGGCCACGACGAGGCCGATGACCAGGGTGACCAGCTGCCCCTCGGCGATCGAGCCGTCCTCGGCGGCGGCCGCGAGCAGGCTGCTGACCAGGTCGTCGCCGGGGTGGGCGCGGCGTTCGGCGATCACGGCCGCGCCGAACCCGGCGAACTCGGTCATCGCGGTGGCGATCGCCTCGGCGCTGTAGGCGGTGGCGGAGAGCGCGTGGTCGCTCCAGTGCGCGAGCTTCTTGCTGTCCAGGTTGTCCAGCCCCATCAGCCGGCTGATCACCGCGACCGGCAGCGGGCGGGTGTAGGAGGCGACGACGTCGGCGGGGGAGCCGTGGTCGATCAGCTCGTCGATCAGCGACTCGACCACCGAGGCCACCCAGGGCCGCCAGCGGGCGATGGCCCGCGGGGTGAACGCCCGCTGCACGGTGCGGCGCAGCCGCTGGTGCTCGGTGCCGTCGATGTTCAGCATGCTGTTCGGGTCGTCGAGGATGTTGGGCGTGCTGGTGACGGGCGGCGCGTCCGGCGCGTAGAGCGGGGCGCGGCCCAGGCGCGGGTCGGTCAGCACCTGCCGCACGTCCGCGTGCCGGCTGACCAGCCAGACGGGCGTGCCGGTGCGCAGCGCGGCGAGCCGCGGCGGACCGGGCTCGAGGTGGCGCAGGCAGTGCATCGGGATGAGCGGGGCGGTGCCGGTTCCGGCACCGGGCGCACTGTTCTCGGCGGACATCCGTACTCCAGACTCCAGGGCGGTGGGCCGCAGGGGGCGACCCGACGGGGGGTGGAACCGGGATGGTGCGGGGACGGGTGGGACGGGCCGGCGTGC
The DNA here is from genome assembly GCF_044768035.1 of Kitasatospora sp. NPDC101176. Taxonomy (NCBI): domain Bacteria; kingdom Bacillati; phylum Actinomycetota; class Actinomycetes; order Kitasatosporales; family Streptomycetaceae; genus Kitasatospora; species Kitasatospora sp. NPDC101176. The sequence continues at coordinate 128,261 of NZ_JBIWPA010000010.1, forward strand.
GGCTCGGCTCGGGCCGGGTGCGATGGTGGACCGGGACGAACGGGGAGCGGTGGGGCGGGAAACGGCGGATCGGTGGTTCGGCGGGACTAGCGAAGGGTGGACCGGGACGAACGGGGAACGGGCGAAGCGGTGCCCGGCAGGGCGGCGACCGGGAGGAGGGGCTGGAGGGACGGGGACCGGTCGGGGCGGAACGAAACGGGTGCCGGTCCCGGATGGCGCGAATCGCGCGGCGGCGTACGGTCGGTACGCGCCGGCGCGGGCGGCGCGCGGGGACGCACCGCCGGATGGGGCGGGTGTGCTGAGCGTGGTCGCGTGGACCGCTTCTGCTACGACCGTACGTGGGCCGTGGTGCGTGCGTCTGCGGCACTTCCAGCCAACGGCGATGCTTTCCGGGCAGTTCGGGGCACGCTGACGGGCGCTCAGCGCCGCCCGCGCGCCCTGTCCGCCGGGCCGTGCCCGGGGTTGCGCAGGTCACGCGGCGGATATCCCGCCGTCATATGCGGCGGGCCGCTCACCCGACCGTCCCGCAGGCGTCCCGCGCGGCGGGCGCTACGCTTCGTGGGCAGTCGTTCGTCGCAGGTCACGCCCGGTGCAGAGCCGCACCGGCCGACGGAGGTGGATGGTAATGGCCCAACAGGTCAAGGCGGTCATCGCGCGCGCCAAGGGTGCGCCCGTGGAGGTGACCACGATCGTGGTCCCGGACCCCGGTCCCGGTGAGGCGGTGGTCAAGGTCCAGGCCTGCGGGGTGTGCCACACGGACCTCCACTACCGGGAGGGCGGCATCAACGACGAGTTCCCGTTCCTGCTCGGCCACGAGGCGGCGGGCGTCGTCGAGGCGGTCGGCGAGGGCGTCACCGAGGTCGCGCCGGGCGACTTCGTCGTCCTCAACTGGCGTGCGGTGTGCGGCCAGTGCCGGGCCTGTCGGCGCGGCCGGCCCCAGTACTGCTTCGCCACCCACAACGCGAAGCAGCGGATGACCCTGCTGGACGGCACCGAGCTGTCGCCGGCGCTGGGCATCGGCGCGTTCGCCGAGAAGACCCTCGTCGCGGCCGGCCAGTGCACCAAGGTGGACCCGGCGGTCTCGCCGGCCGTCGCGGGCCTGCTGGGCTGCGGCGTGATGGCGGGCATCGGCGCCGCGATCAACACCGGCGGCGTGGGCCGCGGCGACTCGGTCGCGGTGATCGGCTGCGGCGGTGTCGGCGGCGCGGCCGTGATGGGCTCGCGGCTGGCGGGCGCGGCCCGGATCATCGCGGTGGACATCGACGACCGCAAGCTGGAGACCGCCCGCCGGCTCGGCGCCACCCACACCGTCAACTCCCGCACCACCGACCCGGTCGAGGCGATCCGCGAGCTGACCGGCGGCAACGGCGCGGACGTGGTGGTGGAGGCGGTCGGCCGCCCGGAGACCTACCGGCAGGCCTTCTACGCCCGGGACCTCGCCGGCACCGTCGTCCTGGTCGGCGTGCCGACGCCGGAGATGACGCTGGAGCTGCCGCTGCTCGACGTGTTCGGCCGCGGCGGCGCGCTGAAGTCCTCCTGGTACGGCGACTGCCTGCCCTCGCGGGACTTCCCGATGCTGATCGACCTGCACCTCCAGGGCCGGCTGGACCTCGACGCCTTCGTCACCGAGACCATCGGGCTCGACGCGGTGGAGCAGGCCTTCGACCGCATGCACCAGGGCGACGTGCTCCGTTCGGTGGTGGTCCTGTGACCGCCCGCGTGGACCGGCTGGTGACGGCCGGCACCTTCGACCTGGACGGCGGCAGCTGGGAGGTGGAGAACAACGTCTGGATCGTCGGCGACGACGAGCAGGCGGTGGTGATCGACGCCGCGCACGACGCCGACGCGATCGAGGCGGCGCTCGGCGGGCGCCGGCTGCTGGCGATCGTCTCCACCCACGCGCACAACGACCACGTCGACGCGGCGCCGGAACTCGCCGCCCGCACCGGCGCGCCGATCCTGCTGCACCCGGACGACCTGCCGCTGTGGAAGCTCACCCACCCGGAGCGCCTGCCGGACGGCGAACTCGCCGACGGGCAGCGGATCGAGGTGGCCGGCATCGAGCTGACGGTGCTGCACACCCCGGGCCACGCCCCGGGCGCGGTCTGCCTGTACGCGCCCGCGCTGGGCACGGTCTTCACCGGCGACACCCTCTTCCAGGGCGGCCCGGGCGCCACCGGCCGGTCGTTCTCGCACTTCCCGACCATCATCGACTCGATCCGGGACAGGCTGCTGTCGCTGCCGGCCGAGACGGTGGTGCGCACCGGCCACGGCGACCCGACCACGATCGGCGCCGAGGCGCCGGCCCTGCCGGAGTGGGTCGCCCGGGGGCACTGAGCCCCGGGCGGTACCGGTCCGGCACGATCCGCCGGACGGGCCGCGCCCCGGGGACACCGGTGCGGGGACACCGGCCCGGGGCGCCCGGGCCGGTGTCCCCGCACCGGCCCCGGCGCCGTACGATCGCGCCCATGGCCCATGATCCGCGCGACCTCGACGACGCCTTCCTCGCCTTCTGGCGGGAGCGGCACATCGCCACCCTGACCACCGTCCGCCCGGACGGCACGCCGCACGTGGTGCCGGTCGGCGTGACGTACCAGCCGGAGACCGCGACGGCCCGGGTGATCACCAGCCGCACCAGCCGCAAGGCGCGCAACGTGGCGGAGGCCGGGCCGGCCGGGCTGCGGGTCGCCCTCTGCCAGGTGGACCGGGCGCGCTGGTCCACCCTGGAGGGCGTGGCCGTCGTCCGGGACGAGCCGGAGCAGGTCGCCGAGGCCGAGCGGCGCTACGCCGAGCGCTACCGCGAGCCCCGGGTGAACCCGGACCGGGTGGTCATCGAGATCGCCGTCGACCGGGTGCTCGGCCGGGCCTGAGGGGCGGCAGCCGCGGCCCGAGCGGCGGCTGGTCCCGAGCCGTGGCATCCGGCGCGGTCACCCGGCGAGCGCGCCGTCGGTCACCCGGCGAGCGCCGGGGCGAGCCGGCCGAACACCCGGGGCCAGCCCTTCTCGCCCATGCCCTGGTAGGCCTGCCGGCCGATCGGGGTCTCCAGGTCGAAGCCCGCGTTCTCCAGCAGCAGCCGGGTGCCGCCCTCCTCGGGCACCAGCCGCCAGGTGACGGTGGTGTCCAGCTCGCCCTCGGCGAAGGTGTAGCTGATCAGCCGCTCCGGCTCGACGGCGAGCACCTCGCACGGGGTGTGGCCGAACGGCCCCATGTCCAGCGTGAACCGGTGGCCCACCTCGGGCTTCACGTTCCCGGGGACCCACCAGCGGGCCAGCTGCTCCGGGACGGTGAGGGCCTCCCAGACCCGCGCGGGCGGGAAGGGCAGGAACTCCTCACGGTTGATCACGGCCTTCCCGGCCGGTGCGGTCGTACCAGCCGTCGCGACCTGTTCGGTCCGCTCGGTCATCGGTTCTCCTCGTTCGGTGGTGTGCCCGGCGGACGCACACCCGCGCCCGCCGCTCCTGCTCCGGGGCGCCCCCTCAGCGCTCCGCGTACGCCAGGTGCGGGCGTTCGGCGGTGGCGCCCCGCGGCGTGTCGTGCCGGGTGCCCGCCCGGTGCGCGGCGTCCAGGACGGCCGTGACGGAGGCGGCCACCGCCTGGGCCTGGGCGCGGATCTCGGGAATGGCCGTGCTCTCCAGCAGGCTGCCCCGGCGCAGCGCGCCGAGCGTCCACAGCGGAGCGGGGTCGGCACCGGCGGCCGGCCGCAGCCGGCCCTGCGCGGTGGTGCGGAACCCCAGCCCGACGTCGTCCGGGTCGGCCAGTCCGGCCGCCAGCAGGTCCGCCACGAGCGGATCGCCGACCCGGCGGATCTCGGCCTGCGGGCCGGTGCAGTTGACCACCGCCGCGACGTCCAACGTCCGGCCGTCCCGCAGGCGCACCCGGACGGCGTCCGCGGTGACCTCGGCGTCCGCGATCTCGCCCGGGCCCACCTCGATCCGGCCCGCGATGACGGCCTCGGCGAAGGCCCGGGCGGTGGTGACCGGGGCGCGGTGCCGGTGGACGTCCCAGAGCCGCTGGTCGGTGGCGAGGAACCGGGCCCGTTCGGCGGGCGTGAGGCCCTGCCACACGGTGGCGGTGACCGGCCGCAGGCTGTCCACGCCCACCCGCCAGTCGCCGTGCGTGCGGCGACAGGCCGAGACGTGGGCGAGCAGGGTGCGGCGGACCGTGGTCAGGCCCTGCGCCGGGTCGACGGCCGGCGGGGGGACGGCCGGCAGCGCGGAGGCGGCGTGGGCGCGCGGGAGCAGCCCGTGCCGGGACACCGCGTGGACGCGCCGCCCGGGGTGGTGCACGGCGAGCGCGACGTCGATCATCGTCAACCCGGTGCCGACGAGCAGGAGGTCGCCCTCCTCCGGCAGGGCGGCCAGCGCCCCGGGCGTCCACGGGTCGGCGACGTAGCGCGCGGAGGGGCGCAGCGCGGCGGGCACCCAGGACTGGTCCGGCGGGAAGGTTCCGAGCGCGAGCACGGCCGCGTCCGCCCGGAACGTCCCGCCGCCGTCGAGGCGCAGCGACACCCCCGGGCCGACCCGGCGCGCGGCGACCACCCGGTCGCGGACCCGGGACAGCCGGGCCGGGCCGGGGCGGGCGGCGGCCGCGGTGAGCACGTCGTCCAGGTAGGCGCCGTAGAGCCCGCGCGGCACGTGGTCGCCCGGGGCGAAGGTGCCGGGGGCGCGGCGCTCCAGCCAGGCGGTGAAGTGGTCCGGCGCGTCGGCGAAGGCGCTCATCCGGCCGGCCGGGACGTTGAGCAGGTGGTGCCCCGCCGAGGTGGCGTACGCGGTGCCCCGGCCGGTGCCCGGGCACGGGTCGACGAGGTGGACGTCGAGCCCGAGGCCCTGCTCGGCCGCCCGGAGGAGGAGGTGCGCCGCGGTGAGGGTGCCGGCGGCACCGGCACCCACGACGGCGACGCGCTGGAGGTTCGTGGTCATCCGAGGGTGCTCCGTCCTTCTGGGGTGAAGCGTCGCCCTCACGATCACCGGCCCGGGTGGAGTCCGGGTCGGCGGCCGGTCGAGACGCCCTGGAGCACCGGCGCCCGGGCCGGCGGCCGGCCGGTCGCCACCCGGCACTGCCCGGCGGCTACCCGGCGGCGCCCGGCTGCGGGCGGACGGTGAGGCTCTGCTGCGCGCAGCCCATGGGGCCGTGGCGGTCGTGCAGGACGCTGCTGGTGAGGCCGAGACCGGTGGGGCCGAAGGAGACGGTGGTGTCCAGGCCGGTCCAGCGGCCCTCGGGGTGGCGGTGCAGGTGGACGGTCAGGTCCACGTTGGGGAACATCCAGTCGGTGTGCGGCTGGCGGGGTGCGATGCCGTTGGCGGTGTCCACCAGGGCGAGGTAGGAGGCGAGCGCGCTGCTCGGCTCGCCGGCGACCAGGGTCACCGGGCTGGAGATCCAGGCGGTGGCGCGGCCCGGCCGGTGCTCCGGCCCCCGGCGGACCTCGATGGAGGAGACGTAGCCGCCGTCCCACTCGCCGTCCATCGCCCAGGGCTCGCACTCCTCGGGCGGCGCCATCCGCTCCTGCGCGGTGGCGGCGACGGCGGCGGTGTCGGAGGCGGCCAGCAGCCAGGCGCGGGCCCGCACCACCGGGCGGTCGCCGATCACCACGACGGCCTCCAGCAGTTCGACCGTGCGGCCGGGCCGGATGCTCTCCACGCTGATCGTGCACTCGTCCAGCGGGAGCCGCCCGAGGATGTCGTAGCTGATCCGGGACAGCGTCAGACCGGTGTCCGGGCGTGCGGCGAGGTGGCGGTCGACCGCGTGGACGACGAGGCCGGCCAGCGGGCTGAAGTGCTGCTCGGCGGTGTCCCAGGCGCCGCCCGCGTGGGCGGTGGGCTTGTAGTGGTCCTCGTCGATGCGCTGGTAGTAGCTGTCGGGCGCGGTGGTGCCGGTGGTCAAGGGAGGTGCTCCTCGGGCCGATCGCGGGGTGACGAACAGGGCGGGCCGGGCGGCGGCCCGGCCCGCGCTGGTGATCGTAGGGGCCCGAACCGCCCACCGGTGCCCGGCGGTGACGCATCCCACAGCCGGCCGCGCGGCCGCGCTGACGGCCCGCCCCGCGCCGACGACCCGGGGCGGGCCGCAGCGATGGGTGCCGTCCCTGGTGGATCCCGGTCGTCGTGCGGGCGGGAGCGGCTGGACCGATCGGCCGTCAGATCGGTGCGTCGTAGGGCCAACGTCGGCACCGGGCGCAGCGGGGGTGTCGGCGACCTGTCGATCGAGGACTGGGAGGCCGTGATGCGGATCAACGTCACCGGCCCCTTCCTCCTTCAGCGCGCCGCGCTCCCTCACCTGCTGGAGGCCCGTGGCTCGGTGGTCGCCGTCGCCTCGGTGTCCGCGCTGCGCAACGGGGTGGGCAACGCCGCGTACGCGACGTCCAAGGCCGCCCTGCTCCAGCTCTGTCGGTCCCTGGCCGTCGACTACGGGCAGCACGGGTTGCGCGCCAACACCGTGTGTCCCAGCTGGGTGCGCACCGATATGGCCGACCGGCGGATGGCGCGCTTCGCCGACGAGGCGGGCCTGGGGGAGGGTGGCACGGAGGCGGCGTACGAGGCGGCGACCCGGCTCGTTCCCGCGCGCCGCCCCGGCGAGCCGCAGGAGGTCGCGGAGGCCATCGCCTGGCTGCTCTCGCCGGCCGCGTCCTTCGTCAACGGGGCGGTGCTCACCGTCGACGGCGGTGTGACGGCCGTCGATCCCGGGACCGTCGCGTTCGACTTCCGCGTCGAACCGCGCAGTACGCCCGCGGGCTAGGGACAAGCCCCGGTACCGACGTCGTTCAGTCGGCGGCCGTCGGGGTTCGCCCTTCAGGGGCGGCCGCTGCACCGTCGGGCCGGCGGGGTGTCAGTCCCATGAGGGCGCGGCGACGCCCGGGGTCAGGTGCAGGCGCCCGGGCCGGGCCGACGGGCGCCGCAGCTCCGGGGCGAGGGCGTCACGGCGCTCCAGCCAGTCGAGCAGCCGGGTGCGGGCCTGGCGGTCGCGTTCGTCCGCCGACTCGGCCGGTCCGCCCGGGCCCACCTCGCGCAGCAGGACCCGGTCCGGGCGGCCCTCCGCGGCGGGCACGACCTCCAGGACGGAGAACCGGGAGCCGGGCGGGAACACCACCTCGGGCTCGCCGTCCTCGGCCATCACCGACGTCCGGCGGCCGGTCGCCGACCACACCAGGAACTCGACCGCCGTCCCCGGCAGCACCTCCGCGGCGGGCGTCCCGACCACCGGCGCCGGCTCCACCAGCAGCGCCCCCGGGGTGTAGTGGCGCAGCACCTCGGCCCCCGCGTCGGCACCCAGCAGGACGGCCCCGCGGTGGTTCGGCAGCCGCCGCAGCCCGGACCCGAGGCAGGCCAGGTACGCCGCCAGTGGACCGCCGCCGGGCCGGCGGGCCGACGCGACCAGCTCGGCGCGGGACACCGGGACGCCCGTGTCGACGTGGTGCAGGTAGACCGCGGCGAGGTCGCTCTTCAGGTCGTCCCGGGTGTGCGAACGCAGTGCCGGCAGTCGGGTCGCGGCCTGCTCGGCCCGACTGGCGCTGCGCTGGAAGTGCTCGCCCACCAGGGCCCGGAAGGCGGCCCGTTCGGCGGCGGTGCTCGGCCGCCCGGAGACGGTGCCGCCGTCCGGTGCGAGGAGCCGGGCGGCGGCGGGGGCGACGGGAGGTTCCGCGGGCGCGGTGGGCTCCCGGGGTTCCTCGGCGGCCTCGGGCGCCGGGGCTGCCTCGGGTTCCGCAGAGGCCTCAGGCTCCGCGGCCCCGCTCGCCCCGGCCGGGGGCCCGGCGCGGAGGACCGCGGGCGGCGGGACGGCGGCGGCCGGCACGGCGGCCGGGGCGGCCGGCTCCTCGGCGGCACCGCGCGCGGACACGCCCTGGACCAGCAGGTCGGGTGCGGTCGCACCCGGCGCGGTCAGGGAGGCGCGGAGGTCCTCCAGGACGCCGAGCACCTCCGGCGGCACCGGCAGCCCGTCCGCACCGGCGATCAGCAGCGGGCGGGCCCGGTCCGGCTCCCGCAGGCGGGGGCCGCGGTCCTGCGGCTCCGCCCGGGGCCGCAGCCAGAGCCCCGCGGGCACCGCCTCCAGGAGCCAGCCCGGGACCGGGGTCCGGTACAGCGCCGGTCCGCAGCTCGGCGGTCCGCCGGGGGCGGTGCGCCAGGCGGAGGCGACGACGCGGCCGCGGGCGGGGGAGGCGGTCAGTTCGGTGAGCCAGGGCTCCCAGGCGGGGGTGCCGTCGGCGGCGAGCACCCGGGAGGAGGAGCCGGCGGCCGTGCGCAGCGGCAGTCCGACGGCGGCGCGGAGGTCGCGCCCGAGTGCGGTGGCGAGGCCGTCGGCCAGGGCGGTGAGCGCGCTGACGGTGGCCCAGGGGGCGCTGAGCAGCAGCTCCGGGGGCTCGCCGCCGGGCCCGTCGGGGAGGAGGGCGCGGAGCCGGTCGGCGAGCTCCTCGGCCGGGGGGAGGGGCGTCCCGGGGTCGCCGACCACCAGGACGACGGTGCCCTCGTCGGCCCGGGCCCTGGTCAGCGGGCCGGGGGGACCGTCGGGGGCGGGGCGGGTGCGGATCCAGTAGCCGTGCGGCAGCGCCGTGACCAGCGGGTCGGCGGGGTGCGAGCCGCTCGGGGCGGGCGGGGCCTGCGGGCCGTCCGGGGCCTCCGGGAGGTCCGGTCCGGGCATCGCGGCGGCGGGGGGTGCGGCGGCGGGCCGTGCCGGGTCGGCCGCGGGCGGCACGGGTGCCGACCGGGCGGGCGGTGCGGCGGGTTCCGGGGGCAGCGGCCAGAGCGGCCCGAGCCGTCGCAGGTGGCCGGCCGGGGTGCAGAGCCACCAGGAGGACGGCGTGTCGTCGCTGGGCCCGCTGGTGAGCAGGGTGCCGTCGGGCCGCAGGGTGACCAGGCCGTCCGGGGCGACGACCCCGAGTCCGGCGAGTTCGGCGATCCGTTCGGCGGGCCGGCGCCCGGTGTCGGGGGCGGCGGCCAGTCCGGAGGCGGCGAGGACGAGGGCGGTGGCGTCCCGGGCGGCCGCGGTGCGGGTGAGCTCGTCCAGCCGGCCGAACAGGACGGCGGGCGCGTCGGGGGCGGCGGCGAGGACGGTGACGGTCCGGGCGACGGGGCTGAGCAGCTGCAGGGCGTCGGTGAGCGCACCCGGCAGGGCGGTCGGAGCGTCACCGTCCGCACCGCCGGGGGCGATCACGAAGTGCGGTCCGACCCGGTGGAGCGTGGCGGGCGGCGGCGCGGCGGCGGTGCGACGGCGGGTCAGCAGGCGCCGGCCCGCCCCGGCGGTGCGGGGGGCGTCCCCTGCCGCGTGCGCTGGTGTGGTCATCGTCCCGCCTCCCCGGCGCCCGGTCGCGTCTGCCGGGCGCGTCACCCGGCTCTACGGCCGCGGCGCCGGGCCGGGTTCACCGCGGGGCCGGGTTCACCGCGGGGCCGGCCGGCGGCCGCACGCCCCACGCCCCGACCTCCTCCCTGCCGCCCGCCCCGACGAGGCTCCCCTCAGGACGCCTCCTCGATGTCGCCCTCCGCGACGACCGCCGTCTGCAGCTGTACCGTGCGGCGCCGGGTGATGTACAGGCCGCGCCCGGCCGGGAGGACGCGGGGCTTGGTGTCGCCGAACAGGTAGCCCTCGCTGGGCGGGCAGGACAGCAGCACCGCCGGGGTGTTGACCTCCGCCAGCCGGCGCAGCAGCTGGTCCGAGGAGGCCCGGCCGACGCCGTTGGCGCTGCGCGCGACGATCAGGTGCAGGCCGAGTTCGGCGCCCTGGGCCAGGTAGTCGAGCAGCGGCTCGAAGGGGTGGCTGCCGTAGCCGCCGGGGGAGCCGGAGACCAGTTCGTAGTCGTCGACGACGATGAACAGTTCGGGCCCCTCCCACCAGTCGCGCAGCCGCAGCCGCGCAGGGGCGATGTCGGCGCCGGGCAGCCGGTTGGCCATGGCGCGGGCGGCGCCGTCGACGATCTGGCGCAGCACGTCGACGCTGACGGCGTGTCCGAGTCGGTACTCCTGGGGCACCGCCTCCTGGAGGACGCGACGGTAGTCGATGAGCATGATCCGCGCCTCGTCGGGGCGGTAGGCCGTGGTGACGGCGTCGGCGACGAGCTTGAGCAGGTTGGTCTTGCCGGCCTCGCTGTCGCCCACCACGACCAGGTGCGGGGCCTCCTCGAAGTCGTGCCAGAGCGGGGCGAGCGTGACGTCCTGGAGCCCGAGCGGGACGCGCAGCCGGCCCTCGGGGGCGGGCAGGGCGGAGGCGGGCAGCTGCAGCGGCAGCATCCGGATCTCGGGAGCGCGCGGACCGCTCCAGTGCTCGGCGACGGCGTCGACCAGGTCGGCGACGCCCTCGCCGAGGTCCTCGGCGCTGCCGCCGCCGTCCAGCCGGGGCAGGGCGGTGAGGAAGTGCATCGCGTCCGTGGTGAGGCCCCGGCCGGGGACGTTCGGGACGGTGCCGGCGGCCCGCATGTTGACGGCGGAGTCGACGGCGTCGCCGAGCCGCAGTTCGAAGCGGGTCCCGAGGAGGTCGCGCAGGGCGCCGCTGACCTCGCCCCAGCGGGTGGTGCCGACGATCAGGTGGATGCCGTAGTTGAGGCCGCGCTGGGCGATCAGGGTGAGGGCGGGGGCGAGGTCGGTGAACTCCTGGCGGACGGTGTTCCAGCCGTCGATGACGAGGAAGACGTCGCCGTGCGGCTCGTCCGGCAGCTCGCCGGCCGCGAGTCGGCGGCGGAAGGCGGCGACGGAGTCGATCCCGAGCTCGGCGAAGCGCTGTTCGCGCCGGACGAGGATGCCGTTGACCTCGGCGACGGTGCGCAGCACCCGCTCCGGGTCGTGCCGACCGGTGATCCCGCCGACGTGCGGCAGCCCGCGCAGCGAGGAGAGCGTGCCGCCGCCGAAGTCCAGGCAGTAGAACTGCACCTGACGCGGGGTATGGGTGAGTGCGAGCCCGGTGATCAGGGTGCGCAGCAGGGTGCTCTTGCCGCTCTGCGGGCCGCCGGCGACGCCGACGTGGCCGCCCGCCCCGGACAGGTCGGCGGTGAGCAGGTCGCGGACCTGCTGGAAGGGGCGGTCGATGACGCCGAGGGGCACCGTCAGGGTGCCGCGGCCGGACCCGGTCTCGGTGGTGAGGCCGTGCTCGGGGTGCGGGGCGAGCGGTGGCAGCAACTGGTCGAGGGTGGGCGGGACGCCCAGCGGCGGCAGCCACACCTGGTAGGCGGGCGGGCCCGCGTCGGTGAGCCGTTCCGCGGCGAGGTCGAGCAGGGTGCGGGTCTGTTCCGGGGTCTCCTCCGGCTCCGTGGCGACCGGCGGCGCGACGGGCTGACGCGGCGCCACGTAGCCGGTGCCGTAGTGGGCGACCTGGCCCGCCGCGGCCTCCTGACGGGCGGCTGCGGGGCGCCGGGCCCGGTAGGGGCCGGAGACGTAGGCGGCCTTGAACCGGGTGAGGGTGGCGATGTCGCTGCGCAGGAAGCCGTTGCCGGGCTGCGGGGGCAGCTGGTAGGCGTCGGGGACGCCGAGCACGCCGCGGCTCTCCATGGCGGAGAAGGTGCGCAGGCCGATCCGGTAGGAGAGGTGGGACTCGAGGGCGTGCATGCGGCCCTCGTCGAGGCGCTGGGAGGCGAGCAGCAGGTGGACGCCCAGGGAGCGGCCGAGGCGGCCGATCATGATGAAGAGGTCCATGAAGTCGCGGTGGGCGGCGAGCAGTTCGGAGAACTCGTCGACCACCACGAAGAGGGTCGGCAACGGGTCCAGCGGGGTGCCGGCGGCGCGGGCGGTCTCGTAGTCCAGCAGCGAGGAGTAGTTGCCCGCCGAGCGGAGCAGCTCCTGACGGCGGACGAGTTCGCCGTGCAGCGCGTCGCGCATGCGGTCGACCAGGGCGGCCTCGTCGGCCAGGTTGGTGATCACCGCCGAGGTGTGCGGCAGGCGGTCCAGGCCGAGGAAGGTCGCGCCGCCCTTGAAGTCGACGAGCACGAAGTTGAGGGTCTCCGAGGAGTGCGTCAGGGCGAGCGCCAGCACCAGGGTGCGCAGGAGTTCGGACTTGCCGGAGCCGGTGGCGCCGATCAGCATGCCGTGCGGGCCCATGCCGCCCTGCGCGGACTCCTTGATGTCGAGTTCGACCGGCGTGCCGTCGCCGGCGATGCCGAGCGGCACCCGCAGCCGCTCGCGCGGGGCCCGCCCGGCCCACCCCTGGCCGACGTCGTGCCGCTGCAGGTCGCGGATGCCGAGCAGGGCGGCGAGGTCGAAGTCGGTGGCCAGCGGCTCCCCGGCGTCCGCCGTGTCGCCGATCCGGTAGGGGGCGAGCAGGGTGGCCAGCCGGCGGGCCGCCGGCAGCGACAGTCCGTCGGGCCGGCCGAGGTCGGTCACCTCGTCGCGGTGGTTGCGGTCGGCCCCGACCATGGCCAGCCGGCCGTCCTCGATCCGCAGCCGCAGCCGGTGCCGCAGCGGCTTCCACTCCAGGGTGTCGCCGAGGTCCAGCAGCACGGCGTTGCGCCAGCCGGCCAGTGCGGCGCGGCCCGCGGGCGGCGCCTGCGGGCCGTCGAGCACGATCACGGTGAACGGCTCGTCCCGGCCGGGCTGGGCCTCCGGCTCGTACGGCGGGCGGCCGGCGAACTCGTCGCCGAGCAGCTGCTCGATCTCCACCAGCGACCCCGCCACCAGCCGCACGGGCCCCACCCCGTCGACCTCCTCGGGGTGCAGGGCGTGGGGCAGCCACTTGGTCCACTCCCACTCCTGCTGCCGCGCGGGCTCCGTCACCACGGCGATCCGCAGCTCGTCGGGGGCGTGGAAGAGCGCCAGCTGCGCCAGCATCGCGCGGGCCAGCGCCCGGTTCGCGGCGTCGTCCCCGCCGCGCAGCAGGACCTGGGCGTAGCCGCGCAGGTAGACGGCGATCGGCTGGTCGGCGACGGTGCCGTAGGCGTGGATGAGTCGGCGCAGCGCGTGCGCGCACAGCGGCTCCAGGTCCTCCACCGGCTTGGTGGACAGCGGGGCCAGCCGCACCGCGAGCCGCTGGTGCCCGGTGCCGATCCGCACGTCGCCGAAGTCCGGGTGCGCGCTGCGCCGCTCCCACAGCCGGGAGGTGCGCACCAGCGAGCCGAGCGCGGCGGGCGCCGGGTGGCGCCAGGCCAGCGCCGCCTGCTGACGGGCGATCCGGTCGCGCACCTGGCGGCGGACCTGGGAGAGGTAGCGCAGGTAGTCGCGGCGTTCCGCGCGCAGTTCCCGCTTGCGGTCACTGGCTCCGCGGATCAGCTGGGTCACCAGCATGCCGACGGCGGACAGCGCCATCATGCCCATCGCGACGTAGGTCATGACGCCGCCGCCATCGCCGGGGCGCAGGAAGACGAAGACCATCGACAGCGAGCTGAGCGCCATCGGAGCCATCATGATCATGTTGGACATGCCGCTCTGCGACTCCGGCAGGACCGGCGGCTCCTGCAACTGGATCTCGCCGTCGGGCATCGCCGGGCCGGGGCGCCGCGGCGGACGGTTGACCAGCACCACACTCAACGAAGGGCTCCTCGGCTCGGGACGGCTCGGGACGGCTCGGGACCGGCCGCCCGGAGCGCCGGCCGCGACGGACGCGCACCGTCCACCCGGGACGACGGACCGGGCGCCGGGCCGGGTTCAGCGCGAGCCGGTTCCACCCGCGGTGAACCCGGCGCGCTCCGCCGCCCGTGGCTCCAGGTGAGGTGACGCCCGGGCCCGCCCCTCCCCCAGACGGGCCCGGGCGGCCACCTCGCCACACCGGATCTGGGCGTGTCGTGAGGGAGAGCAGTGAACGGGAGCGCGAACGGGACCGCCGTCGCCGGACTGTGCCGACTGAGGTTCCGCACCCCCGCGGCGGTGCTCGAACTCGCCGTCCCCGCCGACGTCCCGCTGGCCGACCTGCTGCCGGCGGTCCTCGCCCACGCCGGCCCCGAGCTGGAGGAACAGGGCGTCGAGCACGACGGCTGGATCCTGCAGCGCCTCGGCGGCCCGCCGCTGGACGAGGAGCTGGGCGCCGACGCCCTCGACCTGCACGACGGCGACGAACTCCACCTGCGCCCGCGCCGCGACGCGCTGCCCGAGGTCCACTACGACGACCTGCCCGACGCCGTCGCCACCGGCATGCGGGCCCGCTCCGACACCTGGCGCCCGGCGCTGACCCACCACCTCGCGCTCGGACTGGCCGTGACCGCCCTGGTCGGCGGCCTCGCCGTCCTGCTGCTCCCCGGCCCCGCGCAGCCGCGGGTGCTGGCCGCGGCCGCCACCGGCCTGCTCCTGCTGCTGGGCGCCCTGAGCGCCTCCCGGGCCGTCGGCGACGCGGGCGCCGGCACCGCGCTCGGCGCCGCCGCCGTGCCCTACCTGGCCCTGGCCGGGGCCCTGCTGCCGACCGGCGGCGCGCCCGGCGCGACCGGCGCCCGGTTCCTGGCCGGCGGCTGCGCGGCCGCCGGGGCCGCGGTGCTGGCCCTGGCCGCGGTCGGCTGCGCGGCACCGCTGTTCCTCGGCGCGGTGCTGACCGCGCTGTACGGCGTGCTGGCGGGCGCCCTGCTGCTGGGCGGTCAGGACGGCGGGCAGACGGCGGCGGTGCTGGCCGTGCTCGCGGTGATCGTCGGGGCCTTCGTGCCGGGGATCTGCTTCCGGCTGTCGGGGCTGCGGCTGCCCGCGCTGCCGCGCAACGCCGAGGAACTGCAGGAGGGCATCGCGGCCGTGCCGAGCGCCACCGTCCGCAGCCGCAGCGCCGTCGCCGACGGCTACCTGACCGCCTTCCACCTGGCGCTCGGCGTCGTCCTGACCGGCTGCGTGACACTGGTCGCCGACGAGCCGGGCTGGGCCGGCACGGCCCTCACCGCCACGCTGTCCGTCCTGCTGCTGCTGCACGCCCGCGCCATCGGCAGCATCCCGCAGCGGCTGTCCGTCCTGCTGCCCGGCGTCTACGGCCCGGCGCTGCTGCTCGGTCACCGGGTGGTCGGCGAACCCACCGGCGGCCGGCTGTCGGTGCTGGTCCTGCTGCTCGTGGCGGCGGCCGCGCTGGCCGTCACCGCCTGGACGATCCCCGGGCGCCGGCTGCTGCCGTACTGGGGCCGGGCCGCCGACCTGCTGCACACCGCGGCGGCGGTCGCGGTGATCCCGCTGGCGCTGGCGGTGGCCGGCGTCTACCACGCGCTGCGCGGCCTGGCCGGCTGAGCCGGAACCGGCACGCACCCCCCGTCCCCGGCCCGGCAGGTGCCGGGAACACGCCCAAGGAGACCCCGAGATGCAGTCGAAGCGCGACCAGGTGCAGGCCCACCTGTTCGTGATGGGCAGGCTCGCCACCGGCATGCTGCGCGGCGAACCCGACGCGGCCGACACCCCTGCCGGGCGCACCTCCCGCGGCACCGTCGCCGGACTGGTCGTCGCCGTGCTGGTCTGCCTGGGCGTCGCCGTGTACGGCGTGATGGTCCCCGGCGGGGCCACCGGCTGGCGCAAGCCCGGCACCCTGGTGGTGGTCAAGGAGAGCGGCGCCCGCTACCTCTACCTGGACGGCGCCCTGCACCCCGTGCTGAACGAGGCAAGCGCCCGGCTCCTGGCCGGCGAGCAGCTGGTCGTCGACCAGGTCGGGGTGCGCTCGCTGGCCGACACCCCGCGCGGCGCCCCGATCGGCATCCTCGGCGCCCCCGACGGCCTGCCCGAGCCCGGCCGGCTCGCCGACGCGCCCTGGCTGGCCTGCGCCGTCAGCCGGCCCGGGCCCGCTGGCGGCCGGCTCCCCGAACTGGACCTGGCCGTCGGTGCTGCCGCCCGGGGCGCCGGGCTGACGGACGGCCAGGCCGCCCTGGTCGCCGCCCCCGACGGCACCGAGTACCTGCTCTGGCACGGCCGCCGGCTGCGCCTGGACGGCGCCGGCGGCGCCCGGCGCGCCCTCGGCCAGCCCGCCGTCACCGCCTACCCGGTGACCTCGGCCTTCCTCAATGCGCTGGCCGCCGGCCCCGACCTGGCCTTCCCCGACGTCGAGGGCCGCGGCACCGCCGGACCGCAGCTGGCCGGGCAGCCCACCCGGATCGGCCAGCTCTTCACCGGCCCCGGCGGCGACCCCTACCTGCTGACCGCCGCCGGCCTCGCCCCGCTCGACCGGATGGCCTTCGAACTGCTCGCCAACGACCCCCGCACCCAGCACACCGCCTACCAGGACGGCGCCGTCACCCCGGTCGCCCTCGGCCCGGCCGACCTCGCCGCGCACACCGCGCCGGCGCGCCCGGCCGGGCGGTCCGGCACCCCCGCACTGCCCTCCGCGCCGCCCGAGTTGGTGACGGTCCCCCCGGGCCGGGGCGTCTGCGCCGAGCTGCACCTCACCGGGCAGGCGCCGACCACCTCCGTCACCCTGCTCGACGCCGGCGCCGTCACCGGCGCGCCGCCGGCCGCCCAGCCCGGGGTGGCCCCCGCCTGCGCGGGCGCCGACCGGATCGCCGTCCGGCCCGGCGGCGGCGCCCTCGTCCGGGCGCTGTCCAGCGCGGGCCTCGGCAGCACCCTCTACCTGGTCACCGATGCCGGGGTGAAGTACCCGCTCGCGTCGGCGGCCGCCGTCAAGCAGCTCGGCTACGACGGCACCGCGCCGTCCGCCCTGCCGGAGAGCCTGCTGGCCCTGCTCCCGACCGGCCCCGGCCTCGACCCGGCCGCGCTGGCCGGCCCCGCGGAGCCGGCCCCGGCGGCCACCGCCGCCCGCCCGTCCGATCCGCTCTGTCCGCGCTGAACCACCGCGTTCCGCACCGCCGTTGAACCGGATGTACCGGGATCCACCGGCAGCCCGCACCGACGAAGGGAAACCCGTGACCGCCTTCTTGCAGGTCCAGGACGCGGCCGTCAGGACCGTCCTGACCACCCTCGACACCCACGTCCAGGCCATGTTCCGGGCCGGGATGCAGGTCGAGGACGTGAACCTCGAGGTCCACCGCCACTTCCAGGCCGCGTGCAGCACGGCCTACCAGAACAAGATCCACGAGTGGCAGGACCAGTACCGGCAGCTCAAGACCGCCTACCAGACCTTCCAGGACCACTTCTCCAGCGGGCACCAGCAGATCCGCAACGCCCACACCGAGGCGCTCGGCGCCAGCACCAAGTGGGGCGGCAGCAACCTCTCCCTCGAGGTCGAGCACGGCCTCAACCCCCGCTGACCCCCTCTCACCGGACCGACGTACCACCGAAAGGACGGCCATGGCCGACACCCCGCGGGACCAGCCGAGCGACATCGCGCTCCACCACGCCAACATCGACGAGGCGGCGGACGCCCTGCAGCAGGCCAGTGACGGCATGCACGCGGCGATGAAGGACTGCATGACGGCGATCAGGACCGCCCAGGCGCAGCTCAGCGGTGACCTCGCCACCGCGGCCGACACCTTCTACAACTCCCTGTCCGACCGGGACAGCGACATGGTGAACGAGATCAAGGACGGCGTCGGCACGCTGCGCCTCATGCACGGCCTGCTGCGCGACGCGGACCGCCGCGCCGGCCAGGGCGTCGGCTGATGACCGCGGCGCACCGGGTCCGCGGGACGGGCGGGCGCGATGGGTAGCCCGACCCCGCCCCCGGACCCCCAGGTCACGACCCTCAGCGTCGACCACGACGACCTGGTCAACTTCGCGGACACCGTCCTCCCGGCCTACGTGCGCAAGCTGGAGGGCGACCCGGGCTTCACCGCCATGCTGGGGTTCAGCGGCAAGGGCGGTGAGAGCGGGACCAACCACTTCACCGAGCTGCTCGCGGGCAACTTCGAGAACGGCACCCACCTGCACGACCTGTTCGCGAACAGCCTGGCCGGCCCCGTGGTGGAGGACTTCAAGAAGTTCCACGCCCAGCTGGAGAAGTCCCGGCTCGACATCAAGGACTTCCTCCGGCAGATGGACGACGCCCACGAACACGCCCTGACGGCGGCCCAGATGATGCAGATCCTGCAGGACGTCATCGGCGCCGGCGGGGGCGGCGGCGGTGCGGGCGGCGGGAAGTAGCACCCCGCCCCCGGCCGCCCCGGGCCGCCCCGTCCGTCGCCGGTACCCGTCCGTGACCGGCCCCGTCCCGTCCCCGCCCGTTCATCCACCCCTCCGGAGACCCTCGTGCCCCTGCTCTGGGAAGACATCCTCACCGCGTTCAACCCCAGGAAGTCGGGGGTGCCGGTCGAGATCGTCCGACGGGCCGACGTCGCGGGGCCGAAGGCGGCCCCCTGGCTGACCGGGAACTTCGAGGTCCTCGACGGGTACTTCTCGGCCGACCAGAAGGCGTGGGACGGGTCGGGGACGGGCGTGCCGGACGTCTGGTGGGCGATGAACTTCTACGACGGCGCGCAGAAGAAGGAGCGCCACTTCCAGGTCTCCATCCACATCGACTACTCGAAGTGGGGGAACGACCCCACCGGCCCGCTGTCGAAGTTCAACCACCAGGCGGAGCTGATCCTCGGGCCGATCCGTCCGGACGTGAAGGTGAAGGTCCCGGCGGGCTCCACCGAGAAGCTCGGCATCAGCACCAGGGGCAACGACACGATCCACCCGCAGAGCCTGCTCGCCGCGGCCACGGCCATCGACGACAGCGTCAAGTGGCTGACGATGCAGGCGAAGGCGGCCCGCGAGTGGGCCTCGAAGATCAATTCCTCGGGTGACACCTGGGAGGGCGACGCGGCGGGCGAGTTCAAGATCCTCCTGCAGCGCTTCGCCGGTGAACTCGACGACCTGCAGAACCAGTTGGTCGGGGCCAACTACAAGCCGATGCTGGAGACCGCCGCGCAGCAGATCGGCGTCACGATCGAGGAGCTCTGGACCGCCCAACAGGCCTGGTACGCGACCGGCTTCCCCTACCAGTGCATCCTGGAGGAGCTGGTGAAGGTGATGCACGCCCACGCCCCGGACTGGACCGGGGAGGCCACCGGCTGGAAGTTCGACACCCCCTTCGGGGACCCGCACAACGCCGAGTTCTACACGGCGCTCGACGCCGCCGCCAAGACGAACTGGCTGGCCAAGGTCCAGACCGGTCTGGACGGGCCCGGCAACACCGCGATGACGGCGCTGGACACCGTCTACCAGCCGCTGATCAACAAGCTGTTCTTCGGGCTCCTGCCGGTCGGCATCACCCTCCCCCCGAAGGACGCGCCGGACCCGGGCACCGGCACCGGAGGCGGCCCGCCGCCCCCCGGCGGCGGCGACGGGAGCGAGACCAAGCTCGGCGGCGACGGCAGCGGAGGCGCCGGCGACAAGAGCGACCTCGGCGGCGGCACCGGCCTCGGCGGCGACCACCAGAACACCGGCGGCGGGGGAGGCGGCACCGGGCACGTGCCCCCGCCGGTCATCGGCGGGATCGGCACCGGGGGGAGCGGCGGCACCGGAGGGACGGGCGGCGGCACCGGCGCCGGCACCCCGATCCTCGACAAGGACGGCAAGCCGCTCCTGGACAAGGACCGCAAGCCGGTCCTCCTCCCGCCCGGCGGCTACATCGGCGACGGGGGCAAGGTCTACGACGCCAACGGCAAGGAGGTGCTCGGCAAGGACGGCAAGCCGGTCGTCGTCCCCCCGGGCGCGTACGTGCCGGCGGGCAGCGGCGGCGGGGTCTACGGGCCCAACGCCAAGGTGCCCAAGGGGTCCACCGTCAAGGAGGACGGCTCGGTGGTCGACGCCGACGGCAAGCCCGTCCTCGACGCCAACGGCAACCCGGTCGTGGTGGAGAAGGGCTCCAGCGTCGCCGCGGACGGCACCCTGCTGGACCCCCAGAAGAAGCCGGTCTCCGACTACCTCCAGCGCGTCCGCGACCAGCAGCGGGCCCTGGCCTCGTCGGGCGGCGGTACCGGCAGCGGCGGCCTCGGGAACTGGACCGGCGGAGCGGGCAGCGGTGGCCCGGGGAACTGGACCGGCGGCACCGGCAGCGGGGGCCTCGACGGCGGCTCGCGCTGGTCGGGCTCCGACCCGGCCTCCTGGAGCCTCGACCCGGGCACCGTCGACGGCACCTCCGGCACCGGCTCGCTCGGCCTCTACCCCGGGCTGTTCGGCTCCGGCGGCACCCAGGAGGGCATCGGCGGTGCCGGCGCGAACGGCTCCCGGATCGTCGGCACCGCCAGCGGGCTCGGCCCCCGGGCGCTGGAGAACGGCGGCCCGGTGCCCACCGTCGGCAAGGGCGCCATGACCGGTTCCGCGGCCGCGGCGGAGAAGGCCGCGGCGAGTCAGAAGGCCGCCGCCGAGCGCGCCGCGGAGGAGGCCGCCGCGCTGCGGGGCCGCACGGTGAACACCAGCGGCGCCGGCGGGATGCCCATGGTCCCGCCGATGGCCGGCGGCATGGGCGGGACGGGCCAGGGCGAGAAGGGCCGCCAGCGGACCACCTGGCTGGCCGAGGACGAAGAGGTCTGGGGCACCGACACCGGTGCGGTCAGCGGCGTGATCGGCCGCTGAGACCCGGCCGGCGATTCGAGAGTGGAGAGGGAGACACGGAGATGACGTTCTCGATCGAGCAGCACCTCGCGCAGGCGATGGCTGCCCTGGAGGAACAGCAAGCCCGGATGGCCGAGACGGCGCGCGAGCTGCAGGCCGCGACCGCCTCGGCGACGTCCAAGGACCGGATGGTCACCGCGCAGGTCGGCTCGCAGGGCGAGGTGCTCGCGCTCACCTTCCACACCACCGCGTACCAGGAGATGGCCCCCGCCCAGCTCGCCGCCGTCCTCAAGGACGTGCTGAACGAGGCCAAGGCGCGGATGGGCGAACAGATCAGCCGGTCCATGCGGGCCTTCGACGGGGTCGGTGAATCGCTGCGGCTGGCCGTCGCCGGCGAGGGGGAGGACGAACTCCTCTCGGTGGTGAGCGGCCTCGACCTGGACGCACTGCTGGCGCCGCTCACCGCCATGCGGCCGGGCGCCGACGCGGCCCGGCCCTCCCACCGGCAGGAGGAGTTCAATGGCTAAGCGGCTGATGAAGCTCGAGGACCTCAAGTCCGCGTTCGGCAAGTTCGACGAGATGTCGGAGCTGGTCGAGAAGGTCAAGGTCGAGATCGTCGAGGTCGGGGCGAAGAACCGCACGGCCGCCGGATCCGACCAGATCGGCAAGCAGTACCACGAGAAGGTCGACGAGCCGACGGAGAACCTGACCAACCTGGTCGACGGCATCCGTAACAAGCTGCTGAGCATCTCCCGGCACGGCCAGGACACCGCCGACCTGTTCGACGCGACCGACCAGCACGCCACCGACCTCGTGAAGTGAGCCTCCCCCGGCGCCACTGAGGCGTGTCCGACCGGCGCCCTCCCCACCCCGCACCAGCAGCTCCACGCCCGGAGGCTCCCCCCGCCATGGCCCACTCCACGCTCCAGGTCTCGCCCGGTGTCGCGTCGTTCTTCCACATCCTCACCGGGATGCCGTGGCCGGAGTCCAAGGAGGGGGAGCTGCGGGACGTCCGCGACGACTACCAGGCGCTGTCCGAGGACCTGCCCAAGCTCCGGGAGTACATCGCCGAGCTGGTGGCGGTGTGCCAGCAGCAGTTCGAGGGCGAGGCGGCGGACGCCTTCACCCGCGAGATGGGCCGGTTCATCGGCAGCTCGGGCGAGGACGACTACCTGACCACGGCCGGCAGGCTCTGCCACGAGCTGGGCGAGTTCGCGGGGAAGGTCGCGAACACCGTCGAGTACACGAAGTGGATGATCATCGGTCAGATCGTCCAACTGGTCATCGAGATCGCCCTGGCCATCTTCTGGGCCCCGTTCACCGGCGGCGCCTCGCTGCTCGCCGTCGAGGGCGCGAAACAGGCGGCGAAGGCGATCATCATCGCCCTGCTGAAGAAGCTCCTCCAGGTGATCCTCACCCACACCTTCTTCGGTGTCCTCGGCGCCCTGGTGCTCGACGGCATCATCCAGGGCATCCAGTTCGCCCAGGGCAACCGGCACGAGTGGGACAAGGACCTCACCAAGCAGGCCGCGATCTTCGGCGCGATCAGCGGCGTGATCGCGGGACCGCTCCACCTGCTCGGCATGGGTCTGGGGAAGCTCTTCGGGATGGGGATCGGCAAGCTGTTCGTCCAGAAGGAGCTGGGCAACTCACTGAAGGGCCTCGCCGGCGGCCTCGCCAAGGCCGGCGCCGGAGACCTCGGGAAGATCGGCGGCAAGGAGCTCGGCAACCTCGGGGGCAAGGAGCTGGGCAACGTCGGCGGCAAGGAGGCCGGGGCGGGCGCCGGACACGCCCTCGGCGACGAGGCCGCCAACCGGTTCGCCGCCGGCATCGACAAGATCCTCCGGGAGAACTCCTCCTTCCTCGGCAGGGGCTTCACCGCCGGCGGCAAGAGCGGCGCCAACGCCGGCGCCCGGTTCACCGAGAGCCTGGCCACCTCCTTCGAGAAGCACCTCGGCGAGGGCATCGGCAAGGACCTCGCCCGGCAGCTCGGCACCAGGTTCGGCGAGGCCTTCGTCGAGAAGTGGGCCAAGTCGCCGGAGAGCCGTGCGGCCCTCGCCACCGCCCTGCGCGAGATCGCCGAGAACTCCAGGGTGGCCAACGGCGAACTGCGCCTGCTCGCCGAGAAGCTGCCCGAACTCGCCGGGCGCGTCGACAAGCTGAACATGATGTTCGTGCTCGGCCACGCACTGGGCGAGCAGGTCAAGATGGGCGCCAACCAGTACCTCAGCGAAGGCTTCTACAACCTCATCTACGAGCCGGAGCACCAGTTCACCGCCAGCGGTGCGAGCTTCCTCGCCGGGTTCCTGATGGGCGGCGCACGCCACCTGCTGCACGCGGCGGCCTCGCCCCTGATGACCAAGTACGTCAGGTTCGTCGACAGCCTCCAGCACGCCGACATCCCCCCGGGCGCCAGCAAGTACTTCGGCCCGCTGCACCCCCTGACCCTGCTCTCGCTGGCCACCAACCTGTCGGGCCACGCCGTGCCGTTCCCGGTGCCCAGGCTCGGTGAGCACGTCCCCGGCCCCACCGAGGGCGGCGGCGCGCACCGGACCGGCCTCGAGGGCGGCAGCACCACCTCGCTCACCCCGCCCCGCACCGAGGGCGGCGGATCGGCGAAGAGCGGCCCCGAGAACGCGAAGGAGACGGGCGGGAAGCCGTCCGTCCCGACGGAGTCCTCCTCCCGCGGCGGTGCGGACGGTAACGCGGGGTCGACCTCGCAGGGCGCTCGCGCGACCGCGGAGGGCGGCGGCGGCGGGAACGGCAACCCCAAGGGGAACGCGCCCGGCGACGGGAGTGGCAGCGGAAGCGGCGGCGCCGGCGGCAACCGGAACGTCCCGGAGCCGCCGACCCGCCGCGCCACGGAGTCCGGGAACACGGCCACGACCGGCGACGGACCGAAGGCGGATCCCAAGCCGGACCCGAAGGCTGACCCCAAGCCCGAGCGGAAGCCGCCGCACCCGTCCGGGGACGGTGACGGCGACGGACCGCGGCCCGGGACCCACCCCGGCCCCGACGGCCGCAGGAACCCCGAACCGGAAGGCCCCGGCCCGCAGAACGACCAGCCCAAGAAAGCCGAATCGCTGCAGGAGCAGATGCGGCGGGCGTTCCTCGACCGCCAGGCGGAACTCCGGGACTTGCGGCGCCCGACGGCGGACAAGGCCTCCGAGGAGGCCGATCCGGTGGTGCCGTCCTCGGGTGGGGGGCACAGGTTGGACGGGGCGTCGCACGGGCCGCGTGGTGAGCGGGTGTCGGCGTTCCTGGATCGTCAGGCGGAGTTGAGGGGGGAGCGGATGCCGACCGCCGATTCGCAGTCGGAGAGCCCGCGTGGTGACGGTGGCGGCGGTGGTGAGGTGCCGCCGGTGGTGCCGTTCTCGGGTCGTGGGGATGGTGTGGGTGGGTCTGCGTCGGGGCCGCGTGGTGAGCGGGTGTCGGCGTTCCTGGATCGTCAGGGGGAGTTGAGGGGGGATGGGAGGCCGACGGCGGATTCGCCGTCGGAGAGCCCGCGTGGTGACGGTGGCGGCGGTGGTGAGGTGCCGCCGGTGGTGCCGTTCTCGGGTCGTGGGGATGGTGTGGGTGGGTCTGCGTC